>DUDC01000329.1:0-40300 GCA_012959465.1 Planctomycetaceae bacterium
CGGTTACCGCTTCTTCGGTTACCGCTTCTTCGGTTACCGCTTCTTCGGTTACCGCTTCTTCGGTTACCGCTTCTTCGGTTACCGCTTCTTCGGAGGCGTTTTCGACCTTGTCGTCGGACGGCATGGTTCCCATGTCAATGAGCGGACCTGACGCACCCAGCCCACCCTTGAGGTCTTGGTCCGTCGCTCCCTTGCGTTCGCCAGCAGCACCGCCGCCGCCAGTCGCCGCGGCTGCCGCCACCTCGTCTTCTTCGGCCCATTCGACGCGTTTCCTAGACAAGCCGATTTTCCGATCGTCGGTGTCGACGCGGAGAATCTTGACCTCGATTTCGTCGCCAACTTTGACCACTTCTTCGGGGTTTTCAACCTTGTGGTCGGCCAACTCCGAAATATGAAGCAGTCCTTCCAACCCATCTTCCAGACCGACGAACACACCGAAATTCGTGATCTTGGTAACGGTCCCGGAAACGATCTGGCCGGGTTGGTACTTTTTGGGGATCTCGTTGACCCACGGGTCCTCGTGCAGTTGTTTAAGGCCTAACGCGATTCGTCGACGATCTTGATCCACCGAGAGGACCTTGCATGTGACTTCGGCGCTCTTTTCCAACATCTCGCTGGGGTGGCTGATTTTTCGAGTCCACGACATGTCAGAAACATGAAGTAGACCATCGATCCCCTCTTCCAATTCGACAAATGCACCGTAGTTGGTGAGATTGCGGACTCGTCCATTCACGACACTGTCGACGGGATACGAATCGGCAACCTTGTCCCAAGGATTTTCCTGCGTCTGTTTCATACCCAACGACAACTGTTGACCCTTGGCGTCCACGCTTAGGATCACAACGTCAATCTCGTCGCCGATTTGAACCAAGTCGCTTGGATGGTTGACACGTTTGACCCACGACATTTCGCTGATGTGAACCAGGCCTTCAATGCCGGGTTCAAGCTTCACGAAAGCACCGTAGCTCATCACATTCACCACGGTTCCCTGAACCTTGGTATTGACCGGATACTTCTCAACCACAGCGTCCCACGGATTCTCACCCAACTGTTTGAGGCCGAGGGCGATTTTTTCTTTTTCCCGATCGATATCCAGGATCGCCACTTCGATTTCCTGGTCAATGTTGACCATTTCCGATGGATGGCCAATTCGTTCCCAACTCATATCGGTGATATGGAGCAGGCCGTCGATTCCACCCAAATCCACAAAAGCGCCAAACTCGGCAATGTTCTTGACGACGCCGGGGCGCGTCTGTCCGATTTCTAGTGTGGAGAGAAGCTCCTCGCGGTCGCGTTTTCTTTGTTTTTCAATAAGTGACCGGCGACTGACGACTATGTTGCGGCGAACTTCATCGATCTTCAGCACTTCGCACTGCACCGTGCGGTCGATGTAGTCACCGATGTCGCCGGGACGACGAATATCAACTTGGCTAGCTGGAAGGAATACGTTTACGCCGATGTCAACCAGCAATCCACCCTTGATTTTTCGGGTGACTTTGCCCGTGACCACTTGTCCTTCCTCGATCTCCTTAATGATCTTTTCCCATTGTTCGATGATCTCAGCCCGTTTCTTGCTGATCTCAACGCCGCCCATCTCGTCTTCGATGTTCTCAATCAAGACTTTGACGGTATCGCCGGGCTGCGGCGGTTCTTCTTCCTCGCCCCACTCGGAGAGCGGAACAGTGCCTTCGCTCTTAAGGCCGACATCGATAAGTACCATTTCGCTGTCGACTTGAATCACGCGGCCCGGCACTATCTTGTTGACATCAAAATCGATCGATTTATCGTTTTCGATTAAGCTGTCAAATTCCATGTCATCAGGCAGGACTTCACTGAGAGCCTGACTGAGGTCATCTCCTTCAAGGCTTCTAATGAGGTTTCGGTTGACCATTGTTATTCCCAGCGCCGCTTGCCAGCGGCGCGACTCGACCCGTTGCCGTGACGGATATAGCACAAAATGAGGTATGTGGGTTGAGGCGACTTTTGCTCGGCCAGCGAATGTCGCGACGAATCGCGCTAATCTAGCATTGCCGGTCGCGGAGGACAACACTGGAGCGGACCCGAAAAGCCGGTTCTTGCCGTGACCCACTTCAGGACGTCCGAAAAGAGTGCTCTCGCCTGCCGCGGATGGTATCGATGCGGCGGTGACGCGGACCGTAATTCCGTCGTTAACCCAAGGCCCGCAAACACCTAGCTCGACCGTGACATTCTTGCATGCGGTGGGCCAATTCAGCGATCAGTTGATCATTGTCCCAGTTGACGAAATCCGCTGGTCTGAGCGGTGGCCCGAATGCGACGGCCAAACGGCCGAGGCGGGGGTAGCGGGCATGTCGCGGCCAACATTGGTAAGCACCATCAAGTCCGACCGGCTGCAAAGTCGTTGACCCACGTCGGGCCAGGGAACAGAAACCGGGTCTTAGCGGGTGCATTTCACCATCGGACGTGCGGGTTCCCTCTGGGAACATGAGCACCATTTCGTCCCGGCGGAGACGCTTGATTGTCTCCTTGATCCCCGAAATGCCCAACCCATCTCGCTCAATGGGAATGGAGTCGAAAAAACGAATCAAGTGGCCGAAAACGCGATGATTGAACAGTGTCTTGCGAGCTAGATAATTGAGGCGACGGCGGCAGGCTAGCCCAATGAGCACGGGATCAAAGAAGCTCTGGTGATTCGAGCAGACCAGCACTGGGCCAGAGTCCGGTATGTAATGGCGACCCTCGCAACGCAACCCCGTCATCGTGACGCCAACCAGTTGGGCGCAGTATCGGCTCAGATGATAGCCGTACCTCTGGGCTTGGGTTCGTTCGAGTGGATCGCTCATTGCTCGTCGAACCCGGAACGTTGTTTGGATCCGTCCGCGGCTGGAGATTGGCGGACGGCGTTCACCATTTGGGTGAGCTGAGCGACGACTTCTTCGCACGACATCCCATCGCTGATTATCTCCACAGCGTCGCTGGCTTGCCGCAACGCCCCGACTTTTCTTTCACGGTCTCGTCGGTCCCGCTCGGTCTGATCGTGCAGCACCTGTTCCAGCTGAAATGCCTGACCGGCATCCTTCAGTTCCAGCCAGCGTCGTCGAGCGCGTTCGGCGTCGGTTGCGGTAAGAAATATCTTGCATTCGGCGTTCGGAAAAACGACAGTTCCCTGATCTCGTCCTTCGGTGACGAGATCCTTCCCGACAGCCCATTGGCGCTGCCACTGAACAAGGATGTCACGCACGAACGGGTTGTCTGCCACGTGGTGAATGTTGCGGCTCACCTCGGGATCGCGGATTTCCTGGGAGACGTCTCCGCCGTCGAGGAGCACGATCGCATCTTGGTATTGGTATTTCAGCGCCTGTGTTGACCTCCCAACAGTGGCCTGATCATGGAAATCCCAGTCACGCCGTAATCCGGCCAGCGCCACGGACCGATACATGGCTCCCGTGTCGAGGAAAAAAAAACTCAGTTGGCTGGCGAGTTTTTTGGCGACTGAGCTTTTTCCCGCGCCGGCCGGACCGTCAATGGTCACAATCATTGGGCCATTCCACTCCAACGCAGTTCGACTTGTGACCATTCAAATGGGGTCATTTCAACCACTGCTTTCCCGTCTACCAACGGGCAGTCGGCAATCGGTTCGCCGCGGAAATCGACGATACGGGCTGAGGTAATATTGCGGGGACCGGCGATCTTGGCGCGGCACGCTTTGCCCGCCGTCTCCAACAAGCGGCAACTTACACCCACCACCACTTGCGACTCGGTAATCGGACTCCATTTGGTCGTGGCCACGTTTCGTGCTCCGAGATGGAAGAGCCAAGCGTGGGCCGGATTGGGAGCAGCGACTCCCGGTACAATTTGGGGAGGGAGCATGTTCTGGCACGCTGCAAAAAAAGGCTGAGGCACATCGACGCCCAAGACGATTTGCCACGACGATCGCCGTTCACCTCGTACTTTCAGCAGCGAATCCAACATCCGCAATCCCACCAAACGGTGATACGGCAATCCCAACGGCAACAGGGTGAGCGAATGGAGGCCGTTGTCGATTTGCACATAGAGAGGGGAAGCAAATCGTTTCGCTTCGACGGCCTGTTGGACTTCGTGCAAATTCCTCATCACGGTAGCCCCTTCGTCGCCCCACGCCAATCGGTTGGCAATGTAGTGCTTCCAGGGGTCGGCCCGCAATTCCCGTTCGTGTTTCAACTCGATTTCCAAGTGGATAAATCGACTGCCTCGCCACACTTGGACGATCTGGCTGAAGCTTGCCATGACCTCGCCGCCGGAAACCAGTTGGCCCTCGCTACGAATTGCTCCATGGACGGGCGAAGAGGCTACGACCCGGACACTGTTTGCCCGCATCTCCGTATACATTGCCAGTTCGTCCGGGTCCTTCCAGCGTTCGCCCGATTCCCTGACCCGCTCTCCTAGACGCATCGCCAATTGTTGCGTAACGAGGTTGCTGCGAGAGCCGTACGGGGTAATCCCCTGGATGCCTCCGGTTTCCTGGTGGACCAGTACCTCGAAGAACTCGTTGCGCAGTTGACTGTCTTCGGCGATGAGGACTTCTTTCGTACGACCCAAGAACGACTTCTTTTCGTTCGCCGTTGTTGGTCCGTTTCCGGCGTTTACCCAGGTAAATCCCACCGGGGGGACATCGACCACCGTGCGTTTACCGTGTGCCTCGGTTTCGCGCGCGTAGACTTGGCCGCCCGCCGTTGGCGAGGACTGAAGTGAGTCGTAGGCCGCGGTGACGCGCGTAGACACGGGCAGCGCGTTCAAGACTAGCGCACCTTCACCTGGCCCGGAGAGCTGACGAGCAAGTCGCTGTGCAGGGCTCTGCGTCGACTCACTTTGCTCCCTGCCGTTCAGACAATCGGCGGCGACTTGGAATGTCTGTGAATTCCGTCGCTCAATCTCGTTGCACCACGTCTCGGCAACCGAACTCAATGGCGACTCGGCATTGCGGATGATGTCTTGCCGCAAGTATGAAGTGGTGTACTGATCGGACTCGAATCGGTCGTTTTGGCCAACGGCAGCGGATTCTTCGAAATACTGTTCGGCGGTCACAAATCGCCCCATCGCCGAACCGAATCGTGAGGCGCGGCGCATCGCATCAAACCAACGACACGTTTTTCCAGGCCAGTGGGCCAAGGGGGCTGTTGCGACGAAGTCCATGTCCATGGATTCGCCCATTTTCATGGCGAACGAGAGATACGTTTCAGGCCGGTTGGCGTCCATTGGAGGGCGTCCGAGAACGTCAATGGCGGTGCCGTCGAGGCCCTCCCAACGCAGTTTGGCTTGCCCGCTCTGCGGGACTTGACCATTGTCCAACGAGAAGTGAAAAGCGGCCGTGAAGCCCAGTTTGGTCAAGATCTGAGGCAGGACGGGTGTCAGGCCGGCGGTTCGTCGACCGTAAATCGTCGGGCGTCGACCGAGTAGCCGTTGGAAAACTTCGAGCCCGTGTTGCAATTCCGACAGGATCATCTCTTGCGAGTACAGGGGGAATCGAGCGCCCTCGTGATAATCTCCCCCGGCCACCGAGATCCGGCCAGCATCCCAGGCTGCTCGGATTTCTGTGAGCAATTCGGGTGACTTGCTTTGAATGGCTTCTAATGTGGAACCGCAGAGAAGCAGCGTCGTCGGCACCTCCGACTCTAATTGTCGACGGAGCGGGCCCCCAATGGTGGTGGGGGCGACCAACGTGATGTCCACCAAATAGGCTTCGACTGAGTAGTAATGGTCGCGTTCTTCGGAAATCAGATCGAATCCGCGTGAGAGCTTCTCTCGGCAACCTTCCTCATCGCCGTTCAACGCAAGCTGTGCTGCCGCCACGACTTCGTCGGCAAAGGCGGCTTCATCGAGGTTGCAGGCATAACGCATTTGACGTGTCAGTAACTCGATTTGCAGGTAAACGTAAGCGAGGGCGAAAAAGTCCTTCACGGTTTCTTCATGTACAATGGTTGTAGCGTTGGCTTCTCGCGGAACTCCCGCGAGCGCGGTCGAAACCATCTCGTCGAACGGTGCCTGTGTGACCACGGTCGCCCCGGCGTCGCGGGCTTTGTTCAGCAGGCCCGTTGGCAATTCCGATTGGGCGAGTGACGGGATAATGAGCAGTTTTTCCGCCAGGTCGCTGGGTGGGTCGTCGGCTCTGGTCCATTGAGGGAGTGCGCCGCTAGCGGCCAGTATCTGTGGGTGCCAACCGCAGCACCAAGCGGATAGCAATCCGTCCGCGTCATCTCCCTCGTAATGGGTGGGAAAGTCCTCGAGGCTGTGGCATGGCAGCAATAGGATAGTCTGCGAAAACGCCATGAAATGGACCCGTACTCAACGAGAAGGAAATTGAAAGGGAATGCGGTATCTCAGTGTTATTTTAGATGTTACATCAACTGTCTACGACCGTTTTTTGTTGACAAAGTGGGAAGCCGGTCAGTAAATTAGTATCTATGGGCGACGCTTTTATCAACGGCCCATCCCCTCTTACTGTGAGCTTTTCTCTCTTGTTCCCGACTCGGTAGGTGTTTCTAGTGCATCCGTTTTTTAGTAAAAACGCTCGCGAGAACATTCCGGTGGCTGTTCCTGGTCAAGGAGCAATATGAGGTAAAAGAGCCAATTGAGGCGGCTTATTTGGTCTAAGGCCTCCTGGGGCATTAGCGAACCTGCAAGGACTTACGTGTTATGGCGACGGTAAACGGCGTGTGGGGGATCGACATCGGGCAGTGTGCGTTAAAGGCGATGCGCTGTGTTAAAGATGGCGATTCCATCAAGGTCGATGCGTTTGATTACATCGAGTATCCGAAGATCTTAAGCCAGCCGGATGGTGCGGATCCACAGGAACTGATTCGCGAAGCGATTGACCAATTCTTGTCCCGCAATGAAGTCAAGGGGTACCGACTCGCGATGTCAGTGCCAGGGCAGGCCGGATTGTCGCGGTTCTTCAAGCCGCCCCCGGTCGATGCGAAGAAGATTCCTGACATTGTCAAATACGAAGCTCGCCAACAGATACCGTTTGAATTAGAGGACGTGATTTGGGACTACCAGCAAATGGGTGGTGCCGAGGTGGACGGGATTGCCCTAGACGCCGAGGTCGGCTTGTTTGCGATGAAGAAGGATGCGGTGCATCGGGCGATCGCTCCTTTGCAGGATGTTGGCTTGGAGCTCGACATCGTCCAGTTGGCGCCGCTGTCGATCTACAACTATGTGACCTACGACCGATTGGACGTCGAGTCGATGGTCTTTGATCCCGACAACCCACCAACCTCAATGGTTGTCTTGTCGATGGGTACTGAAACCACCGACCTAGTGATAACCAATGGCTTTCGGGTCTGGCAACGTAGCATCCCGATCGGCGGCAATCAGTTCACCAAGCAGCTCACCAAAGACCTGAAGTTGACCTTTGCGAAGGCAGAGCATTTGAAGCGAAACGCTCGCCAGGCCGAGGATCCAAAGGCGATTTTCCAATCGATGCGGCCGGTGTTTAACGATCTGGTCACAGAGATACAGCGGTCGGTGAACTTTTTTCAAAGCGTGGACCGCAAGGCGAAAGTGGAAGGCGTCTTGATCCTGGGGAACACGATCAAGTTGCCCGGTTTAAGGCAATATCTATCGAAGAACCTCGGCTACGAAGTGATTGAATTCGGCGAGTTCCGGAAACTCGATGCGTCGTCCGTCGCCAGTACGCCGGCGTTCAAAGAAAACCTTCAGGGTTTTGCCGTGGCCTACGGACTGTGTTTGCAGGGGATGGGCGTCGCGACGCTGCGAACCAACTTGATCCCCCGCGAGTTGTTGGTTGAACGGCTGATCCGAGCAAAAAAACCGTGGGCAGTGGGGACGTTAGCAGCGTTGATGTTGGCTTTCACATTCAACTTCTTTTTCTACTACAACGCTTGGTCCAAGGTGCACGAAAGTCGTTGGGGCATAGCAAAAGAAAAGATAAAAGATGTGAAGACGAAGAGTGACGGGCATTTGGAGGTCGACGCCGGTCGCATGAAGAAAATGGCTCTACTGCAGGGCATTGGCAGGGAAGTCGTTGGAAACACGGACCGGCGGATTCTCTGTTTGGAGCTGATTACGGCGCTCAATCTCGGCCTTCCTCTAACTCCAGAAATTGAAGCAGGTACGATTCCGGATCCGGAGGACGTTCCGTTTACGACACGTCAAGAGCTCTTCATTGACCAAATCGAGAGTCAGTTTTTCGAAGACATCACGACGTGGTGTACTGACGAAGTAAAGACTCGTCGCACCGTAGCACTGCGGATCCTAAATGGTGAACCAGTTGAATCTGAGGACAACGACCAAGTGACTGACTCAACGGTCACCGTGGAAGTCGAACCGAAAGATGCCGGTTGGGTCATCGAGTTTAAGGGTCATCATTTCTTCAACGAGGACCCATCTCACTCCGGCGAGAAACACGTTTACGAGACACTGATCCAGTTTTTCGAAAATGGAAAAGTTTCCCTGCCGAATCCTTACGATGGTGGCAAGTTGGTCGAATACACGACCAAGGAGCTCGGCCTATCCTTTGCGATTATTGCCCAGGGTTCGACCATTGACATGTCGCACCGCGTGCCAAACCCCAATGCGGTCAACACGAACACGATGGGTGGTGGAGCGGCTGGATTTGGCTTCGGCGAAACGGGGGCAGGCGGTGGTGATGGCGAGGAGGAAGATCCCAGCGGGGGCGTCGACGAATCTGGGTCAGGTGCGCCTCCGGCAAATGAAAAAGTAGAAGTTGAAGACTACGCTGCACCACGATACGATTTTTTGGTTCAGGTTGTTTGGCAGGAGAAGCCACTCTCCGTTCGTCTCGATGTGCTCAATGAACGACTGAAGAAAGAGGCCGAGGCGGCGGCAAAGAAAGCGGCGGAAGAAGAAGCTGCCGATGGTGACAACGGTAATCCAGCGAATTAACGAAGTGGATAAAAAGACATGGATCAGCTTAAGACAGCCGGCGTTTGGATGAAACGTAATTGCTTTTGGGTCCTCACGGGATTATGTGTCCTGTTGTCGATCACATTCTGGTTCCGCTCGACAGGTACGCTGGCTGGGAAGACCAGTGACTGGACGTCGGAAATTGAAACCTCGAATTCAACGGTTAAGTCAATTCAAGCGATGGCTAATCATGCCAACGATGTCACTCAACAAAAGATGGATGAACGCATCGTATTGTTGTCCAACGATGTGTATGCTGCCTGGGCCGCTCGCTACGATAAACAAAAGCAATATCTGGTTTGGCCCGGTTTTTTGGGCGATCAGTTTCTTGCCAAGGTACGGCGACTTCAGCCGATTGAGTCTCACGTTTCATTTCCTGTCGAACGGGAGTTGCTGAATTCGACCGAGCGAAACATCTACCGAAATTTTATCAATCGTGTGCTCCCCGAGTTGAGCGAGATTGTGGGAACTCCGTGGTACGAAAACGAAGACGACAAAACCGAACCGATCGTCGAGTGGGAGACATCCAATCAAAAGGAGATTCACGAGTCCCGCTTCAGTTGGCCAGGGCGTGAACCGACAACGTTGGAGATCCTTTACGCTCAGGAGGACCTGTGGGTCTTGAAGGCCGTCTTGAACGTCATCAAGAATGCTAATGGGGATATTTCGCAGCGTTACCAAGCAGCGGTCAAAACGATCAAGTACGTCGACATCGGCCGCGATGCCATTGGGTTTGGCGGCGCCGTGGCAAGCGTCTCATCCGGTTCCGCCGGCGGCGGTAATGATATGTCCGGCGGCATGAACAGCGGTGGCGGTGGTGGTGGTATGGAAGAGGGCCCAGGAATGGGAATGGGAATGGGGGGCGGTGCGGGTGATGGTCTGGGGGAAGCACAGGTGTCCGATGATCCTGGCGATAATCGCTACATCGACACGGCGTTCCAGCCTATTGAAGCGTCCAAATTGCGTTCGGCATTTGATTCTACTGAAGCAAGCGACGCATACCTGATCGTGGCCAAGCGAATTCCTGTACGATTAGGACTGGTTGTGGACCACCGACAGGTCCCTAAGCTCTTGGCCGAGTGTGGCAACGCTGACATGCAACTTGAGATTCGGCAGATACGAATTGGAACGGATGATTTGCAAGCCGGTCGAACGTTTATTGGCGGGCAAGGTGCCGGTGGTGGTGGCCTGTTTGGTGGAGGTGGAGAAAACGAAGAAGGTGGTATGGGTGGCGGTATGGAAGGCGGAATGTTGGGAGGTGGAGGTGAGAGCGGAGGACTTGGTGGCGGAGATGAGGGCATCGGTGGGGCATTGGGAGGTGGTTTGGGAGGTATGGGCGGCTCACAAGTGAAATTGAGTGACGAATCACCATTTGATGTTCATGTGGAACTTTACGGAATTGTTTACATTTACAATCCGGTGGATCGGGTAAAACTCGGCAACGCAGCAGATGCCGTGGTGGAAGATGGCGGTGACGGTACGGTTACCACTGAAGCTGCTGGCAATGAACCCTAACCGGTGAATAACTAGAATGTTTGACGACGCCCAGCTGTCGATTGATGGCTGGAATACCGACAATGAACAGGGGACGAAACGGAGAACGCCATGAAGAAACTCGACTTTGGCGAAGGTGGATTCCAAGGATTTTTGACTCGACACGTCGAAAAAGGAGTGCTGATTTGCACTATCCTGGTCGCCCTGTTCTTGTTGTATAGCGGTTATGGGATCGATACCTATGCCGATGCTCCAGACGACCTAATCGCCAAGGGGAAACGCGCGAACGACCACATTGAGACGGATAGCTGGGCGAACGTCGCCGAGGCGGATGACCGTGCGGTCGAGGCGAATTACGAACAGGAAGAGCGACTTGGTTCGCTGTCCACGCAACCGCACCAATACAGTTTTGGGAAATCGCTCTCGCCACCATTGACCAAGCCCATCGTGAAACGGGGCGACCCCGAGATCTACGCGCCGGTGGACGTACAAATTGCCGACTTCATTGGACCGGTGGACATTGTTAACGAACGGCGAGTTTCGGATCCTCTTCGCGAATTGGAATGGCAAGGCGCACCGACGAAGAAAAAAAAATCAAGTCGAAATCAGCGTGACAGTGAGAGCAGTGGTGCTGGGGAGGAGAGCGGTGCTGGAGAAGAAGGCATGGGAGGATTTGGCGGGTTATTGGCAGCGGCCGGCGACAGCAAATCGTGGCGACGACGAGGTCAATACGCTCCGGGACGAGGTGCCACCAACAACACTCAAGATGGGGATGAAGCCCCGAGTTCGCTTCCGAAAACGGCCAGAGTGATTGTCATCACTGCATTGGTTCCGTATGAAAAGCAATTCAACGAGTTCAAGTCAAAATTCGAGAATGCGATCGCCTATGAACCTCGTCGCGATCGTCCCAAATACCTATCACTGGTGGTGCAACGAACAGAGGTGATTGAGGGCGAAGCGCCCGACTGGAAGGTGATTGGGAGTGCCAACACTGCGAATAAGCAAATGAAGATGTTTGCCACGACTGGCTACGGTGCACCAGAGGTTGCTGATGAACAGCACGTTCTGACGGGTACGACGATGCCGATTCCGCCTTTCCTGATGCGGGACTACAAGTTCGTAAATCATCCTAAGATCCCATTTCGCGGCCAAAGGAGTGAAGAGAGCGAGGACGACACAACGGAATCGCCCGAGGATCCCATGGAATCTGAAGGTGATATACCGAGTGAGATTCCAAGTTCCCGCAACGGCGGCGGCGGTCTCGATGGCGGCCGTGGAGATGGTCTCGGCGGCAACAACTCCGGTGGTGCAGGTGGGATGGGTGGTGAAGCGGGGGACGGCGAGGGAATGGGTGATGAGTCGGGCGGCATGGGGGGCATGATGGGCGGAATGATGGGAGGAATGGGAAACCCAGTCACACAGAGTGTGATCACGGAGTTCAAGTTGGTTCGATATTTCGACTTTACCGCCCGCCTCGGCCATAAATACCAATACCGGATTCAGTTGCTCCTCGAGGATCCAAACAATCCGAAGGACATGGAGTTGGACGTTAATCTGCGTATGTTGGAAGTGGAAGCTGGGAATCGGGTCGCGGCTTTGCGTGCAAAGGAAGAGGTCGCCGATTCACAACGCACCAACAGCTATTTTCGTCGCACGGAATTCAGTGAACCGAGCGGTGTTGTTTGGTTAACTCATTCCGAACGATTCTATGCCGGACCTGCCGAGAAAATGGCGTTCGCGTCCAGCTCGGCGAAGGCTGAGGTCCTTACCAAGGCACCGAAGGGAAAGGTGGCTGGAGTAAAAATCGACCTCGTGCAGAACGTCGATGTTCCGGTTGACCTTTCGCTGAATCCCGGTGATGTGCTGGCCGTGACCGACGATTTGGATTTTGTCCATCCGATTTCCCTGAGCGTCAAGACGTTGAAGAAGTATGAATTCAAAGGCGAAACTGTCCTTGTGGACATGTTCGGTGGGTATCAAGTTGGTGGGACAACAAGAGAACCCCTCTATTCGCCTGGCGAATATGCGCTCATCTCACCAACCGGTGGATTGGTCATTCGTGCAGAGAAGTCTGACATCAATGACTACCGGTTCTACGGCTTCGTTGAAGATGAAGCAGTTGGTCTTGGTGGAGGTATGGGCGGGTTTGAAGGTGGTGCGGGTGCCGGCGAAGGTTTCGGAGACGAGGGTGGCGGTGGCGACAACGACGAGTAAAAAAACCATCTAAAACGTCAGATCACAGCCGCCTACCTGTTCGGTAGGCGGCTGTTTTTATGCAATGACACGGTCGTGGCAACAGAATCGTGATTGGCTGACAACGGTACGCATAATCGGCTCTCGGATTTCTGCAGCGCGACGACGCCTGCCCCGTGCAGATTTATCGACGGAACAAGCCACGATTTCGCATAGGTGGCATTTCGAAACGATATCAGTCGGCGACGCCCTCCAGAAAACTGTCGATTTTTTTGGGATTGCTATTGACGCAAAATCTACTAGTCAGTAAATACCGCCACTCGTCTACAAAGATCACGATTTATCGTACGGTTGCGGTACGTGCGCAAACACGCGTTTTTCCGCCTGGCGGAATTTGCGAGTGGGTTAAGCGCAGCGGACGGGCACGGATGTCTCCGTCAGCAGCCGTAGGAATTGGGCTATCTCTCGCAGAAGGAGAATTGCGTTGAGAGCGACCGTTAAATTATTCACTGGAAGCCTGCTATGCGGGCTAGTCACGTCCGCGGTGTTGGTGCAAGACACCGCCGCCCATCCCTTTGCCACGGCAATTGCCACCGGTCAGCTTGTGATATCACAGGCTTCCCCAACGCAAGCCAACCTGTTGAATGATGCGCGAAACGCCATGAAAAATGGCAAATTTGAACTGGCGGAGCAATTAATCAATCAAGCGAGGAAGACGGCCCCGAGGCCCGGCCCTCAGAAGGACACTCCCGACCGAGTTTTTAACGCACTGACGCTTCTTCGCGGACCTGCGGCACGGGAAGCCGCATCTCCACCGGCGACACCCCTGTTGGCCGCGCGTCGAGCCCTGGCAAATGGCCAGGTCGACAAGACACTCGCGTTGATCGCTGAAGCGAAGCGGAAGGGAATCCGCGAGGATGTCAACGGGGACAACCGCGCAGGACTCGAAAAACTCGTAGACGATATCCGACGTCACAACGTCGACAAATCGATTACCGGTTCCGACCGGAAGCGTCGCAATGCCGATTTGCTGATGCAGCAAGCCGAAGGGCTCATGTTGCATGGTGACTTGGACATGGCCGAAAAACTGCTCGACTATGCCGCGACATTCGGAGTTCCCTATGGTGCTATACAGCGATCGCCACAGAGAATGCTGGATACGATTTCCCAACGTCGATCTGGAATACCGACGTCGGCGACAAGCGATGAGATCAACAGTCGAATTGCCGAGACACGACAATTGTTGTCGCGGGCTCGTATCGAAATGGACCGCGGAAATCTGGACTTGGCAAAGCGACTCGCTTACCAAGCAAACCAGATGCGAGTGCAATTACCAGCTGGTGAAACGCAGGCCTGGAAGTTGGTGTTGGAGATCGCTGATCGCGAACGTCGCGTACAGGGGACGAGTGCACGCTACCCGGTCGCCCAGGCTACTGGTTACACCGGACAGCAGCCCAATATGGTGCGGCAGAGTATTTATACGCCGAGCAATGACGAAACGAGAGTTCGCGCGGCACAAGCAACTCAGCCAACACCCGCGCCTGTTCTGGCAAGTCCCCCAGTCTCCAAGGGAGTAGAACTGTTTCAAGATGGTCTTACGGCACTACAAAACCGAGATAATGATCGGGCAATCGAGTTGTTCCGACAGGCTTGGCAGTTCGAGTCTGAGTTGGAAGACAACACTCGTCGCCAACTGCGTGACAAGCTGAATTTGCTGACCAATCAGCGATTGTCTGGTTCTGGGCAGGGTTCGGTCTTGGAAGAAGTGACGGCGCAGGAACAGATTGCCAAACAACAGTTGTTCCAGGAGATTACCAACGAACAAAAAAACTCTGACCGTCAAAAGGTCACCGATCCGATTGGAGCTCTCAATCGGTTGGAATCTGTTCGTGGTCGTGTCCTACAAGCAGAGATTGACGATCGTACGAAACAACAATTCTTGCGAATCGTAGACGCGGACATCAACCGCATGAAGTCGCACATCGATGCTAATCGTGGCGAAATCGAGTTGACCGAGCAGAACCGTGCTGTTCTGGATGGGATGGATCGAGACCGCCAGGCTCTGATCGAATCGCAAGACAAACTTGCTGAACTGGTCCAACAGTTCAATGTCCTTATGGACGAGCGTCAGTTCCATAGTGCGGAGATCATCGCCAAAAAGGCGTTCTTAATCGCACCCGATGAGCCGACGGCCCAATTGTTGGTTTGGAAGGCTAAGTTTGCCATTCGTGATCAGGCAAATCGGGAAATTAGCGAGCTCAAGGAGAGTCGTGTCGTCGACACGCTCCTTGACATCGACCGTTCGTCAACACAGATGGACCCGAACCGGCCGTATACATTTCCTGATTCGTGGGCCGACCTTACCAACACGCGAAGGCGGTATCTAAAACGTCAGAATCAACGATTTTCACCAGAAGAAGTTGAAATTCAACAAAGTCTGAAATCGAAAGTTGATGTTCATTTTCAGAACGTACCTCTGGACGAAGTACTCAGGACGCTGGCCGATTCTGCCGGTGTGCCCGTGTTCATCGATCCGCAAGGGCTTGCCGCTGAGGCGGTCACCAATGATGAAGCGGTGACGATTGAGCTCTCGAAGGCCGTGTCGTTGCGTGCTGCGTTGAATTTGATCTTGCAGCCACTGCGTCTCAGCTACGTGGTTGAGGACCAGGTGCTCAAAATCACCAGCGAGACAGCTCGTCGATCGAACACCTACTTCGACACATACAACGTCGCCGATTTGGTGATTCCGATCCCGAATTTTGGCCCGAGCAACAGTTATGGTTTAACTGGGGCCTTGAGAGAAGCTCACGCAAATCTGGGATACGGAGTGGCTCAGACGTCCGGACTTCCGCTGGCAATGGCCTCTAGCGCAGCGAATTCAGGATCTCCGAGTTCTGTCCTTGCTCAAACCAATGCCTTTAACATGCTGCCCAACGCGTCCTCCTTGCGGTCGCGTCCGCCGCAGAGTTTCACGGGCGGACCAGGAGGCATGGGTGGGGCGGCATTGGCGGACTTTGACACGTTAATCAACCTCATTACCAACACTGTCATGCCCGATTCCTGGGAAGAGAACGGTGGGAATGGCGCGATTGAACCCTATCCTGCGAACTTGAGTCTGGTCATCAGTACCACTCAAGAAGTGCACGAAGAGATTGCCGACTTGCTAGAGCAACTTCGTGAATGGCAGGACCTTCAGGTGACGATCGAAGTCCGGTTCATTACGCTCAACGACAACTTCTTCGAGCGAATCGGGATCGATTTTGATGTTCATCTGGACGACAACACTGGGTTGGACCTTGAGACACCGTTCCTACCTGACGATGATGGGCCAAGCCTAATGTTTGGTCTTGATCCGCTCGGTCAACCGACGGCGGACTTGGATCTCCAGTTCCTCCAGGAAGGCTTCTCATCGGCCGTACCAACGTTCGGTGGTTTTGATGCCGCCACGGTGAGTAGCTTTGGTTTCGCGATTCTAAGCGACATCGAGGTGTTCTTCCTCATGCAGGCCGCCACTGGCGATCGTCGGACCAACGTGCTGGCTGCACCGCGAGTGACACTCTTTAATGGCCAGCAGGCCAACGTGTCCGACTTGTCGACACGGCCGTTTGTGACTTCGATCATTCCGGTCGTTGGTGACTTTGCGGCGGCTCAACAGCCAGTGATCACCGTATTGGGCGAAGGGACATCCCTGAACGTCCAAGCGGTGGTATCTCACGATCGTCGATTCGTTCGACTGACTTTGGTACCGTTCTTTAGCCAGATTGGTAATGTGGATACGTTCACATTCGAAGGCACAACGGTGACAAACAATGGAACGAACCTTGTCGATGCCAATGGTGATCCAGTGGCTGGAAACAACAACAACATCGCGTCGACCATCTCGGGAACAACGGTGCAGCTGCCGACGTTCTCGTTCACGACGGTCACGACGACCGTGAATGTGCCCGATGGTGGTACTGTGTTGTTGGGCGGCATCAAGAGACTATCGGAGGGTCGCAACGAGCGTGGCGTTCCGATGTTGTCCAAGCTGCCGTACATCAGTCGACTGTTCAAAAACGTCGGTATTGGTCGCGACACTCAGAGCCTCATGATGATGGTTACACCAAGAATCATCATCCAACGCGAAGAGGAAGAGCGGCTGGTGGGCGATATTTCGGAATAGTCCACTGGAAAACTAGTTCGCAAATCAAAAGCCGCGAAGCTGCCAGGTTTCGCGGCTTTTTTCGTCTGTGGAGGCATGCCAATAGTCGGTGTTGCCAACAAAATAACCGCGAACCGCCAGCGGGTGACCGATACGGGCGGCACTGATTCACTCCCGTTTGTTTCGGGCTTCTATTCACCCTGTCGCGACCAGTTGCCGTTCTTTTCGCTCCCGCGTACAGTAGACAGACTTGGCTCAACAATCGTACGGCAGGGAGATGGTGAAGTGTGGCGTGAATTAGCGATCCTCGGCGCGGTCGTCGCTGGATTGTCGGTGGTCACCGGTGCATTTGGAGCACACGGTTTGGAGCGTGTAGCCGAGGAGTGGCCTGAGGCAACGCGACAAAAACGCCTTGAAAATTGGGACAGCGCCGCGCGGTATCAGATGTATCACGGTTTAGCGATCTTGTTAGCGGTCGCCTTGTGCCAGCATTCGGGATCTCGATTGGCCAGCATCTCTGCTTGGGGCTTTGGTTTGGGGTCGCTATTGTTCTCCGGCTCTCTCTACCTCTACGCCCTCACGGGAATTACCAAGTTCGGAGCGATTACACCTCTTGGCGGCCTAGTATGGATTGTGGCCTGGTCGAGTTTGGCGATCGCCTTAGGAAAAGCTAGCGGCAGCCCACAACCGGACTGAGCCGGCGCTTCCGAAGCGTCGGCTCAAGCACTCGTCAGGTCGCAGGCGGCTTGATGTCGAAAAACGAGGAAAACACCATGACAGTAGAACTACGAAAACGCATCTTCGGCGAACTCGATCAGCTCTCCATCGTCGATCCACATACGCACATCAACCCCCTGCAACCAGCCTCGACAACATTGGTCGACATCTTGGGGTACCACTACTACACCGAGTTGGCTCATTCTGCCGGAATGCCGAAGGAGCAGATTGAACAGGAGGGGCTGGAGCCCAAGGAGAAAGTTGGCAGATTGATCGCCAACCTGGGACCGATTGACAACACGATCCAGTACAGCTGGTTTGTCGAAATGGCTCAATCGCTATTCGATTGGGAGCTTCCAGTCATCGACGAATCGAATTGGGAGCAACTTTACGACTTGGCCAGCGAAAAGATGGCAGCCGACACTTGGCCACAGGAGGTATTGAACCGCAGCGGTTTGACAGCGGTATTTTTGACCAACGACTTCGACGATTCGCTGCAGGGCTTTGATTCGTCGGTCTACATTCCTTGTCTCCGTACCGACGATCTGGTATTTCACTTGGCCAAACCAGAGGTCCAGCAACGCCTGAAAGCGGCCACCGATGTCGACGTATCCAGCGTTGGAACGCTTCGAGAAGCGATTGGTAAGTTGTTTGACCACTTCAAAGCCAATAATGCCAGGGCATGCGCGATTTCGTTGCCTCCCGATTTTGCGCCTGAACCGGTCAGTGACAACCGGGCTGAGACGGCACTAGAGTCCATCTTGGACCAAGGACCATCCGCCTCTGAAAGCCAAATGCGGGCTATTTCCAACTTCGTATTCTGGACGTTGGCGGAGAATTGTCTGCAGCACGAGCTGCCGTTTGACCTAATGATCGGTGTCAACCGCGGCGTCTACGCCAATGGCGTTTATCAGGGTCAAGATCTGTACGATAGCCGAGTTTCTTTGATTCAGTATCGCCGCTTGTTTAACTCGTTTCCCCAGGTGACATTCCCGATTTCCGTCTTGGCTAGTGTGACCAACCAAGAGCTGACCAGTACATCGTGGATTTTTCCAAATGTTGTCACCAACGGCCATTGGTGGTATTCCAACACCCCGACTTTCATCGAGCACGACGCGGCGGCACGTCTTGAGGCGGTGCCTCGAACCAAGCAGATTGGCTACTACAGCGACATGTACAAGCTTGAATTCGCGCTTCCGAAGTTCCGGATGTACAAACGGATACTGGCCAAAATCTTGTCCGAGAGGTTTGTGGTCGACCGAGGGTGGTCCGAGGAAGCGGCCGTTTCCCTGGGGACCCAGGTCCTGCGAGACAATACGGCAAGGATATTTAAGTGTTGAACTCGCAACGGCTTGCCAGGCCGTTAAAAAAAAGGACGAATCGGGTGAACCTTTTGACCGATAACTCGTCTTAGACATTGTAGCTCTACCCGGGCCGTTTCATTTTTGGGGTCGCATCCCACTGTGTGAACGGCTATTAATTGGCGAAACGCCGGAACTGGGGTAGAATTACCGTAGATGGTGTAGTTTTACTGAGGCTCCGTTGGAAGACAGAGCCCGATTTTTGTTCTCTCTTCTAGTTTCGCGCCAAAGCGCTAGGAGGAACTGTGATGCGTAATCAATTTGATGTCCAAGCAAACGATCTGCAAGCCGCTGATCTGGAATGCGTGGTATCGATGAACGCCCACCAGTTTGCCTCTAAGCATCCGCGCTATTCACGCAGAGGCAAAATGGGAATCGCGATGTTGGGTATTAGGCCGTCGAAACACGACGGTCATCCAGCGATTGCGGGCCCGTGCTATTTGCCCGTCTTACCGCTTCCCGTTACGTGGCGTCGAACGCTATGTCTCGGGCAGGAGACGATAGCCAGCTGAGGTAGGTAGGGGGACAAACGTCTCCAGCTAACTCAAAACTGGTTCGCTCCTGAAGCTTCCGCGGGTTCGTGTGCACGTCGTTTCGTGTGTCACGCCAACAAATGCCCGCCGGATCGGACGACGTTCTTTGCCTGCGCGAATAAGTGAGAGCACTCATGACAACGATGACTAAATTTCAAGATGATAAGGCCTTGGTAACGGCATTGGTCGTGCGAGCCCAAAGTGGCGACCGGGCGGCGTTTGGCGAGTTGTTCGAGCGGTTCCAAGGACACGTTTTCGCGATCGCTTTGCGCCGATTGGGCGATTTCAATGAAGCGCAGGAACTCTGCCAGGACGTGTTTGTCCAGGCGATGTTGAAGGTTGGCCAATTGCGTGAGCCGAACTGTTTTGCCGGTTGGCTGCGGTCGATCACTCATCGTATGGCCATCAACCGCATGGTACGGCGGCCGCACGATCTGCCGACCGAGCAGGAAGCACTGGAAGCTGCTTGTGTCGCAAAAGGAATGGATCCGTTGGCTTTCGTGATCGCTCATGAAAATGAAGATCTGTTGCGAGAGAGCCTGGACCGCTTGCGAGATTTGGACCGTGAGACCTTGGTCGCTTTCTACGTGAAGGGTCAATCGCTCTTGGAAATGAGCGACGAATTTGACGCTCCGCTTGGAACGATCAAGCGACGCCTGCACGTTGCCCGGAAGCGGCTCGCCAAGGAGATGGATGTGCTGGTAGCCGTTTAGCCGAGTGCGACGATACAAGGCTGGCCATGAAACGCTGGCTCGATTAACTTCGAGCCAGCGTTTATTTTATGGTGTCATACCCTTGAACCCCAACCCGGACATCGGCGAATGCCAGGCTGAACGGACTCATGTGAGCCCGGACCTCACGGGAATCGTCAGCGAGCGAGCATTGGGCGTCGCGGCTATCGTCAAGAGTTTGGATTCGACATGCTTCCGGACGCATTACTAGGTAGTAAGCGGCAGCGGAGCGTCTAGGAACTCTTGATAAAGACGCTCCACCATCGCGTCTTCTGGGGCCACATAGCAGCGTAATCTCCCTCGTCGGATGACGCCGTGTTCCATCGGTTCTGGAAAAAGGTCACAGACCAAGGTTTGACCGTCGGATTGGGCTGTGACGAAGTCGCTTGGGTGGACAAACAGGATGCCGCTGACGCGTGCGTCAGCGTCGCACCATTGAAATACGTTGTTTTCTCGGTCAATACAAGATTCGTTGCCACCGCGTTCTTGTCGAAGGTGACCGGGTAGTCTTGTTGCGACTTGCAGATTGGTGGAAATGTCCAATTCCGTGGTCTGCACGGAGATCACTAATTCAATACCAGGGACGGGACCGACCAGATCACGGTAATAGCTTTGGATGCGAACTAATCGGTCGTCCGACGGACAATCGACGTATAGATCGGTGCCGCGAACGTAGTGTTCGTCTCCGGCCGGTATGTGTTGTCCGTCGAGCGTCAGGCCGAATAGGAGCCCCTCGGACCGATCGAGACGCAAGCCCATTGCGGGTTGGCTGGGTGAGAATGTCCCCCTAACGGAACCGGAGTGCCATTGGATGGTGGAGCCGGCGTTTTTCCACATCGAAGTGCTCTACGACGGAAAATTAAAAACCCCCGCCGTTCGCGAGCGAAGCGGCGGGGCCGGAACAGAGAAGAGGCCAAGTCAGCAACTGAGCTAGTAAGGTATATAAGTGCAGACAAAAGACTCAAACTCAATACCCTGATGATACCAAGATCGGCCCAGTTGTCCAGCTTTCGCTAGGAAATCCCCCTCATCGATGGCTCGGTCAAAGGGTTTTTTTTGGCCTTTGGGCGGTAAGGACGGTAACCATGAGTGACTCGATTATGACAGTTGCGGAGGTCGCAGCGAGGGCCGGTGGCGACGTTCTACGTGACTGGGAGGGACGTGTGCAGGCCCGGGAAAAGGCTCCCCACGACTTGGTGACGGAGGCGGATCTGGCTGCCCAGCAACGCATCGAAGAAGTGATACATGAGACGTTTCCCGACCACGACTTCTTGGGGGAAGAGGGAAACGCGACGTGGCCCCGACGCTCGAGTTATCGTTGGATCGTCGATCCGTTGGACGGTACAACGAACTATGTGCATGGACTCCAACAATACTGTGTGTCGATCGCCGTCGAGCACGACGACCAGCTGATTGCCGGAGTGGTTTTCGATCCAAAGGCGGACGAGTGTTTCACCGCCTTTCGGGGGGCAGGTGCGAAGTTGAACGGTGTGCCCATTCGGACCAGTCGCTGTGAATTGGTCGACAAGGCGCTGATGGCGGCCAGTTTCTCGGCCCAAGTCGCCCGTGATTCGATTGAAATTCGCCGATTTGTCGAGGTGCTGCTCAAGTGCCAAGCACTGCGACGATTGGGGTCAGCGGCACTCAACCTCTGCTATCTGGCTGCGGGCCGTCTGGATGGCTACTGGGCAACGAGCGTCAAGTCGTGGGACATCGCCGCAGGGGCTGTGATCGTTCGTGAGGCGGGCGGAACGGTAACTAACGTCGACGGCCGACCACTCGACTTGAACCACCCGACACTTCTGGCGGCTTCTAGCGAAAAGTTACACCGCGAGCTTCTCCGCAGTTTGCGCCAGGCAAACTCATAATCTCTTTAACCGTACGATTGTTCACTATTGGCCCGGTTTGAGTAGAATGAAGGATGGAGTGTCTTCCGCACTCTTCTTTTCTACCCACGAACCCCCTGATCTATGGGTTCGGTATCTGTGGACGATCATGCGCGACGGGACCGAAACGAATTCGATTCGGTGGAAAGCCTACCAACTGGACCGTCGATTACGGACGTGGATGTTTGCTGTTGCCTGGTGGATCAGCGCTGGTGCGACCGTAGCGTGGGCTCAGCCCACCCGATCGGCAAATGATGACGTCGAGGCGGTCAAAGAGAGCGAGATTCCCACCCATTTTGTCGAGGGGCTATCGGTCGTTCAGCAAGAGCCGGCTGGCGCGCACATACGGTTTGAGCTTCGCGGGTCCATTCGTTTGACATCCTCATCTGGTGTGTGGGAGCGAATACCGCTTTATCTAGGGCGATGTGCTTTGGTGAAGACGGAAATGACAGGTGATGGCCAACATGCAATTCGTGTGGCTGAGGACGGAACGGGGTACGAATTGTGGGTCAGCGGACAACCTAATTCAAAACACAATTTCGTCCTCACTTTTGCTCGAAAATTGTTGCGTTTGGGCCGCACACGTCGATTGCAGCTGCAGTTGCCACAGCGGACTGTCCCCATTCACTTATGGCTTGATGAGGTAGATCCTCGCATTGAGTTGAACGATAAGCAGACGATCATTGAGGCGGCGAAACCGGGCCCCAAGGCTGGGACGTGGAAACTCGACCTTGTTTCATTGGGCGGCGATTTTCGAATTCAATGGCAACCGTCGGACAAGCCGATGGCGGTTGACGAGGGTGGACTGACAGCGGTCGGCGAAGTGGAATATCGATTTCTAGACCCTCGCCAAATTGATGCCTCAGCGCGTATTGCGGTGACGAGTTCTCGAGGCACATTAAGCGCGTTTTCCCTTCGTCTTCCGCCTGGTTTCAGTCTTTTGGAGTCCGAAGCGCCGGACTTTGGAATCGCGGTGGTGGAGCGGGGAACGGCTCGTCGCGGATCGTTGATTCGGATTGACATCTTCGAGCGAGCGGTATCCACGGCCGAGGTTTTCGTGGAGGCTCGTCTGACCCGCCCCTTCAATCGCGCGACCGAACTGGCTGGGTTCGCGGTGGAGAATGCGACGTTTCAATCCAACCGGCTCTCGGTTCGCTTCCCAACGCAGTATTCGTTGCGAACGCCAGTCATGCTGAATGCACGTCGTGTTGACCGTGACTCGGAGGGAGACTTGGCTCGTGAAGGCGAGGCCCATTTCGACCTGTTTCACCAGACGTCCGAGGCAACATCGCTTTTAGCGGAGTTGAAAGATCGACAGTCTCGCATTCTAGTGCAGCCCGTCTATCGGCTAACGGTGGAAGCAACGCGGGTTGTTTTGGATGTCACGATGCGTTTTGATATTCGCGGAACGATCCCCAAGGAACTCGACATTTGGACGGGGGATTGGAAGTTGACTTTGGCCGAGACGCCGGTGGCTCCCTCGTTGGAGTTAGCGGAGCCGGACGCCACCGTTCAACTCGTCCCGCTTGAACGTACCGACCTTGCCGCGGAGCCGTTTGACGTCCGGTTACGTGGCGAAATGAGTCTCGCTAATCTGCCGTCCCTGGTTCGTCTGTCCCTACCAAATCTTCGACCCGACGTTCCCGTTCAGGGGCAGGCGATCGTCGTTTCGCCTCCACGTTTGATCCTAGTGGTCGCCAGCGGTTTGGACGCTGTTCCACAATTGGAAGACCAGGCCTATTCGTTTGACGTGGCGCCACAGGAATGGGGCCTATCGGAAGAGGTGTTACTCGAGGGAGGACGAACTTCATTTTTTCAATTTGAAACCAGTGCGACGCTGTCACTGACACTCGGTATCAGCGAACGAAAGCAGTCGTTTGTCGGTTCGATGGATACGGCAATCGCTGTTTCGGGAACTGCAGTGAATGTAAGTCAATCGTTGGATTTTCAGGTTTTGAACCAGCCACTGGCTTCGTTGCCGTTGATGATTCCAGCGACGGCGCTCAGTTTAGAATTGACGGCTGGCGGGCAAGTGCTCGATTTGACAGATTCGCCGCCGATAGGAGGTACCGAACAGTGGATCGCTCGAACGATATCTCTACCCGGACCACCGAGATTTGGCCGGCTGCAGGTCATCGCCACCTACCAGCTTAGAGGTGTTCCGCGAAACAAAGAAACGACCACTCGTTCGATCCCTTTGATCCACTGGCAGGCGGATGACAAATGGGAGCAGTTTCAAAATAAGGTCTCGATTCGCGATGCGCTCTCCCGCGAAATAAACCTCACTCTTTCAGCTTGGTCTCCTGTCTTCGGTTCGTCTCCGGAATTGCTCGAAGCGACGGCTACCGAGTATTTGCCAAACGTGTCAGTCGAATTGACATCGTCAGCCGCCCCAACACGTCGCGCCGACATAACCAAGACCTGGGTCCGAACCATATTCTCGGGAGCAAAGCGGGTCGATCACCTTTCGGCCAGGTTACGCACGATCGACCGCGTGCTTACCGTGAAGCTGCCCGAAGGGTCGGAGCTACTGCTTGTCGCTGTCGATGGTCATCGTGTTGACAACGTGAATTCGGTTGAACAATTGGTCGAGATTCCGATTGTGGTCGCGGAAAGTGGTGAAGAGGTGCTACTGGAGTTCTGGTATCAGTTTACTAACCAGGACTTGAACGGATCGATAGAATTGGAGTTTGCCGAGGTGTTGGAAGCTCGAGGTATCGGACGGACGTATTGGGAATTGGTGACCAATCGGGATCGTCACCTGTTGCTACCACCGACGTCGTGTTTCTCGGAAAATGAATGGGTGCCCGGCGAGTGGGGTTGGAGTCGAAGACCTCAGCTGTCAACAGCCGAACTGCGACAGTGGATCGACGTAACCGGCATCGAGCCTGAGTTGACCGGAGCCAATCGCTACTTGTTCTCGTCCATTGACCAATTAGGCGTGGTGCGGCTACAGATATGCGATCGAACGACATTGGTTCTTTTCGCGTCGCTGGTAGCATTGGTGATGGGAATCGCGGTTGCATACTGTCAACCAGCTCGACATCCGCTCGCCATGGCGGCCGTCGGGATCATCGTCATGAGTCTGGTCGTGCGTTTTCCTTCGACTGGATTCTTGGTCATTCAATCGGCTTTTGTCGGCGCGATACTGGTTGCACTTTGTCTGGTGCTTCGTTGGCGTTATTTCCCGCTGGCAACACGAATCTTAGGCGCTACTGAAGACGACCATCTTCCTATCGAAGTGGACATGACAACGCGGTCTCTGGAACTCTCTCGCTTGGCTGACGACTCTGGCTCTCAATCGATGGCGGGTTCCCAGTCATGAAAGAGAAGGTCGGTTGCCGATCGCGAACTTCACTGGTCTTTTTTGTAGTTCTGGCAATCTGCGTTCCCGGACCTACCGCGGTCTCGATCTTTTCTGGTGTCGTCCATGGTCAGACAAAGAACCGCGACGGAGAGATTGGCGATAATTTGCCGAGCTCGACCGGACGTGCCGTCGTGCTCTCTTCCAAGTACACTGCCGAGTTCGACGGTCGTCGACTTGTCAACGGCAGAGCAGTTCTTCACGTCGGCCCCGGCTCGCGACCACACGCATCGCTGCCATTGCATCCGCTCTCATTGTCGATTACAGCTTCGCCGCTGGGAGGAGCTGCTGCCGATGGCAAGTGGTGGGCCGCGGCGGATGAGAATGGACAAGTTGATTTTCAATGGGTTCTGGGCCCGGTTCGTGAACGAGCGGACTGGGTGGAGTTCGCCATTCAGCTGCCGATTTCCCCTCAAACCCAGTTTGAACTCACCTTGCCCGTAGATTGGCAACCAGTCGTTCTGCACGCGGTTATCAAGCCGGAGGATGCGGAAGCGGGCCAAAGACGTTGGGCCATTGAGCTGGGGACCAATAACCGGTTTCGATTGCGATTACTGCGACAAATGGAGCGTAGTCAACTACCGTTATTTCAAGTGCGTACTGAGATCCGGATCGGCGTAGGACGCGTTGATTTGACCAGCCGATTCCAAATCGAAGGCGAGCTGTTCGTTGACCGTATTCAGGGACAGTCTGACCGTGGTTTGACTCTTCTTGACGCCTTTGTCAACGGTCATGCTTGCGAGATTGCATTGGCCGAAGTGGAAGGCGGAACTCAATCGTTCTCATTGTTGCTGCCTCGCGAGGTGTCGAATCCACAATCCGTGCGGATCACAGCCATCGCCCCTGTACCACGCACTGCGACCTGGGTGCCTCCGCGCATTTCCCTCAACGATATGGATTGGTCGAGTGAATCGTTGACCGTCGTCTCTGACCCGGCAATCTCCTTGGCGCTTGCTAACCGGTCCTTGCCGTCCCATGTTCGAACGCAAGTTACGGTGGAAGGTGGCTTGGAGATGGACTTTCGATTACCGCGTCCAGCGACACGCGTAAGGCTTCGTGTTGACCAGCGCATGCCAGAGTTGGGGATTGACGCAATTACATCGGTTCGATTTGGTGAGGACCAAATACAAGGGCGTGTTGACGCAGAGATACGTTCGTTTTGGGGTGAAGTTTTCGAACTGCAGCTGCCGAAACCGCGGTCGTGGATCATCGAAAAAGTGGAGTCAGTGCCTGCCGATATGCTTGAGGGCGGTGGCGGCGCCTGGGAGGTTGTGAACGACCAGCTGGTGGTGACTTTCTCTCGGCCGATAACGCTTCAACGAGAAATGCGATTGGTTGTTGAAGGGAATCGCGCATTATTCCGAAACAACCGTGCCGTGACGGGTGCCCAGTTGCGTTTGCTGCGATTTCCAGGGACCACTCACTTGCGACATCGTTTCGCCTTGTCCGCTGTCGCGCCCTACCGCCTGTTGCTGCGTGATGATGTCCATTTGGATTTGATTGAGAGTGGAATCAATGATGCCGAACGTGTACGGCTGTTGTCTTCGGCGGCCGATGTTCTCGTTCGGGATGGCGCAGGCTTCGATTCGACGATGGTTATGACGGAGTCTTCACCAGACGACATTGATGCGGAGATTCAAATCCGCGTCGATGTCGATGAACAGAAGCTGGTCGAGACGTATGAGTGTCGAGTGGTGCCGTCAACTCGACCATTGCAGACGATCACAATTGAGCTAACGGCTCGCCGCGAAGAACCGATTGACTGGACCGTTGACGGCAAACCGGCCAAAGCACAACGCCTCATCGATGACGAACGAGGTGATTCGACGGAAAAATGGTCGGTCGAGATTGAACAATCGGAAGTGAAGCCAATCGTAATCAAAGGCCGTCGAGAAACGGAATTTCGAGAGGAACTCGGTGCGGTTGGATTGGCGTCAGTACGGCAAGCGAATTCACGAGGATTCGTTTCGGTTTTCTCCTCCGCTGCGATCGATTTCGAGTTCGCCGGCGTGAAACGAATTCCGGTGGTACCGCTCGGTGAAGCGGACCGCGAGCACAAAGGCGAATTCGAGTACGGCGCTGCAGCGACGCTTCGGTTAGCGATCCGTCGGATTGAGTCCGCATCGCAAGACTCGCTCGCCTGGGCACTTCGTAATCGCCTCATCAGCGAATTCCTACCGGACGGGCGAGTTCTCCACACGGCCGATTTTTGGATCCAATCAAGTGGTCGACGTGAGGTGACGATCACGCTGCCACCGGAGGTTGTTCCGCTGGAGCTGCGAATCGATGGAAAACCCATACCGCTGGTCGTGCGAAACAGCACTCGTTTGATATGCCCACTTCCCGCGCAGTATACGACCACGCTTGTGCGTCTTGTTTATCGATCGACCGGTAAGCCGTTGCGATTCATGGCGGAGTACCGTCCACAAACCCTCGGCACGGATTTCGCTTGTCCGACGCCGCATTGGTTTGTGGCTTTGCCGCGCGGATGGGGAATTTGGAGTGGACGATCCGCATCAGGCGATCATTCGCCAAGCCGATCGTTGGCGCTATTTGCGGGTGTGGATCGAGAACAACGATCTCAAATGGAACGGCTGGTGGTCGCGGCGCTGCGAGATTTCTTTGTGGCCTCTCCTCGGGGAAAATGGAAAGACTGTTTCGAGGCGGTCGATGAACGATTACGCCGAGAATTGGGTGGGCGGTTGCGAGTCGATCGACTCGGCCTAGCCGAAGTGGGGTTGCGTCCTTCAGATGTGGCGAGAGCGTACAGCAATGAAGAACTCTCGAATTGGCTTCAAAAACAAAACCTATCATTGATGATGGCCGAGGGGAATTCGTTGCTAATTACCTCGCGACTAGGAATGGCGTCACGACGTAGAGTGGAAGCCTGGGGACGACTTCAGTCGTGGGGGGCGGTTGAGGCAATGGGCCAAACCGACGAATCGTACGGTTCGGGAGTGCTTGCCAGTGGTTGGGATGACTCGTCGCCAGAGACACTTCCGCTGCCGTTGCCGCCGATTTCGAGGCAACGAATTGTCTTCGACATGGAAACTCGGTCGAACATTGAACAGCTAATTGTCTATGATTCGTCACAGATTCGACATCTTGGTTGGGCTTTGTTGATGATCGTTATGGGGATCTCGACTTGGTTGCTCAGGCGTTGTTCGCCGCTAGTCTGGTTGTCAGCAAGCTTGATCCTAATCGCCGTCTGCACCGTAATTCCAGCCGAGTTGGCGCCACTCAGCGCCGCGGCTGTTTTTGGAGTTGGAATCGGAGGAATGCTGGCGAGAATCCGCCCTCGCTATATTAGTCCGCAGGCAAGTTGGGCTGGACGGACTGCCGGATTGTTAGCTATCACATTGGCATGTTCTGCTACAGCGATAGCGCAGGAGGTGGGTGTCTCGGTGACATCCGACGAGTTGGAAAATGAAGATGCGACCTCTTCGGTTGCTTCGCCTGAGACACGACAATCACGGCCGACATGGTACATTCGCGATGCAAGCTATCGTTGGTTCGGAGACTCATCGCCGCCCCGCCTGACTGCGGAATTTGAAGTACATCGCGCGCGGAGTGCCACCGTGGTGACGCTCCCCTTCAAAAAGGAGGAAGTGACACCGATACGTGTGACTCAGGATGGTGAGTCCATTGGATTTCAATGGCAGCGCGATGAGGGTCTCTTGTTGTATCTTACGAAGCCGGGAACCTCTCGAATTCAGTTGGAGCTACTTGTCGCCTCGGAGGATGAGCGAGAGTATTCATGCACGATACCTCGAGTCGCTCGGTCGCAATTCCGGGACATGTCCAAAGATCGTCGGTATCAACTGTTGGGCGTGTCCCCTCGTCGGGATGACTTGGAGAACTCGGAAGTCCAGCTTGGACCTAGCGACAAAATTCACTTGGTGTACCGTTCACCGATGGCGAGTGAAATTGAGATTCGCGCTGTCTCTTACCTGCGAATTCGTCCGGAGTCGATAACGCTGCAATCACGATTTACAATCGACCCGCGACGGCATACGGTTGACTCCATTGGCTTTGAAGTTCCAGCTCAATTGCGATTGGTTGCATCGAGCCTGGCTGACGAAGTTGGGAAGATCGAAGGCGGTGTCGATGGAAGTGGCGTGTATTGGTTGCGTCTACGAGAAGCGAACCAGAATTCCTTCGACTTTGAAATGACGTTCCACCTGCGAGATCGTCTTGGGACCGGCCGCATTGTGCTGCCCCAATTGCGTTGGAAGACCGGAATTTTTCAGCGGCATACGCTGGCACTCGACTATTCGGACGAAATGACGATTGAGGTCGATAAGAACCAATGGGACGCCATCGATCCGAGTGAAGTCGAGAGTCTGTGGCAGCCGATGGATGCGTGCAACAGGCTTTCGCTGTGGATGGCTTGTCCACACCGTTTGCCATGACCGCTCAACCCGCACCTCCATCCCATTCGATTGAGGACGAGTTGATCGTCAGTGTTGGGGCTCGTAACGTTGCTTTCCGCTACAACGCGTCCGTTCTTCCCAAAGGTCGGCCAATTTCGCTTCATCAGTTGCAAACACCAGTGGGAATGATAATCAAGGAATTGACTGTCGTCGTGGAGAATTTTGAATACATTGCTCGCTATGTAAAGGCGGCTAACGGTGCGCTCACCGTTTTCCTACCCAATCCGACCGATCGGCCGCATCGGTTGTTTCTGACGGGAAGCTTGGCGATCTCTCGCACACCTCGAGCGCATAGTCTTAATCGCGTCCGATTTCTGGGGGCCAAATCGGTAGATTCGCGGATCCTCGTTTACCGTCGAACGGACGTCGCAAGCCTAGAGTTGGAAGTTCCCGATGGTTGGGACGTTCTTCCAGAATGGAATCCACTTCCGGTAGAGCTTGATTGGTCGTGGGAGTTGGGACGTCAAGAGTACGCATTTTCACGCGTCACAGATTCGGGCGATGGATTTGAGCGACCGATCTTGTTGCGAATGGTCCCGCAAAACACTCGAGCCAGTGCGTTTGTCGTTACAAGGGTTGAACATCTAGGGGAAGCCTGGTCGGCCACGTGTGATCTTTGGGCGGAACGGCCGATGGGCAGCCGGGGCCGCACAGATATCGTCCAGCTGGAGATTCCCGAACAGTGGCAGGGACCATTTCAAGTCGAACCTCCGGGGAAGGTCGAGATAAGTGACTCGGCGACGGGACAGCGAACGCTCACGCTGATTCCGCCCTTACCACTAGAGGGCGATTTTCGATACAGAATCACAGGGCAGTGGATCGAGTCCGATCGAAGATTCGTTGTTCCCGATATCATGCCTGCCGATATGAATGTTCTCGATCGGATTGTCATCTTGCCGACGCGTGTCGAACCCGAAACAAGATGGCAATTGACAAATCTGGTTTCTGCGACGATTCCCGAAAAGTACGATGTTGTGTTGGAAAACGACGAACCCGTACGCATCTACTCGGTGCCAAGGGGTGAGATGTTTGAAGCTTCGCTGGAACGGATCGGGAGCCCAGGCGGCTACGCACTGGTTCGTTTGGCTGATGTTCGCTTGTTCGTCGAGACGTCCGGACTGTTTCATGGAACGTTGGTGTTGGATGTCGAGCCAGCGGGGGAACTGCGATCGATTTCGTTATACCGAGAATCGGAGTCGTCAGGGCAATATGGTCGCCAGACCTTGAACGTTGAAATTCCCGACCGTGTAGAGATCGACGCCATTCAGATTGGAAACTCGCTCTCTATTCCTTCGCCACAGCAAGGTCGGACCAACTTGCCGTTGCATTCCACGGAACTTCCACAACGTATCGAGCTGCGATTTCACGGTGCATGGGATGACAGAGATTACCGACTAGCGGTCCCCAAAGTGGATCGCACGCCGGTTGCCAGGACGCTGTGGACGGTGACGGGGCGACATCGATTGCAGAAACTTCGCCACAGGTATCCCGATGCCGTGGTCACGGCCGCGGACCAACAGATGGAACGTCTGTTTGCGATTCACACGTCACTGGAAATGTCTCGTGACCAGTTGGCTGAAGTGGAATCCGTTCATGCGCATTGGTGGTACCGCCGCTGGTTTGAGCGATTGGCAGTCGTGTACCGTGAACTCGTTGGTGGTCAACCGATCGACAACGTCGAGCGCCGCGTCCAAATTTCGATGGTCGTCGAGGCTCAACAACCATTGGCAATACTCTTCGGTGCTGGCGACCTGTGGGAGGAGCAATTCGGAGAATCTCCGCCTTCACTTGGCGAGCCAAATTCATCGTCGGTGGGACCTTCGTCGTTGACGATGCCGCAACCGGAGGCAATCTGGCGATTTGTATTTTTGGGGTCGAGGGCAAGTCTCACACTCGCACCGGCAGCGTCTAACACGTCGATGGTCACCACACGCTGGTTCATCGCCGTGTCGCTAATGGCTTTCGGTGTCAGCATTTTTCTGGCCAGGCACGCCTTGGACAACCAATTGGGCGGGCATTTTTCCTCATGGCCATCTTTGGTCATCGCCGCTGCTGGACTCTTGGCGGCCATCGCACTTCAGCCGATGGTATTTGCGGTCCCTCTGATACTGGCCGCCTTGTGGCTTGTCAGGCCGTCCAAGTGGGCCGGAATCCCCTGGCATTTGAGGCATTCAGAGTGATCGTGCTCACCTGCCAGTCTTCTGGACGCGTCGTGTTGGATGCCGAGTTTGAAATTCGACTTGACGCGGCAACGACGCCTTGATACTAACATTCGCCCAAACTTACCCATCATCGGGTAGTTCGAATCGAAACTTGAGGCAAATATCCGGCCATGAAGTTCTTGATGAAGTGCCTGCTACTCGCATCAACGACGGTGCTGCCGAATGTTGTTGTGGTTGCCCAGGCACCGCAAATACGAATTCCAGACAAAATCGGCGGCTACTCCGAGACAGCACCGAGGGGCACAGCCAATGAAGCTGCCACGGTCACGCTCGGAGACCCTGATTATGATCCGTATGCATCACCCGGAACCGCTGCCAATAGGTCGTCATCGTTTTTCGATGGATGGGGCAGTCACAATTCGACTCCTGCCAACTCTTATGGTTCGTCCCCGTCACCTGGTCAACCACTCTACGGATCCAACGCAAACCCAACTTCGTTATTCCCCAATGGACTGATGGTTCATTCGGGAATTGGCGGGACGCCATTGCGATTTGTTCGCGGGCCCCGCTTCCGCCATAGCTGGATCGCCGGTGACAATGGCCGAGAGATGGACATCAATGACAGCGACATTTCGTTCGTTGTTACCTACCCGAACTTTTTGTTTTCGGGACAGCCGATCTACATTGCTCCGTCTTTTTCTCTGCACCTCTGGGACAATCCCTCCGGACCGCCTGATTTTCCGGCGTTAGCCGATCTGCCCTCCAAAGCGTACAGCGCCTTTCTGGACACGAAATTCGAGACGGATCCCGATCGAATGTTCGGCGTAGAAGTCATGGGCCGAATCGGGATATTCTCCGACTTTAGCACAATGACATCCGACAGTTTGCGCGTGGCCGGAGGCGGCAACCTAAAACTGAGACTGACCGACACCATGCTGCTCAAGGGTGGGGCGTTTTTCACCGATCGCCTCAAAGTCAAACTAATTCCGGCTGGCGGGATATTGTGGGAGCCGAATGACCGTACGAGATTCGATATCTATTTCCCGAAGCCGAAACTCGCCTCCTACCTGTCGACGGTCGGCAACAACGATGTCTGGTGGTACATCGCTGGCGAATACGGCGGCGGTTCATGGACAGTGAAGCGTGGAATCGCGCCAATCTTGACCGATCGATACGACCAAAACGACATTCGCTTGATTGTCGGACTTGAATGGGGTCCGTCCGAGTGGTTTCGCGAAGGACGACGGATTGGTTTTATTGAAACGGGCTGGGTCACGGATCGCGAAGGGATCTTTTACCTGCGACCGCAGGACGACTTTTCACTGCGGGATTCGTTTATGCTTCGCGCGGGGATCGGCTACTAGCGCGTCACGGACCGTCTAGGCTTTCAAAGCCCGCACGACGGCATTTCCCATGTCGGCCGGCGTCTCGGCGACCGCGATGCCCGCATCGTTTAATGCGGCGATCTTGTCTTCGGCCGTTCCTTTTCCACCGGAAATGATAGCCCCAGCATGGCCCATGCGTTTGCCGGGCGGGGCCGTGAGACCCGCGATGAACGCAGCAACCGGTTTGGTCACGTTTTCTTTGACGAAAGCGGCAGCTTCCTCTTCGGCCGTTCCACCGATTTCACCGATCATCAAAATGGCTTCAGTTTCAGGATCTTCCTGGTACAACTCAAGGAGATCAATGAACGATGTGCCCACGATCGGGTCACCGCCTAGGCCGACGCATGTCGTTTGGCCCAAACCCAGGTTGCTGGTCTGCCAGACCGCTTCGTAGGTAAGCGTGCCCGATCGACTGATAACTCCCACCTTGCCACGCTGATGAATGTAACCGGGCAGGATGCCGATCTTGCACTCTTCAGCGGTGATGAGTCCCGGGCAGTTAGGTCCGATCAGCCTCGCATCACTGCGGCGTATAGCTTCGTAGACGGGCACCATGTCGATGACAGGCACTCCCTCCGTAATGGCAACGATTAACTTAATCCCGCCGTCCAGTGCTTCCAGTATGGCGTCGGCCGTAAACGGAGCCGGAACGAAGATCATACTGGCTGTCGCACCGGTCGCTGTGACAGCTTCTTCCACCGTGTCAAAAACGGGTAGGCCATGAATCTGTTCACCGCCCTTACCTGGTGTGACACCTCCCACCATTTGCGTGCCGTAGTCAAGGCATCCGCTGGTATGAAATGCTCCAGAACGGCCGGTAATTCCCTGGAAGATGACCTTTGTGTCTTTGACAATCAGGATACTCATCTGGAACGCTTTCGGGTGAATTCGTGATGTTGTTGGCAGTCTGCCGCGCGGCAGGTTAGGTTCCGGGATTTTGCTCTCAACTAACCAGCGGCTGCGACCACTTTTTGGGCAGCGTCTGCGAGATCGGCGGCGTTGATAATGTCGACATCACTCTCCGCCAGGATCTTCCGCCCGTTTTCGACTTCCGTTCCTTCCAAGCGAACGACCAACGGGACATTGAAGCCAACGGTCTTGTACGCTTCCAGCAGGGCTTGGGCAATCGTAGTGCACTGCATGATACCGCCGAAGATATTGACCAACACCGCTTTCACGTTGGGGTCGGCCAGGATGATGCGAAACGCTTCGGTGACCTGTTCCGTCTGCGCTCCCCCGCCGACGTCGAGAAAATTCGCCGGTTCGCCACCGTGGTGCTTAATGATGTCCATTGTGCTCATCGCCAATCCAGCACCGTTGACCAGGCAGGCGATGTTGCCATCTAGTTTGACGAAACTTAGCCCCGCTTCCCCGGCCTTTACTTCCGCTGGATCCTCTTCGGATAGGTCGCGAAGGTCGGCGATGTCCGGGTGACGGAACATCGCGTTTTCGTCGAAACTCACTTTGGCATCCAAGGCGATCAGGTCGCCCGCCTTGGTGATCACGAGCGGGTTGATCTCCATCAAGCTGCAATCAAGATCGACATACATCTTGCAGATCGTTTTCATGAAACGATCGGCCATCCGCGCCGCCGGTCCTTCGATCGCCAGCTTTTTGCAAAGCTTGCGGATCTGATAGCTCTGCAAACCAATTCCGGGTCGAAAGTGTTCTTTGTGGATCAGTTCTGGCGTTTCCTCCGCCACTTTTTCGATTTCCACACCGCCCTCTGTGGAGGCCATGAGCACGGGCATTGCGGCGGCCCGGTCCAGTACAACACCGAGGTACAACTCCCGTGCGATGTCGCAACCCTTCTCAATGAGCACTTGGCGAACCGTCTGGCCATTTTCTCCGGTTTGAATGGTCACCAGACGATTGCCGAGTAACCGGGAGGCAACCTGTTGCGCCTCATCGGCGGACCGAACCAATTGGACACCGTGCTGGTCGGGGTGTTCCGCGACATGCCCCTTCCCTCGGCCGCCCGCGTGAATCTGAGCTTTGACGACCGCCAGAGAACTCCCCAGTTCGTTAAATGCGGCGGCAGCCTCGTCTGGAGACTTGGCTACTCGGTGCTCCAATACTGCGACGCCAGCGGCTTGAAACAGCTTCTTCGCCTGGAATTCATGGATTTTCATGCAACTCGTCCCGCAGCTCGTTGGATTGGCAACAAAGTGGCGAATTATAGGGCGATTTTAACGTGGCGGTCAAGGATGTGGGGAGATGAGACCAGCCGGCACGTTGGCTGCGAACAATTGCCAAACAACATGACGCCGTGCGCATCGACACTTCGTCTCTTCCTGGCTCTTTGTGAGCACCGTGTATAGGGTCACACCAAGATGCTACGGTGGGCGATCAAAGAGGACGTCCGGTTCGATGTCCGATTTCTGAACTCTCGCCAACGATGACGTCCAACGATGGCGGGCTTTTCGGGCCCAGGCTCTGTCTGCCGCCTAGTTGGAGAAGTTGAGCAACCGAGGATCATCTAATCCGAGTCGCTTCATTTTCTTGTAGAGCGTTGTGCGATTGATTCCGAGCTGGTCGGCCGTCACGTTGCGATTCCAGTTGTTCGACCGCAAGACCTCAAGGATGATGTTGCGTTCCGGCTCCTCAAGGGCTTCCTTCAATGTACGACCAGCCACTGATCCAGTGCTAATTCTCGCGGGGGCAACGATGTGACTCGGTAAGTCGTTCACGTCGATCACGTCGTGTTTACCAAGCAACACACCGCGTTCGATGACGTTGTGCAACTCGCGCACGTTACCTGGCCAATGGTAGTTCTGCATGGCAGCCAATGCTTCAGCCGTATAGCCTTCGGTCTGTTTTCCCGTTTCTTCACGGACCGACTCTAGGAAATGCTGGGCCAACAACGGTATGTCAGCCGAGCGTTCCGCCAGCGATGGCAACTCGATGTTGATCACGTTAACTCGGTAATACAGGTCTTCACGGAATCGTCCGTCCTCGACCGCTAGGGCCAAGTCATCGTTCGTTGCGAGAATCACTCGAGTGTCGATACGATGAGTTTCGTTGCCACCAACGGCCTCGAACTCGAAGTCTTGCAAGACACGAAGTAACTTGACTTGCATACTCAAAGTGGCCGTACCAATTTCGTCGAGGAAGATCGTGCCGCCATCGGCCTGCATGAACTTTCCCTTCTTGTCATGATTGGCGCCGGTAAAGGCTCCGGCAACATGTCCGAACAACTCGCTTTCCAGCAGGTTCTCGGGTAGTGCGCCGCAGGCCACTTCAACGAATGGTCCATCGCGTCGGCCACTGCGTCGATGAACGGCGCGGGCCAACATCGACTTTCCCGTGCCGCTCTCGCCCGTGAGCAACACGGTCGCTTTGGTGTCGGCGACGCTGTCAACGATTTCGTAGACTTTCCGCATTCGCACGTCTTGCCCAACAATGTTCTCCAGACCGAACTTCAAGTCCAACTGTTCCTTGAGTTGCTTGTTTTCTTCAAGCACCCGTCGTTGTGACAGAGCCCGATCGATGGCCAAGTCAAGTTCCTGATCGATGATCGGTTTGGTCAACAGATCGAAGGCGCCAGCTCGGAGTGCTTCAATGCCAGTCTCGACGGTGCCGTACCCGGTGAGCAAAATTACGTCGGGGGGAGAGAGCATTTCACGGCAGTGGTGAAGGATCTCGAAGCCGTCACCATCGTCGAGTCGGATATCGGCCAAAACCAACGAATAGTCGTGTTTGTCTAAGCAATCCACTGCTTCGGTATAACCGGTCGCCGGATCCACATCGTAGCCGTTGCCGCGAAGCCAGTCGGCCATCGCATCGAGAACGGGTCGGTCGTCATCAACAAGTAGCAGGCGGTGAGCCATAAAGTGGTCCTGTTCGGCGGGAGATTCAACTTGGGTGCGAATTGATGACGCGTTCTTTCACCAACACGTTGTTTATCTACGTCACACATCGCAAAACGCAAAAATGGCGGACTCTGGCCAGCGGAAATTCCCTGGGAGAAGTTGCCAGGTCAGACGCCTTATTGCCGACTTTTCCGTTTTTTCGGATTAGCGAAGCGATGGATTGCAAAACAGGCGCTCTGTAGAGTTTTTCGCACTTTTCATGGAAGAATGAGTGGCTACCATGGTAGGATTCAGAATACTCCCCCTTTGGGGGTGCAATACATACGTGGCTCGGGGTGTGTGAGCCAATGTGGCTCATTCCATTCAGGGGCTTTGGGCTTGGATTAAAAAGGTGACTCCATGGTGCGAGTACTCGTCGTCGATGACCACGAAGTGGTCCGTCGTGGCTTGGCAAGCTTGTTCCTCGGTACCGCTGTGGAAATCGCGGCAACGGCCGCGACTGCTGCCGACGCACTAGACGTTGTCCAGCAGACCGAGGTGGACGTCGTCTTATTGGACGTGCGTTTGCCAGGTCAAGATGGGCTTGAGACTCTCGGCAAGCTCAAAGCGGATCAGCCCGATCTGGTGGTCGTCATGTTGTCGGCCTTCGACAATCCGACCTACGTTGCCAGGAGTGTTGCGTTGGGCGCTAGTGACTATGTGCTCAAAACGGCCGCTCGATCCGATATTGTTGAAGCGATCGAACGCGCCAGTCGAGGTGAACAGCCTGTCGATCACAGTTTGTTACATCGAATTCGCAGCGGGATGTCACAGCGGCGCGATGCGCGAAGCGACGACACACCGCTCACCAACCGCGAGTTTCAAGTACTACGTCACGTTGCCCTGGGGTTGAGCAATCGTGAAATAGGGGCCGCACTTGGCATTAGTGTCGAGACGGTCAAGGAGCACGTTCAGAACATCTTGCGGAAACTCAACGTTGGCGATCGGACACAAGCCGCGGTGTTGGCTGTGCGTCGCGGATTGGTATAGCACAAGATCGCCGCATTTCGAGACGTCGACCGACCACGTCAATCTATCGTGCGCGGGGATGCGCCTTCTCGTAGGCCTGAAGCAAACTGGCCGTACTTACGTGCGTGTAGATCTGCGTCGTGACAAGGCTCTTGTGCCCTAGCAATTCCTGTACGCTGCGAATGTCTGCGCCGGCATCCAGGAGATGCGTTGCGAAACTGTGCCGAAGAGTGTGTGGTGAGGTCCGCGAATCGAGACCCGTTTGCTGAATGTACTTTTCTAACATTCGCGCCACGCTTCTGGTCGTCAATCGCCGCCCAAATCGGTTGGTGAACACGGCCGCCGCGGCGCCTTGCGCGACATCATCCGCCAGCTCTCGTTTAACGAGCCACTTCTTCAAGGCGGTGATCGCAAATCGTCCCAATGGGGCCAGGCGTTCTTTTTTTCCCTTTCCTCGAATCCGAACGATGGTTTCGTCCCACCGCAGGTCGCTGTCGTTGATCCCGACTAATTCACTCACTCGCAATCCAGCCGAGTAGATCGTCTCCAGGATTGCCCGGTCGCGCAGCCCCTGATTCGTTCGGTGGGGCGGAGCGGAGAGTAACTGTCCAATTTCGTCCTGGGAAAGGAGATGTGGGAGTTTGCGTTGCGGCCGTGGGTTGCGCAGAGGTTCAGCCGGATTGTGATCGATCCAGCCTTGGCGTTGCATATAGCGAAAGAAACTCCTCATCGACGCCAACCGCCTAGCGATCGAAGCCTTGGCATACCCGGCATCGTGTAGCGTGGCGATGTACGCCCGCAGTTGTTGAGGCTCGACAGTATGGGCCACTACCGCACGACCGAGTGATTCAGTAAGAAACTCGTCGAGGCACGCCAGGTCTTCTCCATAAGACTTGAGCGTGTACTGGGAGGCGTTCCGTTCGTACTTGAGATAGTCCAGAAATCCGCTAACCGTCGCGTCGAGGGGATCTGGCGTTGGACTAGACAAAGTCGTCCGACCGGAACGGGTCGCTAGAGAGTGGGATTCGATTGACACTGCAAGCCGACTTTTCCGCTGGGGCAGTTTGGCGAATCTTCTGACTCAGTACGGCCGCATCGTACCAACTAAACGTCAACTCAGGGTCGGATGCGTAGCGGCCCAAGGTGCGTAAGGCTTCTCCCCGATTATCATCGGTGAACAAGAAAATGTACCTTTCGCTTCCCTTGACCAAAGCCAATACGTTGATGTCTTGGGACACGAGCAATTCTCCAGGATACGAGCCGCCGTGTTGGCGTCATGACAGGCATTAACGTTCATATCGGCTCAATGGCCATCGCCACACCACTCGAGATTCACTCGCTCCACCGCGAGACGCTAGCGTTTCGGTGAGATGTACCTAGCAGCAAAAGCGAATAAAGTCTTCAGAGCGTTGTAGATACACCTGCCAACCCCTGAAACGAGCGTCGTCTCGAAAGTAATAGTATTCTAAAAGCCGGTTGGTGAACGATTCGTCATGACCGTTGTAGATTCTCGTGTGCGTAATGATTGGGGCACTTTGCGGTAACATTGCCGGTCGGGTTCGAGATGGTGTGGACGGGATGAACCCTTTTGGGTCGGGCCCATCGTCGGGCGATTTGTTGAAAGTCCGTCGACTCGATCAGCATGACGCGTTGTGCCATCAGTTTTTGTTTCACGACGCCCATTGGCAGGACGTCGAATCCAGGAATCAACTGCATTTCGTTGTTGTATGCCAACGCGACATCTTCCCCATTGACCGTCAGTACCACGTTCTTATTGAGGAGGGTTCTGGCCATATGACCGCAGCGAGGCCAAATTGTGGGCAAGAAAACATTGGCACGTCGTCCCGAACAGCTGCGCCTGCGCAGTCGGCAGCTGCAAAAGCGCGTACCGGTGTTGCCACAGGGTCTTTATCGGAACAATATGAACGATCGCTACAATCGGAATGGTCGATCTTATCAAAAACCACCAAAACGCAGTTGATCACGGCAAATTGGGCAAGGAAGGTAGAACAAGATGTACGACTTCGAAGAACCGCTGGACGTATTGGTTGTGGCACCGCACCCGGATGATGCCGAACTGGGTGTTGGTGGGACAATATTACGACTGCTAGCTCAGGGATGGCGGGTTGGAGTGCTTGACCTTACCGACGGCGAACCGACGCCTCACGGTTCCATC
>DUDC01000329.1:40310-56357 GCA_012959465.1 Planctomycetaceae bacterium
AGTGCGTTTGCAGGAGACGGCGGCTGCCACCGAGGTGCTGAATCTGACATGGCGCCATAATCTGGCCCTGACGAACCGTGAGTTACAGGCAGACTTGGACTCGCGACGGAGCCTGGCAGAGGTCTTTCGACTCACGCGTCCACGATGGATCTTCGCTCCCTTTTGGGACGATGCTCACCCCGACCACGTCGCGGCCACTCAGTTAGTCGAGGATGCTCGATTCTGGGCGAAACTGTCCAAGACGGACATGAAAGGTGAACCATTCCACCCGCAGCGAATCTTCTATTACTACTGCGTTCATCTGAAAATGGTGCCACAGCCGGCATTCGTGGTCGATATCAGCGAGTATTGCGAAGCAAAACTGCGTGCTGTCGCCTGTTATGCCAGTCAGTTCATCTCAGGACGAGAGCACATTCAGCCGCCACTGGTCGACCGTTTGAGGGAAGAGGCCGGTTTCTGGGGCAAGGTGATCGGCACGCGATACGGAGAACCGATCGCCAGTCGTGAACCGCTTGGATTGACGGACTTCTCGGGGCTGGTTTGAGAAAGTGTAGCCACCCAGTTATGGATCGATCCGTTCCGATCTCTTCTTCAAACTCCGTTCGATCTCACGTGACTTGTCGGTGTAGAACGATTCGCCTCGCGGAAGAATCACCGATGACAACGAACTGAATGGGCCGCCCGCGGAATTGGGTTCAGAAAATTGCCCCGTCGCGCAACCGGCTAGCGAGACCGACAGAAAGAGGCACAATCGTGCGGTGAATTGGCGAAGCGAAGGGCACATCGAAGCACGGCCTCGGACAAATCGACGTAAAATATCCACTGGATTCGAGGAATTAGCATCTCTGCTAGTGCGAGTCCAGGTCAGTTTGCCCTTCATGGTTTTCTCGCGTTGCATTCCCCGGTAGATTCAGGGCTCTCAAATTGCCAGTGTCTGCCGGAGACAAATTGCTGTGGAAACGAACCTGCTGTTTAAGAAGACGTGCGACCATTACCGTGAATGCGGCGTGTTGCAGTCGATCGGGGCCATACTCGAATGGGACGAACAGACAATGGCGCCGGCGAAGGCGAGTGCGTATCGCGCCGAACAGGTGGCATGCATCGCTCGAACGTTGCATCGTCTGCGTACGCTGGACAAGGTCGGGGATTGGGTCCAAACACTGGTCGACTCCGACTTGGCCTCCGACCCACGCAGCCAATCTGGCTCGACGATCCGAAATTTCGCCCGCGACTTTACTCGGCAAAAAAAGCTCCCCGAGAGTCTTGTGGAAGCGATCTCGAAGCAAGCCGTCATCGGGCAGCAGGCTTGGGTTCAAGCGAGGAAAGAGAGTGATTTTTCATCATTTGCTCCTCATTTGGAGAGGATCCTTCGCTTGAAACGCGAGGAGGCGGACGCAGTTGGTTTCTTGGACGAACGATACGATGCGCTGCTCGATGATTACGAACCGGGTGCAACGACTGCGGACGTCGAGAAAGTTCTAGGCGGGCTCAAGCAGCAGTTGGTACCGCTTGTTCGCCAAATTCTCGATTCTAAAAAGAAACCCGATCGCTCGATTGTCTGTCGACCTCTTTCGGTTTCCTGTCAGCGTCGGCTTGGAATATCAGCTGCCGAGCTGTTGGGATTCGACTTTCAACGGGGCCGATTAGACACCAGCACCCACCCGTTCAGCACAGAACTGGGTCCGGACGACTGTCGAATCACGACTCGGTACGACGAGGACTTTTATCTGTGGTCGTTCTTCGGAACACTCCATGAAGTCGGGCACGGAATGTATGAACAGGGGTTGAAGCCCGACCAGTATGGTTTGCCCTTGGGGAAATACGCCTCGCTCGGTATTCACGAATCGCAATCTCGCTTGTGGGAGAACCTTGTCGGTCGCAGTCGGTCATTTTGGGAATTTTTCTATCCCAAATTCCAAGAGCATCACCCAGACCTGGGGAACGTGTCACTGGATGCATTCTATTTTGCCGTGAATGATGTACAGGCTAGTCCAATTCGCGTCGAGGCGGACGAGGTGACATACAACCTCCACATCATCATTCGGTTTGAGCTGGAGAGACAGTTGTTGGACGAGCGATTAGCGGTGTCCGATTTGCCACAGGCGTGGAACGAAATGTATGACGAGCTGTTGGGCATTCGCCCGGTGGATGATGCCAAAGGCGTGCTTCAGGACGTCCACTGGAGTGCCGGATTGATCGGGTACTTTCCCACGTACACGCTGGGGAACCTCTATGCAGCTCAGCTTTTTGCGGCGGCGGAAAAGGACACTGGAAATTTGGCCGACATGTTTCGCGTCGGCGAGTTTGCACCACTTTTGGGATGGATGCGTGAAAACGTACATCAGCAGGGTCGCCGTCTGGGGTCGGTGGAATTGGTCGAAGACGTGACCGGTGAAGCGCCGGATGCTCGCTATCTGATGGATCATTTGCGTCGAAAACTGTTGCCGCTTTATACCTAAAGTGCCGGCGCCAACGGCCACGTAAATGGCGGTAGATTTGTTTCGACGCGTGCTCTAGGCTGAGACATCTGTTCGCGGGCCTGTTAGACTAGGTGTGGTCGCAAGACCATTTTGAAACAGCGGAACACGACTAGCTGCTCGAGAGTTTGCTGTGCATTCCTCCTCTGGAAGCTATCGCTCATCATTGCTTCAATTCTGGAAACGTGAAGACTCATGATCATTGTTGGATGTCCAGTGTGCGGAGACAGCGTTGTTGCGCCATCGGGAAGTCCAGTGGAAGCGATGGTTCGTTGTCCACTGTGTATGGAGGAGTACCGGCTTTCCGACGCGTTTTCCAAGTTACCCCCGGCACTCATTCTTCTGGAATCTTCGTTGGTTGGTTCGCTGTCATTGGAACCAGAATCCGCCGAAGAGGCGGCGCCGGCTTTTGAATTTGAAGCCGGCTCGGCTCCTGTCGAACCACGTGTTTATGTGCGGCAGCCGGCTCGAGTGAACCGCCAGAAGAATGTGATTGTCGAATTTACAAAGATCGTGCTCGGCGGCGTTTTGGGCTTGGCCATCGGCCAAGTTCTTCTGTGGCGGATGCCAGGCAACTGGCCCGCACATCAGCGAGATCCATTTCAGTTTGGTCAAGACTTCGGCAACATATTTCCAATCAGTATCTTGGCTCCACCACTAGTGCGAAATCCTGGCGTGATCAGCGAGAGCGAACACGATGAGGATACCGATGATTGGACAATTGACCCAAACATCGTTGATCAACCGATGATGAATGAGGACAGCCGAACCGATGAAACGGACATTGCTGGCGACAACATCGAGAACGGTGGATCGCCCGAACCAGAACCAGCCGTGCCGGCAACTTCTCCGGGCATTCGGTTTGCACCGCATGTTGATCAGCGAATGATGGTTCGCGCCATCGAATTGAGCAGGAACGCCATCGAACAATGGCGCACCGCCGACGGAGATCGGGAATTGGAAGCTGCCAATTTGGTCTCTTCGTTAAAGGACTTGGCCCATGCTGTGACGTTCATCTACCCGGAACGCCGTGTCCCGAACGGGGTCGTTGCACAACTGCGAGAGTTTCTTCCGCAGTTTTCACGTCCGCCTCTCAAGGAGCTTTTGTACGACGGAATTGCTGAAGTCAATGTTGATAATGCCTCGCTCACCGGAGAGATTGTTGTCGGGACCGTCGATGACATTCGTCTGAATGGGGACCTGTTTGAGACGGTATTGGAGTTGTCGCCTGGAGTAAAGGTGCCCGTGTTGAGTGCCGTTGACCCTAGAGAACGATTTACGAAAAAAGACAGAGTCTTAATGTTGGCGGTTTGGGTGACCCGTCCTCGAACGCAACTTAGCGGGTACAACGAACCGCCGGACGGCCCAGTGTTGTATGGAGATTTTCCGGTCAGGCTGGTTGTCGACAGGTCGTCGATCCCGGATGACGCCGATGCCGACGTCGATTCAACGGACGCATCGGAATCGTCAACGGGTGACACCGAGTCGTCGGATAATCCTGCGGCGCCTGATGGTAGCGATAATTCATCCGGTCCGTAATTGCGAAGGGATCTCTCGTCATGGTCGACACGGACGATGCGGACAACAAAGGCGAAGTAGACAAACAAGAACAAGACGGTTCAGAGGAGACTGCGGCCACCTCGGAACCGCCACCGCAGTCCGTGCTAGATTATCTGCTGTACGGCGTCTCACTACCTGAACGGGCGCTGCGAGGAACGTCGGCCGTCGTGGCTGGCACGCTGCGAGAATCGGCCAACCTGCTCATCCCCCAAGCGTTTCGGTCGTCGCGATCGTACACTGTATTCGTGCAGCAAATGCTCGACTTCATGGTAAGTGATGTGGGTGGCGTGGAATCGGACGAAGATGAGTCGGTACCTCAGGTCGAGGGGTATGTGGCTCGGAAAACGGTCGGTGGATTCGTCGACATGGCGGGATTCGCCACATTGCACTTGTCTCCGATCACAATTCTCGCCGTACTCAGTGACGTGGCATATGGGTCGAAGGAATACCTCCGTGAGTTAGCAGTCGAATTGAAACGCGAAGGCGTCATCGACGAGAACTCGACGATTGGCAGTATTTCGGAATTGTTGCACGAGGTGGGCAACGCGTCCGGCACAACCGTTGAAGCGTTAGACATGCCACCTCTTTCGGTCGAAGCACTCGAGGAGACCGTGACTCAGGCTCGTGAGGCGATTAAGGGCGTCGACGTAACAAAGGTCTTTCCACGCGCCGAAATCGATCGCCTGTGGCGAGAGATCAGGGAGATTGCACAACGCGAAAAAATTGGAATGCTGGGCGCTTCGGGCGCACTGTCCATGTTCGCATTAAACCGAGTGAAAACAGTTGGCCACGGCGCGCTCTCGACGGTACGCGTGGCGGGCAACATGTTTGATCAGCACATTCTGGAGCACTACGAGCAGGGATTGAAGGAAATTCACATCAATGGGTTTTATCCGTTCGTCTCTCAGGCGAGTCGGCCGTATATCGATGCGGTCTGGTTGAACTTCTCCTCCGACCGAGAGACGATTACCGAAGATGTTGTCAGCGGGCGATTTTTTGTCCGCTGGTGGGGATATGTCACGGGTTGGTTTCGACGCCCGCGATCCCGGTAGGTGATTAGGGCAGCCGAGCCGTGTGTCTGATTGGATCGCCCCTGGTCCACGATGTGGAGCCGCTTCACTTCACGTCGGCCCGCGCGATGAACTCCGTTTCGATACCCTTGTAATCAGTGACAACCCGGATTGTTTTCTTCACTTTGCCCGTTTCGTTCGCCGTGAACGTGACCGGAACGAAGTGGATCTTCTTCGAGTTCTCGGGATCGAACTCGAATTCGAAACAGCCATCGCATTCGATACGTACGATTCTGAACGGCTCTTTACCACGAATCAGTAGCTTCTTCGCAGTCGTCTCACCCTCGGCAACGATCCCCATGAACAATACGTTCGGGCTTACTTCGATGGCTGGCTTGACTTTGGCCTCAACAGTCATCGGTATCGATTTGCTGCTTCGATCGTTGGTTATCAACAGGAGTTGGTCGCGAAAAAAGCCGGCTGGAGCTCCCAGAAGGACTCGAACCGTCATGTTGTAGGTAACTCGTCGGCCCGCCACCTTCGGCTCACTCAACTCGACTTCCAAGAACTTGTTGCCGCTGCGCACATCCTCGATTCGCCAACTCGGCCGGCCGGCGAATTGAACCTGGATGGTCTTTTCGACCGCGACGGTTTGATCAATCTCCCCGAATCGAGCGGATCCGGGCCTGAAGACAACATCGCCCCGAATATGGCCTTTGACGTTGAGCTGGACCTCGGCGTAAAACGGCTTATCGATCGTGACTGTCAAAGTCGCCTTGCGGTGTCCCGTGAATGACCTGGTATTGAACTTGGCGACGATTTCCGACTTTTCCCAGGTTTTTAGGTTCCGTTTGGTCACTGTTGGTTCGGTACATCCGCAGCTCGACCGCACGTAGGCGATATGGACATTTTCCTTGTACATATTCTCAAACACAAAGCGGTATTCGACATGGGCTCCCCGCGCCACCGTACCGAAATCATGGGCCCGCTCGCCGAACATTTTTCGAGCCCATTCTTGGGCGTGTGAAACTGGCGAAAAGGCCAGAGCCAATAATAGGGCCAGAATTTGAGTTCTCATGACGTGGATCTCTGTGCGTTCATTTACCGTGGATTTACTGGTTTTCGCTGTGAGTAACTCTTGGATTGTGGGACATGCGACACGATATGCCAGCAAATTCGGCACAGCATTTCCACTTTTCCTGACGTCTTTGGCCGATTGGGAGTTGACGCCGTACAATGGAGACGGTCCAACACTAGGTGTATTCCTTTTTTTCGTCACAATCACCACGGTCGAACAACAAAATTTTTCCGAAACTGATGGGCTGGTCAGTATTTATACGATTTGGGATCCACGGGACGTTGTCACGGCTGTTGAAGGCCGATTTTGAAGGAGAGAACAATGATCTGGCGGTTGACGTTGAGTATTTCAATGGTGTTTGCGATGTCCTTGGTTGGTTGTACCTCGCCAGGCACCGGTGACGGTGAGTCAAAAACAGTCGATTCGGCAGTCGATCCAGACGTCGTAGCGCAACCTCAGTCATCGCGTGAAGGCGATCTCGATGAACCAATCGCAGGCGAGGCCAAAAAACAGCTCTCCCAAACGGAAAATCGACCGGCAGGTCCAGACAAGGAAATCGAGGAATTTGTCGCCTTCGCCCAACGAAACCCGTTCGGACAACGGATCGACATGTTACCGTTTCCCAGGCAATTGGAGTGGTTGAACACCAAGCCGTTGAGATTGGAGGAGTTGCGGGGCAAGTTCGTCTTGATCGACTTCTGGACCTACTGCTGCATCAATTGCCTGCACATCTTGCCCGAGCTGAAGAAGCTTGAGCAGGCCTATCCCAATGAGCTGGTTGTCATTGGCTGCCATTCGGCGAAGTTCGCCGCAGAAAAAGACAGCAAGAATATCGCCGAAGCGATCTTGCGTTACGAGATCGAGCACCCGGTGATCAACGATGCCAATCTGCTGTTTTGGCGGCAGCTTGGCGTGCAGAGTTGGCCGACCTTGTTGCTGATCGACCCGGAGGGAAAAGCCGTCTGGATGAGGCCTGGTGAGATTAAGTTTGAGGACATCGACATGCTGTTGAAGAAGGCCCTGCCCTTCTATCGTCGAAACAACTTGATCGATGCGGCGCCGATTCGCTTTGAGCTATTGCAGCATACGGCGGAAGAAATGCCATTGCGATTTCCTGGAAAGGTCTTGGCGGATGAGGCGGGCGATCGATTGTTCATTAGTGACAGCAATCACAACCGCATCGTCGTCTCGTCTCTCGACGGCAAGCTGAAAAAGACGATTGGTTCGGGCGAAATCGGGAAAGCGAACGGTAGCTATGAGGAATGTTCATTCGATCATCCGCAGGGAATGGCACTGCATGGCGACTTTTTGTATGTGGCCGACACGGAAAACCACATGCTCCGCAAGGTTGACTTGAAGACCGAAAAGGTGACGACGATTGCCGGACGCGGTGAGCAGGCGAGCAATGACTGGCTGGCAAGCTCTGGGACTCCTGGAATGCCCTGGCGGGGAGTCCCATTGCGGACAGACCTCAACAGCCCATGGGCATTATTGGTTCACGAGGACTTCCTCTATATCGCGATGGCTGGACCCCATCAAATCTGGCGGATGTCATTGAAAGGCGCTGCGATTGGGCCGTTCGCCGGAAACGGTCGGGAAGATATCGTTGACGGACCGCTGCTGCCGGCGCAGCCCTATGGTTTGGGCGCCTCGTCTTTTGCACAACCAAGCGGCCTGACCACGGACGGAACCTGGTTGTTCGTCGCCGATAGCGAGGGAAGTTCGATTCGGGCCGTTCCATTCGACTTCAAGAAACCTGTCAGGACGGTCGTTGGAACTTCTGGCCTCCCCGGCGGTCGCCTGTTTGAGTTCGGCGATCGGGATGGGCGACGCGACAAAGTGCTGTTGCAGCACCCGTTGGGCGTCGTCTTCCACGAGGGCTTCATCTACGTTGCCGACACCTACAACGACAAGATAAAACGTGTCAATGCGGCGACCGGTGCTACCAATACACTCAACGTCAAAGGCAATGAGGACAAGCCATTTGACGAACCGGAGGGAGTCTCGTACGCGGCGGGAACACTTTTTGTCGCCGACACCAACAACCACCGAATCCGCACGGTCAATCTGGGCACTGGCGCCGTAAAAACGTTGACGATTCAAGGTCTGCAGCCGCCGAAAGACCGTGGCCCCACAAAGCCGGAATTTCGTGGAAGAGCGAGCGTGGTGCCAGCCGCCACCGTCAAGGTCGTTGACGGGAAGGTCGCGTTGCAATTGAAGTTGGAATTGCCACCGGGCTGGAAGATCAATGATCTGGCGAAGCCGCAACGATACTGGATTACCGAATTGGGCAACGCTGACCTAATCCCTGCAGAGGGCGAAGGTGTTGTTGAAATCCAGGCACCGACCGCTGAGATAAACGTGTCGTTGCCTGTGAAGGGTGAAAGTGGCAAGACGAAGCTCGAAGTGCTAATGCCATTTTACTATTGCGAACAGAGCGGCACTGGTCTCTGTAAGCAGGGTACGGTGAAATGGGAATTGCCGTTGTTGTGGTCATCGGACGGCAAGGATGTCGCCGTGTTGTCGCACTCGATTCGGCTGTTCAAGTTCCCGCCGAATTGACCCGTTGGTCGTCGACAAACTGGCAAACACGCGGAACGTGAGTTTGTTGCGTTAGCAAACGTCGAAGTCGCGTTCCGCTAGGGCTCATCACCCTTACGTCTTGGTCGCTAATTCACTAGAATACTCGTTTCTAATTTGGCCTCCCCACTCCAGGGGGGATATGTCTTGCGATTCAGTGGATCACCGGCGACATGTTTGAATCCTTACGCGACGGATTGCAGGACGCATTCAAGTCGCTCCGCGGCAAAGGGACGCTAACTGAAAGCAACATGCGCGACGGCTTAAAGCTCGTCGAGCAGTCATTATTGGATGCGGACGTCAGTTATTCGGTCGTCCAGGACTTCATGGAGAAAGTCGGCGCCGAGGCGGTGGGTGACCGCGTGTTGCGGACGATTGACCCCAGCCAGCAAGTGATTGCAATTGTCAACGACGCGTTGATTGACATTCTGGGCCCCGTCGATCCGTCGCTGCATCTGACCAAAGACGTCAACATCATTATGCTCTGTGGTCTGCAGGGATCGGGCAAGACGACCACCTGCGGCAAGCTCGCCAAGTTGTTGCTGAAGGAAAAGTTGGAGCCGCTTTTAGTCGCAGCCGACTTGCAGCGACCGGCGGCGATCGACCAATTGCATGTGATCGGCGAACAGCTAGGTGTGCCGGTATACAGTGACCGAACCAACAAAGATCCGGTCAAAGTCTGCCAGGACGCCGTCGCGAAAGCGCGTGCGGAGTCTCGCCGGGTGGTCATTTTGGACACCGCCGGCCGTTTGGCGATCGACGAAGAACTGATGGCTGAGCTCACTCGGATTGATAACCGAGTCCACCCGGATCAGGTCTACCTGGTCGTGGACGGCATGACCGGGCAGGATGCCGTCAATAGTGCTGGCGCGTTCAATGAGGCGTTGGAGCTGGACGGCGTCATCATGACGAAGCTGGATGGCGATGCGCGTGGCGGAGCTTTGCTATCGGTAAAACACGTGACAGGCGTGCCGATCAAGTTCATCGGTACGGGCGAGCACCTGGAATCGCTCGAGCCGTTTCGGCCTGAAGGCATGGCCAGCCGCATCTTGGGAATGGGCGACATTGTCGAAGCCGTTCGGCAAATGGAGGAGGTGGTTGACGCCGAGGAGCGTCAACGAATCGAAGAGCGGATGCAAAAGGGCGAATTTACGCTCGAAGACTTCCGCGACGCAATGGTGAAGCTGAGTAAACCGGGGTTTTTCGGCAATATGCTCGGTTTGATTCCCGGCATGGGACAGATGAAGGAGATGATGCAGAATGAGGACACGGAAGGAGAAATGAAGCGAGTCGAGGCGATCATCAACTCGATGACGCCCGAGGAACGCCGGGTCCCCGCGACGATTGACATGAGTCGCCGAGTTCGGATCGCGCGAGGGTGTGGTGTCGATACTCCCGCCGTGAATGACTTGGTCAAGCAATTCGAGCGGATGAAGCCCATCATGCAGATGATGTCGGGCAAAGGCATGGGTGGTCGAATGCAGGCCATGAAAGAATTGACCGAATCGGGCATGCTCGACCCATCCGTGGGAGGGGCTCCCAAAGTCAAGAAAGGCACAGGAAAGCGCATTTCGGCAAAGGAAAAAGCAAAGCGCCGCAAAGAAAAAGAAAAAGCCAAACGCCGCAATCGACGCAAGAACTAGCTTTTCGGTAACGACCCAAAAAGTGGCTCGTGCCAGGGTGCGCTTTGTTTTCATGAAAGCGATAGTAGCTGCGTGTTAGGGACCGGTGGGGTAAATTCCACAGAGTCGATTAAATAACAGGTCGCTGGCAGTGGGCGATTTTGCCCAAAGATGGTACATTTACGGATTCGGTCCTTGTCGGATTCCGGGTAAAGTGCTTAGAATCACGGGTCTGATTTTTTTCGAGGTCAATGAAGGAGCCAAGTGTGGCAGTTCGTATTCGACTTAAGAGAATGGGCCGCCGCCATCGTCCGTTCTTTCGCGTTTGCGCGATGGACTCGCGTTCTCCGCGTGATGGGCGGGTGATTGAGGAATTGGGCTATTACGATCCGATGTTGACGGAGACGGACGCACGTGCCGTCTTGCGTGGCGAGCGGATCGATTACTGGCTCGGTGTAGGTGCACAGCCATCGGAAAAGGTGGCCGTGTTGATCAAAAAATACGGTACTGACGGTACGCATGCGTCGGCCCAGGCCGCCGCTTTGGAGCGACTGGCGGCTAAGAAGCCGATGGCTCCTCCGCCGATGGTCGTGCCCCAGCCCAAACCGGCCGAAGCACCAGCTGCCGAAGAGGCAGCCGCTGAAGGCACCGACAAAAGCGGCGAAGAAGCTGCTGGAGAAGCGGCGGATAGCGACAAGTCGTAGAACAGTAAAATGCGTTATGATGTGCTCACGTTGTTTCCGGGGATTTTTGCCGGGTTCCTTGGTGAGAGTCTTCTCGACAAGGCAATTCAACGTGAGCTTGTGCAGGTGCACTTACACGATTTTCGGAAGTGGGCCGGAAACAAGCACCAATCGGTCGACGATCGTCCCTATGGGGGCGGTCAGGGCATGGTCCTTAGTGCGGCACCGATCGTTGACTGTGTCGAGGAAATACGGGGAGATTCGCCGGTCGGGCGTTTGATCCTACTCACACCGCAGGGACGTGTGTGGGACCAAGTGGCGGCGGAGGAAATGGCCCGGCAGCAGGATGGACGGGTGGTTTTCATTTGTGGGCGGTACGAGGGTTTTGATCAGAGGGTGATCGACGTCCTTCAGCCGGAGGAGTGGTCGTTGGGCGATTACGTGCTCAACGGCGGCGAGGTGGCGGCCATGGCCATCATTGAGAGTGTGATTCGACTGATACCCGGTGTGCTGGGTGATAGTGAGAGCAGTGTCGACGATTCCTTCTCCGAAGGAAATCGTCTTTTGGAGGGACCCCAATACACGCGTCCACGAGAGTATCGCGGATATCGGGTACCAGATGTGTTGCTGAGTGGTGACCACCAGGCGATTGCCCGGTGGCGACGTGAAAAGAGTTTGCAAAGGACGCAAGAGCGACGTCAAGACTTGTTGCCAAAGACGGATCCGCCACGGTCCTCAGGCGAGGAGATAGGTGAATAAAGATGAGTCAGGAAATCTTACAGTTAGTCGAGAAAGACAGCCTCAAGGACGATGTGCCTCAGTTCGATGTCGGGGACACCGTCGAAGTGCACATCAAGATTCTTGAAGGCGAGAAAGAGCGAATCCAGAAATTCGCTGGAACGGTGCTTGCTCGGAGTGGCAGTGGTACTCGGGAGATGTTCGTTGTACGTCGCATCGTTGCCGGTGAAGGCGTCGAGCGAAAATTCCCACTTCATTCACCACGTGTTGCCGAAGTGGTCGTCAAGCGATCGAGTGTGGTCCGCCGCGCCAAGCTCTATTATCTACGTGATCGAGTCGGCAAGGCGGTGCGGCTAAAAGAGCAACGCCGTCCCGTGAGCGGATAGTCAATCGGTCGGACGTAGCCAGCGGAAATCTACAAAAACAGTTCGGACGCAGGGGTGCAACCGAAAAGGTGGTGCCTCGTGCGTCTTTTTGCTGCGCTGTGCGTCTTGGCTGCCCGTGTAGTCGCTCGGTTGATCCAACGGTTGCTGAGACACATACAGCGGGTCTCAGCGGCGATTGTGCACATGGCTGCCCGCTGGGACGGCCCTCGCTTTGCTGCGACGAGGTTAGATGTGGGACAGTGGGGAGAATGGTGGGCGGCTTCTGCGTTGAAGCGTCGAGGATACCGAGTTCTTTTTCGACGGTGGAGCGACGGGGCAGGGGAGTTGGATCTTGTCGCCTGGAAACGAGATCGGTTGATTTTCGTGGAGGTCAAGGCTCGACGCGGTTCTGTCCAGCACAACGACCACCGGGCCTGTCAGCGTTTGGCTGACGATGCCGTGCAAGCAGTGGACCTAGAAAAACAGCGGCGGATCACGCGAGCCGCATTGCGGTTCAAGAAGAAGCATCGCCTGTTGGGGTATCCGACACGTTTCGACATTGTCGTTGTGGTGGCAACGGACCCGTTGCGGCCTGTGATTCAGCACTGGGAAAATGCATTCGATGCGGTCGGTGACCTCGATTCGATGTACTGACGAAAATGCCGCGTCCAACCATCGACTTGCTCTAGCTCCACCTTTGACCTTTCCTCAACCTAGTCGTACAGTGAGGCGGCCGGAAAAGTGTCAAATCAGGGGGTAAAAAATCGCATGGCGCCAAATGTGGAGGGCGGAGCCTTCGACTCACAGGAAAAAGGCAATTCGTCGTCGCTTGCTGTGGTGTTAGTCAGTGGCGGATTGGATTCGGCCACGGTTCTGGCAGATGCCGGGAGCCGAGGGTACGAGCTGTTTGCGTTGAGTTTTCGCTACGGCCAGCGTCACGAAGTCGAGTTGCAAGCGGCGGCTCGAGTTGTTGCGGCCCAAGGGAACGTGCGTCGACACGTGACCCTGGATATCGACCTTCGGCAATTCGGCGGTTCGGCCTTAACGGACGACGCGATCGAAGTACCCAAGGGCAGGTCGTCCGATGAGATGGAAGCCGGAATTCCGTCCACCTACGTGCCAGCTCGAAACACAGTTTTTCTTTCCTTTGCCTTGGCCTGGGCAGAAGTGCTGGGCAGCGCGGACATTTTCCTCGGCGTCAACGCTGTGGACTACAGCGGGTACCCCGATTGCCGCCCGGAGTTCATTGAGGCCTTCCAAGCGATGGCGAATTTGGCGACCAAGTCAAGTACCGAGGATGGCCAGCCGATTCGGATTCATGCTCCACTGATTTCGTGGACCAAAGCGGCGATCATCGCTCGCGGTGACGAACTACGAGTGGATTATTCGTTGACCGTGAGTTGTTACGATCCTTCCGACGAAGGATTAGCGTGTGGCGAATGCGATTCCTGTCAATTGCGACGTCAGGGGTTCGCTGAATTTGGCGTCGCCGATCCGACCAAATACCGCTGAGACAGCCGGGTTTTGTCGACGGGTGGCATCATGGAAACACTGGGAATAAGCGTGTGGCGAGGAACGAACAGCTGATTCGTCAGCACCGAATATTACAGATCCTAGAACGATCGCGATTTGGCCGCACACTCGGTGAAATTCGTGAGGACCTCGTGGACGAGTTAGGGCTCAGTTCACTGCACGAAAGGAGCGTCCGCCGGGACTTGGATGCGCTTCAGGCGGCCGGCCTGGATATTCGCAGTCAGCAGATGAGTCGCGGTCGAGTCTGGAAGCTGGGGCCTCAGATCAAGGAAGTGCATCGGATTAGTGCATCGGCGACGGAGTTGATTGCATTGTCGCTGGGCCGCGACTTGTTGTACCCGTTGGCCGGAACGCCATTTTGGATGGGCATTGAGTCATTCTGGAGCAAGATGCGCGAGGAGTTGCCTGAAGCGGTTTGGAAGCACTACGAACGTTACCGTCGGGCGTTGCACGTTCGTGGCATGCCGAAAAAGACCTACGAACGTCAACATGGGATGCTGAAAACGCTGCATCGAGCGGTCGTTGAGCATCGTGTGGTTGCGATCGAGTATGAACCAGTTGGCCGACCGAAGCGGAAACGAGTGATTGAGCCGTATGCGGTTGTGTTTTACCACGGCAGTTTATACATCGTTGCGGCCGATCACATGTTCCCGCCCGATGCGGTTGACCGAATTCGCCACTGGAAGCTGGACCGATTCCTCAAAGCCGACGGCATCGACAAGTGGTTTGTGATGCCGGATGCCTTTGACTTGGATGAGCACTTGAATCGCAGCGTTGGCATTTTCAGCAGCGATGGTCGACCCAAACGGTTTCGCATTCGATTGACGCAGCAGGCGGCGAGCTGGGTCCGTGAAGACCCCTGGCATTCTGAACAGACATTGCAGCAGCAGGCGGATGGCCGCTACCTGCTTACCGTCATGGCTGCGCACGAGATGGAGATCCTGCCACGTGTTTTAGCGTTGGGCATCAATGCCGAGTTGATTTCGCCCGTCGCCGCTCGCCGACAGTTGGGGCACATGTTGGCCGAGATGCGTGCCCAGTACGAAGATTGAATTGGTCGCTCGGTTGTTGGGTTAATACAGGTAGATTGCGATGATAGCGAGGCGTGGTTCGTCGATTCGGGAAGAAACTTGCTTACTTTTCCGCCCCCCCTCTTGGCGCCGTGGCTCGGTTCGTTAAAACACTTGGACCTTCGCAACAAACCAAGGTCAACCTTGATCGTGGTCGGGGCGAAAGTGACTCACAATGGGGCTTGCTTTGGGGCCAATTGGGCTTGGGGTGGGCGGTTCGCAAGGACCGAAAAAACTTCTCCAGAGCCATTGACTTCCCTAAGTCAACTAAATAGCATTGTGAGTCTTCCTTGAAGCGGGGTACCCCCCCGTGAATAAGATCTTTGACAATTTGGTGATAGCCTTTACGTAATTTCTTATGAGTGTGAGACTGTAAGTTTCACAGGCTATAGGCATCTTTTTTCCGAGAGATGCCGCGATGGTTTAGACCATTGATTTACTTTAGCTATTCACTCGGATCGACTTCGGTCGATTTCGAGATGCTTAAATTAATTGAAGGGTTTGATCCTGGCTCAGAATGAACGTTGGCGGCGTGGATTAGGCATGCAAGTCGTGCGAGAACTTGTATTCTGAAGCTTCGGCTGATGAATGCAAGGGAAAGCGGCGTAAGGGAGAGTAACGCGTGGATACCTACCCTCGGGACCGGGATAGCGGCGGGAAACTGCCGGTAATACCGGATAAAGTCCCCGGACCAAATGGTGTGATTCCGCCTGAGGATGGGTTCGCGTCCTATTAGCTTGTTGGTGGGGTAATGGCCTACCAAGGCAAAGATGGGTACCGGGTGTGAGAGCATGGCCCGGCTCACTGGGACTGAGACACTGCCCAGACACCTACGGGTGGCTGCAGTCGAGAATCTTCGGCAATGGGCGCAAGCCTGACCGAGCGACGCCGCGTGCGGGACGAAGGCCTTCGGGTTGTAAACCGCTGTCAGAGAGGTGGAAATGTATTGGGGTCATCCCCATTATTTGACCTAATCTCAGAGGAAGGACGGGCTAAGTTCGTGCCAGCAGCCGCGGTAAGACGAACCGTCCAAACGTTATTCGGAATCACTGGGCTTAAAGAGTGCGTAGGCGGCCTAGAAAGTTGGGTGTGAAATCCCACGGCTCAACCGTGGAACTGCGCTCAAAACTTCTAGGCTTGAGGGAGATAGGGGTGAGCGGAACTAATGGTGGAGCGGTGAAATGCGTTGATATCATTAGGAACACCGGTGGCGAAAGCGGCTCACTGGGTCTTTTCTGACGCTGAGGCACGAAAGCTAGGGTAGCGAACGGGATTAGATACCCCGGTAGTCCTAGCCGTAAACGATGAGCACTGGGTTGAGGGAACTTCCA
>DUDC01000330.1 GCA_012959465.1 Planctomycetaceae bacterium
TCGCAGCGCTCGGTTCGCTGAACGGCCTGATATTTGCCGGATCTCGAATCACTTATGCGGTGGGACGCGATTACCCAATATTTGCGATACTTGGAAAATGGAATGTTCGTACGGAAACGCCCATCCGAGCGCTCGTGTTACAGGGCATGTTGGCCTGCATTGTGGTAGTCGTTCTGCAGTCGTTCATTGAAGCGCTGTTGTTCACAGCAGCTCCGGTTTATTGCTTCTACCTCGCTACGTCGATGTCGGTGATCGTTTTGCGAAAAAAAGACCCAAACGCCTCACGTCCGTTTAGGATGCCGGGTTACCCATTGATACCCATATTGTTCGCGACCGCCTGTGTGTATTTCATTTTCCGCGCAATACTCTTCAAACCGATCCCAACTGGAATTGCACTGGCGATCGTGGCGGTTGGAATCCCTATCTACTTTCTCGCGAGACGAAAGTAGGTCACGTTCGCCGAACGTGACCATCCAGCACCCTCGCTGATGCTTGTGCCAGACTTGATCTGCCGCCGAGCGTCACGTCACCCGGTTACTTCTTCGCCAAGTGTTCTTCGAACCAGACGACCATGGCATCCATCGAGCGGGCCAAATCATCTCCGCGAAAACCATGGCCTGCGCCTTTGACGATCATCAGTTTGTGGGTAACTTTCTGTTCGGCAAACGCTTTGGCGATATTCTGGCTATGCGACACGGGGACCAGTTTGTCTTCGTCGCCCGCGATCAGTAGCGTGGGGGCATCGTCCGAAGAAACGTGCGCCAAAGGGGAATACGTTGCAGCTGCCTTCATATCCAGTGTCAACGCTGGGTATCTCGCATAAGCGGGAAGTCGGTCCTTTGCTTCGGACACCATAATACGAAGATCGCTGGGAGCAACGAACGCGACGACCGCTGTCACTCGACTGCTTGCTCGATCCACCAGGTCTCGAGCGTTGGCGTTGCCGTCGTCAGCCGTTGTTCCCAAGACAAGGGATAGGTGGCCACCGGCACTCATGCCATACACGCCGATCCGTTTCGGATCGATCTTGAATCGTTCGGCATGAGTGCGGATGTAGCGAATGCTGCGTCGCACGTCGCTGACCGCTTCGGGGATCGAGAATTTCGGGCTGCTTCCGTGTCGCACGGCGATCACGGTAAAACCCTTGTCGGTCAACGGCTTGAAGCGACCGGCTGACTGTTCGGCTGGCACCCACCGCGAGTACCATCCTCCGCTCACCATGAATACAACGGCCGCTCCGTTGGCGTCTGCTGGCTCAAAGAGATCAAAAGTCATTGCCAAGCCGAGTTTGTGGCCGTAGACCACGTCCGGTGTGATCTTGACTTCGGCGGTTGTCGCGTTACCGGGAAAGCCACCGCAGAGAACCAGCATGAGCAGAGACGAGAACTGAGGTGCGCGTTTCATTGTCTTCGTGCTCCAACTTTATCTTTTTCTTCGGATGCCCTTAGAACGCGGTTCTTGAGAGCGTGTCAAGAATATTGAGTGCCACGGACTCGTCGGGAGTTCGAGTGAAGAAGTAAATTGCGGCGGCCAGCAACCCTCCTCCACACGGCCCAATTACGGGGATCATCGCATAGGACCAGTCGCTGTCACGTTTGTCCTTGATCGGCAGCAATTGGTGGACGACACGCGGTCCCAGATCGCGGACTGGGTTGATCGCGTACCCAGTCGTGCCACCAACACAAATTCCGATCGTAAAGACCACCAACCCGATGGGAAACGCGCCGACGGCTCCCAGTCCGACTTTGATCTCTTCTCCACCATTCAAAGTGAAAGACGCTTCACTCATGACCAGTGCCGCGTAAACGAGGACAAACGTCGCCAGCACTTCGCAGAGTAGGTTATTCGGCACGTTGCGGATTTGTGGTGCGGTGCAAAATGTTGCCAGTTTCAGATCTGGATCTTTGGTGATATCGTAGTGCGGCTTGTAAAACCCGTAGACCAGCGCCGCTCCGAACATGGCTCCCGACATTTGGGCAATGACGTAGCCTGGAACTAAGGACCAGGCAAATTCATTGGCGGCTGCCAATCCCAATGTGACCGCCGGATTCAAATGGGCTCCGCTCACGTGCCCAACACACATGACGGCTACCGCGACGGCGCAACCCCAGCCCGCAGTGATGACGATCCAGCCGGCATTATTTCCTTTGGTGTTTCGCAGCAACACGTTGGCCACGACACCATTACCCAAAAAGATCAGGATCGTAGTCCCAATGAACTCGGCAACAATCTCGGTCATTCTACTTCTTCTCGTTCGGTCGGTTGGCAACGAGGTATGTGCGTAGTCTGGGGCCTGGAGTCTGGGCGGGCAAGAGGGGGTTGGTTCTGCCCCTCTACTCGATCCTAGAACAGCATTACTGTTCGTAGCGAGCTCGATACTTGCGATAGAGTCTCGTATGGCGGTTTACTAACGAAACCTCTCGACCTTGAATGAAAGCGCGCAGAGTTCGCGTGGTTGTTTCCAGCGGCGAACCGCTGGTGATGATCAACGTCGCGTCTTTGCCAATCTCCAGCGAACCGACTCGATCAGCAACGCCATAGATTTCGGCAGGGCTGAGGGTAATGGACTTGATCGCTTCGTCTTCGGGTAGGCCATAGGCGACAGCCGTGCCAGCCTGATAGGGGAGGTTTCGCAGATTGGGACCACCAAACTTGGTGATGCCGGCAATACAAAACCGAACTCCCTGCTGTCGCAACCGTTCGGGGAGCGTGTACGGTGCGTCGTACGGGTCGGATCGTCGTCGAGGCAACCGATGAATGCCGGAAACAACAACCGGAATGTCGTGCTCCTTCAACAGTGCAGCACAGTGTTCGGCGTCGTAACCGCCCATGAGGATCATCTTCAGCTTTCGCTCACTGCAGAACGCGACGGCCGATTGAATGGTCCGGGCCGAGTTGGCGTGAACGATCACTGGCATCTTTCCCGTAATGACCGGGACCATCGCTTCCATTTTTAGGTCGACCGGATGGTCACCCATTTGCCGCGATCGATGGTATTCTTGCACACGATCGAAGAGTTGCGACAGTTGCCGATTCCCATCGCCTGAACTGCCACTCGACGCGGTGAAGTTGGCGACTGAGCCTTGACGCGGCCATTGGACATGCATGCCAATTTGCGATTCTAGTGTCAGGTCCTCGTATGTCCAACCGTCAAGTTGTATGACGGCGGATTGGCCGGAGATCAGCCCGCCTGATGGTGCGCTGAGTGCCAGGAGCACACCATTGGCGCGAGCGACAGGAAGCAGTTCACTGTCTGGATTCAACGCGACATGCGCCGAGACATTCGGATTGATTCCGCCGGTCTCACGGTAGTCATTTGTGGCGCGGACGGAACTGATCTCAGTGAGGCCGATCTGACTGTACGGGTCGAACAACCCGGGATAGACGTGAAGGCGTTTGCCTTCAATTTGGCGGGTGCCCTTCGGCAGTGGAATGTCGACACCGATGGCCGTGATTTTACCGGCTTGGAAGAGTATCGTGCCCTCGTTGATCACTGGACCGGCAACGGTGTAAATCTTGGCGCCGACAATGGCGATGGGCTGCGTTTGCGGTGCGCCAGGTATCTCTGGATTCCAGGCTTGAACCTGCGCCGTAACACACCACAGGGCTGCAAACATTGCCCCGTAGCGCACGGTTTTGGCAAAGGCCGATGATTGTCTCATTTTATTCATGATCGTGTTCGTCGTGATGATCGTGGATGTGACAGAATTCGTCTTCACGTGGCCAGAGAGTCGAGGGATCAACTTTCTCTTGGCCCGGTTTCAGCATCGGCAGGCCCGATGCCAGTATCTTTTGCACTAGCGTATGGTGTCGCCGCGCATCGCGGTCGCGGAGTTGCCGATCTTCGTCCAGGTCAAAGTACCGTCGACCATCGACCCAAGTCTGCTCGCAGCGAGACAAGTTCGACATGGGCGGGCCACTCCAAACGACCAAGTCGGCCTGCTTACCAGGTTCAAGTGAACCGACCCACCGGTCGATTCTCAGTTGGCGAGCTGGATTGAGAGTTACAAATTTCAACGCTTCTTCTTTACGAACGCCGCCGTACTTTACCGCCTTGCCCGCCTCCTGGTTCAGATGTCGGGCCAGTTCGGCATCGTCGGAATTGAAGGAAACAACGACCCCCGCGCGATGCATCAGTGCACCGTTGTGTGGAATCGCGTCGTACACCTCGAACTTGTATGCCCACCAATCGGAGAACGAGGACCCCATTGCGCCGTGTTCGGCCATTTCTTTGGCGACTTTATAGCCCTCCAAAATGTGTTGAAATGTCCCGATCTGGATTTTGTAGTCGTCGAGGACTCGGATCAATGCCAGGATTTCGTCCTGCCGGTAACTGTGGCAGTGAATCCACCGTTCGCCATTGAGGATCTCGCTTATGGCGTCCAATTCGAGGTCCCGTCGTGGCGGTAGTCCTCGCGGAGCCTTTTTCCAGGCCGCCTGTTTTGCCTGATAGATCTTGGCGGCTGTGAAAGCGTCTCGCATGAATTGCTCTACACCCATTCGGGTTTGCGGATAACGCGTACGATCGTCTGGGTTACTTCCATCTCTGTTACTTCGCTTGACATTTTCACCGAGGGCAAACTTGATGCCTTGCGGCGCCTCCGCGAACTTCATTTCGCTGGGACGACAACCCCATCGGAGCTTGATGACTTGGTTTTGTCCTCCGATCGGATTGGAGCTCCCGTGCAAGATGTTGGAAGACGTCACGCCGCCGGCCAGTTGACGGTAGATGTTGATATCGTCCGAGTCGATAAAGTCCCCGATACGGACTTCGGCCGTATTTGTCTGGCCACTTTCGTTGACGCCACCGTCGGTCGCCATATGCGAATGGCAGTCGATGATGCCCGGTGAAATGTGTTTGTGTGCACAGTTCACAACAAACGCACCGGGTGGCGTGACGATGTCACGGCCCACTGCGGCGATGATGCCGTCTTTGATTAAGATCGAACAGTTTCGAATAATCCCCTGCGGACCAGAGGTCCAGACCGTTGCATGGGTCAGTAATACCGTCTCTGGTTGCACCGGAATTGCCGTTCGCCCCGCTGATCCAAAGGGGTAGTTCACTGCAAAACTCGCCTTTTCAACTTTCTTCGGCTCGTCTTTCTTCGTCGTTTTTTTCTCTTCGCCGCTGGTCGATTTCTTGGCGGCATCGTCCTTCTTCTTATCGTTCTCCGCCGCGATGGGTGAAACAACCACGGAACTCCTCGTACCATCGGGAAGGTCCAGTGTTCCAAACCATCGCACTTGATCGTCCCGAATGCTGCGGGTCGCAGAGAACCGTAAAATTCCATCGATTCCCAGCTCTTCACCGCGGAAGGCAAAGGCCCACTGAGTTTCGGTGACGCGGATTTTTGTCAGTTTCAGTTTTTTCGGTTCATCCTGACCGTCGACTTTCCAGGTGAGGTTTCCGATCGGTTTGCTCGTGTCGCCAGTGAGAGAAATCGTGACGTCGGTCTGGTTATCGTTCAAATTCCAGCGGGCCAACCACTCCCCATTCACCGAGACGACCGGTTTGACGATTTCAAAACGCTCACCATCAACCCACGTTTCGGTGACCTTCGTTTTCTTGGAGAACAACTCGCCATCCGTCACCACCAAATTAGCTGCATAGCCAGCCGCCACACGGCCCAGACTGTCCTCGACACCAAACAGGCGGGCCGGGACTGTCGTCAATCCTTTAAGAGCCACGTCGGCCGGCAGACCACGTGCGACAGCGACACGGATTTGTTCGAGGAATCGGCCAGGGTCACTCAGTCCATTCGAGGTGAAACAGAGGGTCATTCCGGCCGCCGCAAGTCGTGCGGGGTTCTCGGGAGCAATGTCCCAGTGCATCAGCGAAATTAAGGAAACGTCCAAACTGTCCTCGGGCGTCGAGACATTCGGTGGCAAGGGAAAATCGACGGGCAGAATGATCGTCATTCCGGTCGCACGGATGTCTTGAATTCGGCGATACTCGTAACCCGATCCAAGGAGGACACCGCGAAATCCAAATTCACGAGCAAATTCGCTGGCACGCAGACAGAACAACTCGTTGTTCGTATCAAAGATGGCCAATTGGTTCTTTGCCAACAGCGGTTGCAATGCCGCCAGTGCATCGTCTCGCGCTGGCCGCGGAGCTGTTGCGGAATTCGAATGGCGATCAAGAGCCTGCTGGTACCAAGTGGCGTCGTACATGACCTGTCGCGCCAAGGCCACCGCTCCCATGGGCGAGTTAGGGTACTGGCCGCGACTTCTCGACCGCGGCACAGTCAGGCGAATGTGCTGGGCCGCTTCTGCCAACAATACTGACTCACTTCGAGGCCGGTCGTTGGTGGCAACGATCGCGCTGGTCCCCTTAATGATTCCCGAAGACGGAGCGACCAGTCGCGCAGTGACGCCCTGCCGGCGGAGTTTTTCATGCAATGCTGTATCCGGCGCGTAACCTGCCGAAACCTGCCGCTGAGGTTGGATATAAGAATTCCAGTGCACCGATCCCGACGATTGGTTACCGAGATCGGTGGTCGAAAATGCATCGATAAGGCCCGGATAGATCATTTTGCCGGTAAGATCCCAGATGCGGCTGCCGGCTGCCGGATCCCCGCCCGACACAACCGAGACAATACGTCCGTCATGGATCACAATTGTTGCGTCCTTGACGACTTTTCCAACTTCGGAGACTAATTCGGCGTGTACCAATGAATGAGTCGACGGGCGCCGCTCGCGAATGCCTACGGTCGGCTCGGTGTCGGGTGGCGCCGCAATCAGAGTCGTGGCGGACACCAATAGAAGCAAGCAGAAAGAGAATCGTGGCATGGGATTGGTCTCAAAGTAGTCGTCGATTCCAGAACTTACGACTCTAACACGCCGACAATCTCCATTCCATCGTTGAATCAGTGTGACTCACCATTTATCAACGTGACACACCATTTATCAACGTGACACACCATGTAAAAGTGTGTCTACGGGACTCCACCACTCCACCATGAGATGCCAAAGGACCATTGACAAATAACTAATTGCCAATTGAATGCCCATTCTCGGACCCATGTTCGACTCCAACGCCACCACTATGTCACCTGTTGAAAAAACTCTGCCATGCCCACCCGGTACGTCGTGTCCACGGGCCAACTCAATCTAGCCAGACCTTGTCGACGTAGATCGTTTCCGTTGGGCTCGGCTGGGGACGAAACAACATCAGGACGCGAACTTTCGACATTTCCATCTCGCGATTTTGAGGCGAATAGCGAATCTCGTCGACGCTGAAAGTGACCTCGTTCCAGCCCGGTTTCAGGTCGAACGGTCTGGAAAACCGATCAGACCGCTCGTTATCGTGCGGCAGGTCATTGATGCGGCAGGTCATGTCGAGAACACGAGGGCTCGGGTTAAAGATCTTTAGGTGTAGGCGCTTGTAAAGTCGAAAGTCCCGAAATGGGCTGCTCAAAGCGATCCCCGCATACAGGTCGCTGCCGAGTTCTACTTTGAGACTCTCACGTCCCGTCTGATCGCTCAAATCCCTACTAAGCTCTGCCTTGCTTCCGTAGGTCGCGACCCAACGATCACGCTCGAACTTGGCCGTAAAATCGGAGAGTGTCGGGAATTGTTGATAACGCTGGTACTCGTCATAGCTTGTCCGCATCAAAGGGATGAGCGCCCACACCAGTGCTGCAATCGCAACTACTTTTAGTCCGTGACGAACTGGACGTGCTAGCGGTGGAGAGCCTGGATTGAAGAAGGCAGCAACCAGGAACGCGCCCACCAGGTTTCGTCCGACATCTTCCCACGAGGCTTCACGCCCCACCATTGCCTGAAGCCACTCGGTCACTGCACCGACCAAAAACACCGTGCCGAGAACGGCACAGTTGACCGCACGCGGACGCCACTTGCTGCACCGGCCGTACAACGCCCAAAACGAGAGTGCGGTCAGCGTCCCAAACAGCCCGAGGTGTCCGAGATCCCATATTCGATGCGTCAACCGAGACGCCACGATCGTGGGACCTCCAATGGAGAACAACAGGCCGGCGCCGATTGAGGCGACGCCCAGTAGGACCAAACCGCGAATGACTGCCTGACGCTGCATTTCCAGCCCATGGTAAGGTCTAATTCAGGGTTTGTGCTTCGAGTTGCGTTCTAGGGCATTGATGCCGATCGTCACCACTAGAGGTCTCGGGGCGAAACACTGATACATGTATAATTCAATTGACGTGGCACCTATCATAATCGGGTTACCCCTTTTCCCGAAGGTCCCGATAGCCACGATTGAAGTATTTCCGACCGGTCGTTGAAGAAAATGAATATCGATCAAATTACCGAGATCCTAGACGCCCCTAGCAGTGGGGAGCATTGGTTGAAGAGCCTGGGAATCGACGATCTAGAGCAAGGATATGCGAGACTGCAGAGTATCGAATCGGCGGGAGTCACTCGTGATCTTCTCGCCGTGTTGGCTGGGCAGTTGACGCTTCAGCTCCCACGGCTCAGCGACCCGGACATGGCGTTGAACAATTTACAGCGGTTCATTTCCGCGTCGCGAAATCCGCTCTCGACCGTCGCCTTGATGGAACGTGACGATTCCGTCCTGCCAGCACTATTGTTGATTTTCTCGACCAGCCAGCACTTGAGTGATTTGTTGGTTCAGGATGGGGAGGCCTTCGATCTATTGAGACTGACGGAAGGTAGCCCGATCGCACGACAAGTTTTGATCGATGAAATCGTTGCGGAAACGAAGACAGCACACGACGAAGAAGCGGCGATGCTGATTCTGCGTCGATACAAACGCCGCGAGACTTTGCGGATTGCCTATGGCGACATCGTTTGTCAACAGAACATAGAGACCGTTACCGAGCAGATCTCTTGGCTGGCGGACGCGCTCTGCGAAGCCGCCATCCAATGGGCGCGGCAAGATCTGTCAGAAACGCGAGGTCATCCGCGGCGTCGCTCTGGTGAACCCGCTCGATTCGTGGCGTTAGCTTTAGGCAAGTTGGGAGGAACTGAACTCAACTATTCCAGTGACATCGATCTAGTGTTCCTTTGCGACAGCGACGGCAAGACCGATGGCAAACGCAAGATCCCGAATTCTGAATTCTTCGAGCGGTTGGCGGCGGAGGTCGTCAAATTACTTTCGGACAACACCGAATTGGGTGCACCGTACCGCGTCGATCTGCGGCTGCGACCCAACGGCACAAATGGTCCCTTGGCGATGGACGCGATCGCGGCGCTGCGGCACTACGATGTCGCGGGTCGTACTTGGGAACGGCAGGCCTATGTTAAAGCGCGTCCAATGGCCGGCGACACCGATTTGGGAGATTGGTTCCTAACAGAAATGGAGCCATGGATTTATCGGCGTTACCTGACAAGTGCGGACATCACTGGAATCAAGGCACTGAAACGGCGCATCGAAAAACGGACTCAATGTCATTCGACAGACCATCGAAATGTCAAAACGGGCCCTGGCGGCATTCGTGATATCGAGTTTGCGATCCAATTCCTGCAGTTGCTTAACGGCGGCGACATGCCGGAAGTGCGGACCGAAAACACTTTGCAAGCCATTCGCTGCCTGGAACGTGGCGGTTGTTTGACGTCGCAGGAACAGACCATTCTCGAAACGAACTATACGTTACTGCGAAACATCGAACATCGACTACAAATCATGTTCGATCTGCAGACTCACCTCCTTCCAGACACCGACGCTGAACTTCGCCGATTGGCGATACGGCTCGGATACGATATAGAGACGGCATTGCCGAAATTTCGAGCTGACATTGAAGAACAAACGGCTCTCAACCGGCAAATCCTTAATCACTTGCTACACGACGCATTCCCTCAGGACGACGACGGCACACCGGAAGCCGATCTTGTTCTCGATCCTGAGCCGGATGAATTGACCATTGCCGATTGTTTACTCAAATACCAATTCCGCGACGTGCAGGAGGCCTACCGAAATCTAACATCCCTGGCGCAGGAAAAGACCATTTTCCTTTCCGGGCGGCGATGCCGGCACTTTCTTGCTGCGATCGCTACGGATCTACTGTGTGAGATCTCGAGAACACCGGACCCTGACTTTACACTGATGAACCTAAGCAGTGTCAGCGAGTCGTTGGGTGGAAAGGGTATTCTATGGGAACTCTTTAGCTTCAACCCTCCGACCTTACAACTCTATGTGCGCCTTTGCGCCTCTAGTCCCTACTTATCCGGAATCTTGAAAAGCTACCCGGGGATGATCGATGAGTTGATGGACTCGTTACTCATGACCGACTTACCTTCGTTTCAATCGTTGCAAGAAACACTGGCCGGTTTGTTGAAGGGTGCCGACGATCCCGTCCCGATCGTGCACGCATTTAAGAACGCGCAACACCTTCGAGTCGGAGTCCGCGATCTCATTGGAAAAGACGATATCCAAAAGACGCAC
>DUDC01000331.1 GCA_012959465.1 Planctomycetaceae bacterium
GAACGTTTCTGAAGACCACAGCTGCTGTATCCGCTGGCGCTTCGCTATTGAACTTGCATCGATCCCTGGCCTATGCCGTTCCTCGCGAATCGAAGTGGACGAACTTGTTTGACGGCAAGTCGCTTGACGGATGGCATAAGAACGCACAGAAGATCGGGCATGGTACCGGAGGTACCTGGCGGGTCGAAGATGGCGCAATAACGGGTGAACAAGATCCTCCTGGTTCGGGCAACGGCGGCATTCTGCTAACCGACAAGAAGTTTGGCGATTTTGAATTACTTATCGATATGAAGCCGGATTGGGGAGTCTGTTCGGGACTCTTCTTGCGAGGAAACGATCGAGGACAGTGTTTCCAAATGATGGTCGACTATCATGACGCGGGCAATGTCGGACACCTCTATGGCGAGGGCACCACCGGATTCAATACGCGTACGTTCGATACCGACGGCAAATATGAGGGCAAGAAACTTGTTGCCATTACGACGTCGAAGCACAAGAGTGCTTCCGATGTCGGTTTGATTCATTCCTGCACGCCGATGGAGTGGGTGAAAGCGTGGAAGTTGAACGATTGGAACACGGCCAGAGTCCGAGTTGAGGGAAAATACCCAAAGATATCGACATGGATCAACGGATTGAAAGTCTGTGAGTTTGACGGTGCCACGGCTACCACACCTCAATATGACAAGGAGAGCATCTTCAAGAAGCTCGGTGGTGAAGGAAGGATCGCTGTGCAAGTGCACGGTGGAGGTGGATGGCCCAACGGCGCAAAGTGTCGCTGGAAGAATATCAAGATACGGCCGCTCTAGGTCTTCCTACGCGAGGATCGTACTCGAAGATTGCTTCTTTTCTATCTTAGGCATGAGATCCCCATCGTCATTTATTCACCCCGGAGGTCCGTTCCATGGCACTCAGGTCACTGTATTTCGTGTTGGCGATTCTAGTGACCGCAACGCCTTCAACGTCATGGGCGCAGCGCCAGGGTCTCGGCGATGATGGTGATCCGACGCAAGCGAACGCTTCGAAGATCATTCAAAAGGACGACATTGTCTACGGTCGCGTTCACGGCGCCGGCCTGTTGGCTGACATTGCGTATCCGGAATCAGAGGCTCCTCTTCCCGCGATTATCTCGGTCCACGGAGGCCGGTGGCGTGGTGGCCACAAACGCGATAGATCAACGATTGTCGTCAAGCAGTGGGCTGGACTTGGGTTCTTTGCTATGTCGGTCGACTACCGATTAGTCGGTTGTACGCCCGCGCCAGCCTGCTATCAGGATGTGCAATGCGCCATTCGTTATGTTCACGCGCATGCCAAAGAACTCAATGTTGATACGAAGAGAATATTCTTGGTTGGACAGTCGGCTGGAGGCCATATGGTATCGTTGGCAAACACGCTTGGTGATGGGCCATACAAGCGAACTGGCGGTTGGGAAGACGCCAGCAACAGTGTTTGCGCTGTCATCAGCGTTGCTGCAAATTATGAATTGAATACGTTAAGTTGGGGAAACATCTGGACCCCGACAGGTGCGAATCCCATGGAAGCGCGACACCTTGCATCGCCCGTCAATCACGTCAGCAAAGAGATGAAGCCGCTGCTAATCTTGCACTCGGACAATGATCGATCCGTGCCCATCGGCAACGCGCTGGGAATGGTCGAGGCTCTAAAGAAGTCGAGTGCCGTGTATACTTTCCACCGATACCCGACAGCGGGTCATATGGGCATCACCGACGAAGTCATCAAGCGATCTTTGGAATTCATCGAGCTACATTCGGCTGCTGCTTCCAAGTAGGTCCAGGAGATCGATTGCCCAGACGACAGCAAGCTAGCGGCCCAGGTAGTCAAGCAGCTTTCGATAGGTTTCGTGCTGAGTTTTCCAACGTGCAACGCGCTGTCCGTGCACGTCCGCTTCGCTGGGGTCCAGCGTGTGGACGATACCGAGTTGAGCGCCGGCGTTGAATCCACCCATGTGCACGATCGACGGCATGCTGTGAACGCCGATTCGATTGGCCTTGGGCGACATATGACAGTCGGCGCATTGCTGAAAGAGGACTTTTCTCCCGTTCGTACCCCAATCTGGAGCATCGTCCGGTTGAAAAATGACCCGGTATAGTGGCGCATCCTCCGGTTCGGCGGCCAGGCCACCGCGTTTTAGGTTGTCGAACAACAATTGCCGTTTGGCGGTGAATTCGCGGATGTGCATTCCAACTCCTGTGTTGGTCAGCGGCTTCGCGCTCCCGTCAAGGTTGCGGAATGTCCGATGACGAATCGACTCGACAATCTTCGTCGGGGTCGGTCGTAGTTTACTGTCCAGCGTCATCATGAATTGCACCAATGCGACTTCTGTGCCGACGGGGATTTGCGGCGCATCTTTCCTCAGAATAATGAAGCCGTCTTGAGCACCCTGTCGCCAATCGACTCCGACATCGTCGAGTCGCCGTAGGTACTCAATAAGCGAACTTCGTCCGCCTGGAAATTTGTAGAAGATCCTGAAATACGATCTGCCGCGATAAGCGCGTGCATGCAATGTGATGAATCGATCGTACAAGTCTTCGTGGATGTCGGGTTGATGGAAGTCGACTTCAACCCATCGGTCCGGTTTCGTAAAGAGTCCCGGTGGCAGGTAATCCTTGTTTGTCACCGAGTCCTGTCGTACCGCGAACTCGCCAGAATGGACGGCGATCGAATAGCTGTCGGGAAGCTTTTCAATCGACCCCTCAGGCAGTGCAAGCGATTGAATCACTCGTGAGAGTTTAGCGCAGACTTCGTCACGACGCTTCCGCACTTCCAAAATATCGACTCGACGAATATTCTGTCCAGCAAAAAAGTCGTACGCCGCCCACAGATCACGTAACAGAAACGCCCGCTTTAGGGGTGCTTCGATGCGTTCGGCCCCTCCTTGTTCCAGGAACTCGTCGAGCAGCTTATTGAGGCGTTCGGTTGTTGTGACTCGTGACCAATACTCGGATCCACCCCACGCCAGGAAGTCGATGTAATCACCGCCTTCAATGCGTTTCACGCGCGGGCCATTCCCGTTTGCGGCGATGTGACTCGTCCGCGTGTAGAAAGCGGCGAACAGACGATTCCACAAGTGCTCCGGATCATCGTCATAAACCGGCAGCGGTTCGCTCGATTTTAATGATCCGGACAACGCGCCATCGTGGTAATAGTCGTCGGACTCGCCACCTATCGCCGCAAGCGAGATGAATACGACGCACAAGCCGACCGAGCATAGATACCAGGATGTCCGCATTGCCACTCCGGTGTTGAGACTCGCCAAAAATCGACTTCAACGCATTGTAACACAACCGTGTCTTGCGCCGTGATTGGCGCACAAAGCAACATTGCTCACAGAAAGAGGGAAAGTCGACCGGCCAAATTCACCGAGCTAGATGATCGTCGTGTCTTCTAACAATTCTCCCTCAGCCAATTCGGTCATCAGTGTTGCCCAGCCGAGCATAATAGCGCAGCAGCACATCGGTATCGCCATACTTGTAAACTCCCCATTCCCGTAACTGTCAACGCGGCCGTCAATGATGCGGAAAGCCAACGTTTGCCGTTTTCCTTCGTGTCCGACGTTTTCAACAACACGGCCTTACTCTTTGCGACCGTGCGAATCCACGTCTTGCCGTGCTCTACAAAGGGATCTAAATGCTGATCAGCACCTCCGTCAAAGTAGATGTTTGTCGTGCCATGTTCTCCTGATTTTGTACTGATGGTCACCCATCAATAATGGGCGCACACCTGCGACACACAAGTAAATGTAAAAGTACCCGGCACGACCTCCGATGTGAGTATTACGGGTCGCCAGTTATTGTCGACTTCAAACTCAACTCAATTGTAAAGAAAGATACCCTTTGGGCTGTATATCCTACGTCTTTGTAGATTCGTTCGCCGTACAATGTCCATTGATCTGCGACGAGATGGTCGCAGACTGTTTTTGGGAGTGGGGAGACGTTTTTGTTCCATGCTGGCCATGTCTAGGAGCCTTAGCCGTGAATCGATTGTTTGCAATAACGCTACTGATTGCCTGTCGCTTTGCCTTGGTCGAACCAAATCTTCGAGCTGAAACACCCAAGATTATTTCGCTACAAATGATCTGGGATGAGGGCGAGCACAATGCTTTCACGGACTTGATTCGCTTTCGTGACCGATGGTGGGTGTCGTTTCGAGAAGCGAGAGACCATGGACCCAGCATCGGCAAGGTCCGTGTTATCGTTTCAAATGACGGCCGAGAATGGCGATCCGCGGCACTCGTCAATCAAACCGGAGTCGATCTGCGAGATCCAAAGTTGTCGATCATGCCCGACGGTCGCCTGATGTTGATCATGGGAGGCAGCATCAATGATGCAAGCAAGTATGGCACTCGCGCGCCGCGAGTCGCATTCTCGACGGATGGTCATCAATGGACGGCGCCGAGAAAGTTGCTGGCTGAAGACCATTGGTTGTGGCGAGTGACGTGGCACAAAGAGCAAGCGTGGAGTGTCAGCAAACTGGGCGAGGGTAAGAACCCCCGTCGCGGCATGCTCTACCGCAGTCAGGACGGTCTTGAGTGGCAGTGGATCACCGAGTTTCACCTACCGAACGACACATGGAACGCCAGTGAGACGACGTTACGTTTCATGCCCGACGATGAGTTGATTGCGCTGACTCGGCCGCATTGGATTGGCACTAGTAAACCGCCCTACAAGGACTGGTCATGGACGAAGATGAAAGAGAACATTGGAGGCCCCAACTTCATACGGCTGCCGGATGGAGACTTGTGGGCGGCGGGTCGACGATATGGCGAAAAATCGACAACGACTTTAGCCCGCCTGACGCGAGATAGTTACCAACCCATGCTCACTTTGCCCAGCGGCGGAGACAACAGTTATCCAGGAATGGTCTGGCACGACGGCCTGTTATGGATGAGCTATTACTCTTCTCACGAAGGCAAAACGAGTATTTATCTCGCGAAAATCAAACTCAAGTGAGCACGTTTCTTTTTTGGTCGATGCAATGTATTGCTGGCTCCACGAGTGTTTTTGATTGAAAATCTAATCTGCAAGGAGTTGTCAAGAATGCGGTTTGACGAGCGTGTAGACGCACGGCACGAGGAAGAGTGTCAACACCGTCGAAACGAGCATTCCGCCTATTAGCGCCCGCGCCAGGGGGATCATTGCTTCGCCACCGGGAGCCAAATGGAAAGAGAGAGGAAGCATCGATGCGATCAAAACACCAGCAGTCATGAGGATCGGTCGCAAGCGAACGCTTGCAGCGGAAACAGCGGCGTCACGCGGGCTATAGCCACGTTCAAGCAACTGGTTGGCGAACTCGACCAACAGGATACTGTTATTCACCACAACACCGATCATCATCAGCGTCCCCATCAGCGATTGGATGTTGATCGTCGTATTCGTAACGAACAACATTCCTATCACCCCGGTCAATCCAAGCGGTACTGCCAGCATAATAATCAGTGGATCGATGAACGATCGGAATTGTGCCAGCATTACCAGGTACACGAGAATGGCTGCCACCGCGATGCCGATTCCAAGGGATCGAGCTCCCGACTTCATTGTCGTTACAGGGCCGCGAAGCGTCGTCGATACGCCGAGTGGAAATTTCATTCCTGCCAGTTTCCGTTCGACTTCCGCCGCCACCGAACCGACATCTCGACCGTCCACATTCACGTAAACATCGTTGACGCGACCGATATTGTAATGACTAATTTCAGCTGGAATGTTCACTCGGCGGACCGTAGCGACATTTGAAAGCGGCACGGTCACGGGACCATTGGGCCCGGCAATCGACAACGGAATGTTGCGAATGTCATCGAGTGACTTTGCCGTGTTGTCCTCGTACTGGACGCCCATGAAAAAGTCCGTGCCTTTGTCCGGGTCGATCCAGATCGTCGATGTATAACCGAGGCTTGATCCATAGGCTGTCAGGATCGATTGCGCCACCGCTTCCTGGCTGAGTCCGAGCAGACGAGCCTTGATTCGATCGACTTGAATGTCGAGTTGTGGATAGTCAAGTGATTGGGCGATCTGCACGTCGACGGCCCCCGGAATCCCATAGAGCGATTCAACAACGTTCTCGGCGACGTCGCGGCACTGCTCGACCGTGCCAGCAGAAATCTGCACGTTGATCGGCGTTGGTGACCCTTCGTTCAACGCGGCGTTGACGATGCTGCCACTGGTGAAAAGAAACTGCTCTTGCGGGAAGCGTTCTGCCAAGAGTGGCCGCAATCTTCGCACGTATTCGTCAGCGCTTGTACTGCGTCCGGACTGTGCCAGATTGACAACGATAAATGCCGTATCGGGTCCCGAGTTAGGGCTTAGGATGGTGGAAAATCCAGCGCCTTTTCCGACCGGCAAACCGATGTTGGATATCAAGGCTTCAAGGTCACTCTTTGGAACAACCTCGTTGATTACGCCTTCAATTTTGGCAACTATTTTTTCCGTTTCTTCCAACTGCGTCCCAGGAATGGTCTTCAATCGAATTTCGATGGAACCAGCGTCGACACTGGGAAACAGCTCCGTGCCGAGTTGTGGCAAGAGAAACAATGAACCGGCGACGAGAGCGGTCGTCGCCGCGATCACTAACCAGCGGATGTTCAAAGCGCCGGCCAGTAGCATCGCGTAGAGACCGGTCGGTTGGCGATCGACATCTTCGACCTCCGTTCGCGCCGTTTGGTCCGCAGCTCTCGATCGTAGAAACCGACCACAGAAGGCGGGCACGATCGTCATGGCGATGAAGAAGCTGGCACCAATTGTCGTCGTTGCGGCCACGGAGAGTGGCTCGAATAGGAATCGAATCATGCCCGAAAGAAAAATGACCGGGAGGAAAACGGCGAGTGTCGTGAGCGTACCAGAGAGCACAGGCCCAATGACTTCGTTTGCACCGTCACGGGCGGCGTCGATGGACGATTTGCCCATTCGCAGATGTCGGACTGTGTTTTCGACGACGACAATACCCGCGTCAACCACCGTTCCGACTGCCAAAGCGATACCGCCTAACGTCATCACGTTGATGGTGTGTCCGGTGAAGTAGAAAGCTAACGCTCCGATCAAAATTGACAATAGGATGGTCAGGACAATGATGAGCGTCGGTTTGAATTGTCTGAGAAAGACCGCCACAACGATCGCCACCAGGATCGCTCCCAGCCCGACTTCGTACAAAAGATTGCGCATCGCATTTCGAATGTAGGAAGACTGATCGCTGACGAGTGTCACTTCGGTCGCTTCCGGTATGTCGCCGCGTTCCTTCATCTTGGGAATTTCTTCGGCGATGCCTTTGTAGATGCGATCGACGACGGCGATCGTGTTTTGACCTGGCTCACGAAGCAGCGGACAGTAAACGCTTCTCTTTCCGTTGACCCGCACAATGTTGTATTGAATCGCCGCATCGTCCTTGGTGTAGCCAACATCGCGAATGAAGATGAGACGTCCGTCTCGCGATGTGATTGGGATATTGTCAATATCTTCGGGCGTTGGTAGCGTATTCACCGAGTGGACCTGAAGATCAGTACCGGCGAGTTTGACTGTACCGCCCGCCATCACCAGGTTCGAGTCCTTCATAGCCACGACCACATCGGCCGCGCTCAATCCAAACGACTGCAGTTTGACAGGATCAACGTAGATCATCATTTGCCGGAACTTGCCACCGAACGGGTGCGGGATCTGGACCCCTTTGAGCCCACCCATTTTGTTCCGTACGGCGTAGTATCCGATGGAGTACAGTTCTTTTTCGCTGAGACCTTCTCCCGAAATCGCAGCCAGCACGACGGGCAGATTGGCTGGTTCGCTCCGTAACGTGAAAGGAAACTCGATGCCAGGCGGTAGATGGAACATGTCGCTCGCTTCGAGATTGACAATGTCGTTCATCGCCGAGCTTGGATTTGTGCCTGGATGGAAGTGGATCTTGATCATCGATGCGCCAGGCATCGTCCGTGATTCCTGGTGTTCGATTCCGCCGGCCAGCGTGAGAGCCCGCTCGACACGCGACGTGACGCTCTTTTCCATTTCACCAGTTGGCAAGCCAGGATAGGAGAAATAGCTCACAACCACCGGCTTCTTGAAGTCGGGGAGAATGTCGAGGGGAAACAGCGGCATGACTGCCAACCCCAAGAGACATAGGCCCAACGTCAAGGCGAGAACGACGTAGGGGTTCTTGAGTGCAAAGCGAATGAGAAACATGGACTTTGAATCCGAATCAGTTGACTTGTACGATTTGGTCAGCCTTGAGACGATGCAACAGCGGACCGACGACTCGATCGCTGTCGTTGAGTCCCGCGGTGATTTCAATCTGTGCGCCGTCGTCTAGTCCGGTCTTGATTTCAGCGATCGAAACCTTGTTATCAGCGTCTACGACGTAGACGTACGCCTTGCCCTTCCCGTCGAAACGAACGGCGTTGGCCGGAAGCATGAGTGAGTTGTTCGCTGGGGCAAGCGTGATGCTGGCTTGGCCAAACATGCCCGGTCGTATCCGGCCGTCGTCGTTATCAATATCGATCTCAACCATCATCGTTCGGGTTTGCTCGTCCAGCACGCCTGCAATGCGAAAGATCTCTCCAGGGAAGACTTCGTCTGGTAGAGCTTGCAGAGTAATCGATACTTCGTCGCCCACGGTGGTTTCGGGAACATCGCGTTCTGGCACGTGCACCCGCACACGCACTCTGTCAAACTGTGAGACGACAAACAGTGGCTTTTCGTCTTTACTGGAACCGGATTGTGAGTTTCGAACCAGGTCGCCCGGTTCGGCGTTTCGCTGCGTGACAACACCATCGATCGGAGCCGTTATTTGAGCGTACTTAATCAGCTCATCCAGTTCGTCCAATTCTCGTTCCGCCACCTCCGTTGCCGCTAGAGCGACGTCCAAGTCGGCCTGCTCCGCGTCGCTTTGGGCCCTTGCCAGCTTTAGCTCGGCTTCCGCCGATTTGACCGCCGCCAGAGAGGCATTTTTTTCAGCCACCGCAGTATCGTGCTTCTTTTGAGCTTCATCTTGAAGGCGCTCCGCCACCGCGTCTTTTTCAACCAGGTCGGTGACGCGATCCAATTCGATTCGAGAGGCATTCAACGCGGCGTCCGTCTTGGCAACCTCGGCCGACGCTTTATCCTGTTTGGCTTGGTAAGACAACTCACTCGCTGCCGAAACGGCCAACTGAGCAGTCGCTCGCTGTTCGTTCGCCTTCATTTTCTTAATCGTCGCCAACAGCACTTCTCGCCGTTTGGCCATTTCTGGGACGTCAATTTCTGCGAGTTGATCACCCTTCTTGACAGCTGTCCCGATTTCGACCAGTTCGATATTCCGGTCGGTCAGATAGCCAGACATTTTGGCAAACACGCGAGTCTCGAAATAGGCGTGAACCGTGGCCGGTTGGGTGGTCGTGCGCTGTATCGTTGTCGCGGTCGCGGTCAGTACATTGACACTGATCGTCCGGGGCCCGGCATCCTGCGCAGCAGCGTCAACTGCCGCTTGGCGACAGCCATTAAAACATGCCAAACCGGCTAGCACGACAAGCACAAGAAGCGGCGTCCACGCGTTTTTCATCGAAGTACCTTTTGGAAATCGGAATTCCTCCCAAGTACCTAGCTTAATTGCCAGCTAGCGTTGGTGCCGCGGTAAATCGCTGAAATGCGTTTCGATTGGGGTGGTTGTATCGATTCCAATGTGTGGCACTGGCTTTGCCAGTGTCTTTGAAGTTCCCCAGTTTTGGTAGGCGCCTTGGTTAGGTTGATCGTGAGTCAATAATATTACCATGTCTTGTTGGGACAGACGCTCGCCGGCCCCGGCGCATAGCCCAAGCTTATCCAAAAGTCGATTGAGGACGGTATCGGTAGGATCCTAACCTCTTCGATACCCATGGCGTTGGCCGTTGCCTCGGCGACCCTCACTAGTTGGCTGCCAATTCCGTGTCGGCGGTGGCTCGTTGCAACTTGGATAGAGCGAATCCAGATTTGTCGTGAGTCAAGATGGAAACGGTAATCAATGCACGAGCGCTGGTCGAATCGAGATAATTTTTTGCAAACATAGAGCACCCGCACTTCAGGCAGAATACCCTCAACGACGAGCTTGTCGCGCCGTTCGTATTCGGAAAAATCGCGTTCGAAAGTCCTCACAACAATGTTGTGGACTGTTTCGAGTGTACATCGACGAGCGGCCGAGCACTCGACTGCGCTGGCCTGTTTGCTCAGATTGCTGTGCCACATGTTCGAGTGTGTTTCTGTCCAATGCGTCGCGAATGATAGGTAAGAGATAATAGTATATCATCGTTCGATCCGTTCCAACGACGCAATCCTATTCTGAACGGCTACCACCTACCAGCCGATTAGACCAAGTGACGCTGGGTTTTTCGCGGAGAATCCAGTTTGG
>DUDC01000332.1 GCA_012959465.1 Planctomycetaceae bacterium
CAATCTCAAAATCATCGGAGTACGCCCAAAACAAAAGGGCCTGACACCAGAACTGCGACTGGACCGAGCCGCATTGAAGTCGCAGAGTGATTTCGCCCGCATGCAGAACGACCTGCTCAGCCGCGGCTTCGTGCTCCAACCCGGCCCCGGTGGTGACCAAAACAATCTCCAGTTGATTGCTCGCGAGGGCGAAATGCAAGTCGCCACCGACGACGGGCTGGTCTATGCCATGTTCTTTGGGCGAGTATTCACTGGCAGTCAGAAAGAGCTGGAAATCGGTTTCGGCGATAATAGTACGAATGAAGAGTCGGGCGACGATAAGGCCAAAGAAGAAACGGAAAAGACTGAGGAGTCGAGTGACAATGACGACTCGACATCTGACAACGCGGACACCGACCAGACCGATGTGGACGAGGAGAACGGTGACGACGAGGAGGAATCGAGCACCAAGCCGGGACGCTACGTCTTTGTCCGTGTATTTTTCGACAAGACGTTCCTTGGCGAAGAGATAATCGAACCGACCGAACCCGAGATGCCAGCCGAGTTAAAGGACGCCCCGGCACCCGTCGAGGGCGAGGAAGATCCTCTAAAGGAGGTTCGCGACGCATACAGCGACGCCCAAGTCGCGTACCAAACCGGCAAACGATCCCACGAGGACTATGTCGAGAAGATCAAGGATGGTTTAAAAAAATCGGAGGAGTTAAACCGTCGCTTTGCGGAGTGGTACTACGTGATCTCGGGCGAGGAATATGACAAGTTGAATCTCGCTCGGGCAGATTACATCCGCGAGAAGAGTTCCGACGACGCGGAGCCAGCCACGCCCGATGGTGCCTCGCCCGGTTTTTCGATTCCGGGAAGTGTCGTTCCAGGTGGCGTCGAACTGCCAATCCCGCCGCCAGCCGAGCCGGATGGCCTGAATCTCGACGGCCCAGTTCAACCCGATGTGAAACCAGTGCCAAGTACGGATACAGGTGATCCCGCCGGACCGACGAAGCCGATTACTCCCCAACCAACCGGTGACGTACCGCCAAAGCCGGGTGGCGACGAAGACTAGTCGGTCACTTTCGCCGAAAGTGACCTCGTCCCACCATTCGATGTTGCTCCAGCTATAAAGTGCAAAGTGTCACGGGAACCGGACGCTTGCGCCTGCCGGCTGATTTGTCGATTGAACAGTTATACACGCCGGAACAGCCGATACGATTCTCCAAGCACTGGAGGTTTTCATGTTGCTGCGTTCCATTCCGCCTTCAAGTGGCTCCTTCCAATTCCTGGTTGCTCTTGTCGGTCTGTGCCTGCCGTTTCAAATTTCCGCCGCTGAGCCCGCGCCACAGGTAAAAGTGACGCAGCCCGGTGTGAAACTCGAACTCGTTGCCGAACATCCCACGTTAGTTACGCCAACAGGCATCGATGTGGATTCCGCCGGTCGTGTCTGGCTGATCAGTAGCCACACGCATTTTCGACCCGACGACTACGATGGACCTGATCACGATGAAATCGTGGTGCTGTCGAATTTCAAACGCGACGGCAAGGCCGAAACTCGTCACGTTTTCTACAATCAAACCGACGCCACGATGGACTTGGAGCTGGGGGCGGACGGATGGGTTTACCTCGCGGAAAGAGACCGAATCCTACGAGTCCGCGATAGTGACGGGGACGGTGTCGGTGATATCGAACAAGTCCTGGCCGAGCTGACAACCGAAGCCGATTACCCTCATAACGGCTTGTCTGGTTTGACCTGGCATCCCACGGGAGACCTGATCTTCGGATTGGGTGAGAACTTCGCAAAAAAGTGGACGCTCCAGACGCCTCATGACGACTCTATCACGGGAGTTGGTGAGGGCGGCATCTTTCGCTGCCGCCCCGATGGGAGTCAATTGCGTCGAGTGGCTCGTGGGGTTTGGAATCCATTCGCCGTTTGTGTTCGAGCCGATGGGCAGATTTTTGCTACGGACAATGATCCAGGTGAACGACCTCCCTGCCGATTGTTGCACGTGGTGCCTGGTGGAGATTTTGGCTACCAACGGTCCTACGGGCCCAACGCCCATCATCCTTTTGTCGGCTGGAATGGCGAGCTGCGTGGAACACTACCGATGGTGCACCCAACCGGTGAGGCACCCTGCGGGATCGCGGCCGCCGGAGGCGGCTTGATCATCTCCTCATGGAGCGACCACCGGATCGACTACTTTGCCCTCAAGCCAGCCGGGGCGAGTTTTAAGGCCGAGCGGATAGCCCTTGTGAAAGGTGGTCGGTACTTTCGGCCCGTTTGCCTTGCTCGTGACCATTCGGCGACGCGCGAGGACCGAATGGTCTGGTATTTTACTGACTGGGTTGATGGCCGTTACCAACTTCATAAACGAGGACGTCTGTGGCGTCTAACCGTATCGCCGCAAACGGCCACCTGGTGGACAACGGAAAAGGAAGGAGAGCTGAGTGAGCTTGGGCGAAAGAGCCAGGCCATATTAACAGGGGCCAAACAAGCGAGCAGAAAACAACTTTGGGCCCTGGCAAAAAGTGAAGATCATTACGTGGCTCATAGTGCGATTATTGCCTTGCGGTCATTTGTTGATACCTGGAAGCCCAGTGAGCTCAATAGTTGGTCAGCCGCCGACCGGCTCACCGCACTACTGGTCCTTAAGTCTGCCACCGACGTCTACCAACTAGACGAGCGAAGTACTGACGCCAACCTTTGGCTGAGCCGTTTTCTTGCCGACTCGGATGCGAGGGTACGATTCGAGGCGCTGCGTTGGGTCGCCGATGCGAGTCTGAACGATTACTCGGATCGGGTTGACAAAATCCTCACGGAACCCACGATCGACTACGATGTCTTTGAGGCGGCGATCGCAGCAAAGAACAGTCTGTCAGGCAAGGCCGAACTGGGATTGCGAAATGAAAAGGAACTGCTGAAGAGAGTCCGTGATCCCGAAACGTCGCCACGAGTGCGAGCTTTCGCCTTACGTTTGTTGCCAGTCTTCCCGACCCGAGCCGCGAAGGGCGACACTCCGGCCGCCCGCCGTTTGCCTCCAAGCCTCGGCGTTGCCGAACTCGCTCAGCTGCTGGAAGTGAAGGAATCCCGTTTGAGGCTGGAAGTTGTACGTTTTGCGGCCGCCGACCCGAATGTTGGTAACACCCTGTTGCTAGATATCGCCAATAATCGGCGATGGTCGGTCCGACTACGAGCGGAGGCAATCGCTGGGCTCTCTCCGCTGGCTAGCCAACACCTGGCCCACTATCTGGAATGGTCATCCTCCAGCGACCGTCCGATTCGCGAGGCCGCATTACAAGGCCTACGAGCTATTCCTTTGACAGACGATGTCTCTACGCAACTCGCCGCGTCTCGAAAAAAATACGCCGATTCGGTTGACCTCATCGATGCGATTCTGAAACCGGATTTACTCAAACAACAACGGCCTTTGAGGACTGACACTCAAGCATGGTTGGCGAAACTCGATCAGGTGTCGGGCGAACCTGACCCGGTCGCTGGTGGTCGGTTGTTTCATTACGCGGCGTACGCCGCCTGCTCTCGTTGTCACCGGCATGAGGGACGCGGCACCGTGGTGGGACCCGATCTCAGCCATCCGAGAAAGGACCGTCGCTGGTTGTTAGAGTCCATTCTTCAGCCGAGCGCTGAAATGGCTCCCGAATATCGTCCACGAATGATGGTGTTGGTCGATGGACGCGTGATTACCGGAATCCGCCTCCGTTCCAGCACAAGTGAGGTGGTTCGCGATAGCAAAGGACAAAACCAGTCATTTCCACGTGGCGATATTGAATCGATGCAAGAACTAAACACCTCCTTCATGCCTGACGGACTATCCGATTTATTAACCTATCGGGAGTTGCGCGATCTATTGGCTTTCTTGATGAGATAACGGACCAAATTTGGAGTGCGGTGGCTATTGCCTATGAGTAACGACGCCCATTCTCCCGGCGACGTCTATCGATTCGATCAACCCTCGACGAAGCCGAGGACGTTACTGGTCAGCGTGCCACCAAAAACCACCAACTCATGAATCGCCTGATCGAAGTCTTGATCGGTTAAATCCAACGGTGACTCTGCGTGGTCAGCGTCAACTCGCTCGGCAGCAATAATGATGCTGCGTTTAACAGTGATAATGGAGAGCCACGACACTAGCTTGAATGCATCTTTCATCGACCGAAGGTCTTCCAATTAGAGTCTATTGTTGCGACGCGGCCACTCCGTACATTCTTTGCCATCGCAGTGGAACGGGCAATACTGAAAGCCCTTCCGCCGAGCGAAGCTGATCAAATTCTAGTACCCAATGAACTCCCCTTTGAGTTTCACCATGAAGAGGCCCAACGGCAAGACGATTGTGTATCACTGGCCTGGAACCGGCGTGGACTACACACCCACCTTGAGTGTTGCCTACGGAGACATTTCCAGTGAACGTCTGGTGGGTCGACATATAGCTGCCAGCGTTAACCGATCGGATAGACTCACTTTGGTATACTATTGATCGCCAGCCTGAAAACAAACTCCCCCTGGCCTAAGCTTGACAATCAACCCGTGCGAACCAAAAACTAATTACTCTAGGATTCTTCAGCCATGACAAGTCGTATTGCTCTCTATTCACTCTTCGCCGCCTTCGTTTCAATCGGTACTATTCACGCCGACGAAGCGAAGCCGATTCGAGCTCTGTTGATCACCAGTGGTTGCTGTCACAATTACGATTTCCAAACGGCCCAATTGCTGGATGCAGCCGCCGAACACAAGACAAGAATCGAGTGGAAGATCGTATCGGAAGGCGGAACTGGGACGAAAGCTGAAATCGAGTTTTATTTGAATCCTGACTGGGCCAAAGGATTCGACGTTGTCGTTCACAACGAGTGTTTTGCGAATACGGCAAATCCGGAGTACATTCGCCGAATTACCGCCGCCCATAAAGCGGGAGTGCATGCGGTGGTCATCCATTGCGCTATGCACACGTATCGAGCTGCAAAAATCGACGATTGGCGTGAATTGCTCGGCGTCACCAGTCGGAAGCATGAACACAAGTCCAAATACCCGGTCAAGGTCGTCGCCAAAGATCACGCCATCATGAAGGGGTTCCCAGCAAAATACACGACACCGACCGATGAACTGTACGTTATTGAAAAACTCTGGCCTAACACCAAAGTCCTGGCGACTTCCAAGAGTGAACGAGACGAAAAAGAACATGCTGTGATGTGGACCAATACGTACGGAAAAGCTCGGGTCTTCGGCACCACATACGGCCACTCGAACGATACATTCTCAGATCCAGTTTTCCTGCGGACGGTGGTTCGCGGCACGATTTGGGCCGCGACTGGCTCTGTCGACTAGTGTTGTATCGAGTGTCACAAGGGCGGGTTACAACGCCGGCCACTAACGCGGATTCCACGCCAAAAAAGAACGATCTAGGAGCTGTCCCATGCGCGCCCTTCACCACGTCGTCCTTATTACACTTCTGTTTCCTGTAGTTTCCTGGGCGCAATCAAAAACTCCCGCGGATGACGGAAAACTGCGGATTATTTGTTTTGGTGCGCACCCGGACGATGCGGAATACAAAAGTGGTGGCACCGCGGCACTTTGGGCAGCGCAAGGTCATCACGTCAAATTGGTGTCGGTCACCAACGGAGATATTGGGCATTGGCAAATGGCCGGTGGACCTCTCGCCAAACGGCGAACGGCCGAGTCGGCGGAGGTCGCTAAGAGGCTCGGGGTCACGTCGCAAGTTCTCGACATCCACGATGGTGAGGTGATGCCGACTCTGGAGAACCGCAAGATCATCACCCGGCTGATTCGCGAATGGAAAGCAGACATCGTCATTGCGCATCGACCGTGGGACTACCATCCGGACCATCGCTATGTTGGTGTTCTTGTCCAGGACGCAGCCTTCATGGTTACAGTTCCTTTCTTTTGCCCGGATACGCCGCACTTGACGAAGAATCCGCTTTTCCTGTACTCCAGTGACCGGTTCAAGAGGCCGTATCCGTTCAAAGCCGATATCGCGGTTGCCGTAGACGATGTGTTTGAAAAAAAGGTGGACGCCTTGTCGGCCCTCGTGTCTCAAGCGTTTGAGTTGGGAGCTGGTGGCACGGCAGAGCGATACGCTCTGGTGCCGCCGGAATCCAAACCGGACGTACGGCGTCAATGGCTGGGCGAACGATGGGCTCGACGTCAGAGTGCCGAAGCAAAAAATGCACGTGCCGCGCTCATCCAATGGTACGGAGAGGAAAAAGGGAATTCGATTCAGTACGCCGAAGCGTTTGAAATCTGCGAGTACGGTCGGCAGCCAAGCCCAGACGAGATCCGTCAGCTATTTCCGTTCTTCCCCAAATAGGCGCCCATGTGCAGAACACAATGTGTGTGCCCAATAGTGTCCGGAAAATTAACGACCCTGATGCTTGTATTGCTGCCTCGTCAAGACTCTTGGTCAAGAGCTCCTAGGTGGAAATTGCAGTGAGTATAGATCGGCATTCTCCAGCTGAAATCTCAAGCGAACCGTTTTTCCGATGAGGTCTAGTAAATTGCCTTTCCAACGAACCCGTTCCGAAATCTCGTCGCCGTTCATCGCGGGACAGGCGGCAAGTTCGAATCCAGGCAAGGCAGTGCCAGTCACGTCTTGCACCTCAACTCGCATCGAGCCGCCAGCTTGGACTGCATAATTGACAACACACCGGTCGCCAGCGAGCTTGAATGGTTTGGTCGTCATCTCACCGCGATCTTCGGCGTGCAGCGAGATGAAACCATCGACTCGATATGTAAATCGGCGTAATCGTGTATTGGGACCCTCGTAGTAGGCCTCCGTGGCATAGACGGCGTACTCCCGGTCGTTTCCAGGCATTGTCACCAGGCCGTTGGCCATATAGTTACTGCGATTTCCCATGCGATCTTTCGGCGCAGTGCGAGGCACTACTGGATCATTGAACCGGTCGAACACCACACCGTCACGGCTAGCCATGAAAATCGGTTCGACCTGGCTATGTTCCGGCAAAAACCGTGTGGGAAATCCGATTCTGATGTGTGGTGCACGTGGATAAGGACGAATCGCATTCGTGTACAAATGTTGGTTTGGCGCACCCGGATATCGCAAATGGACCGGTTTCGTCCAATGAACGAAGTCGTCCGACACAGACGTTTGAATCGCGCGGACGCCATTGATGAACGTACGGTGGTACTCGACGTATTGTCGCGTCACCGGATCCCAGAAGGCAAGATTCTGAGAATCAAACGCACCGTCCGTGATCACCGGCTCGTCCTTGATCAATTCCCAATGAATTCCGTCCGGTGATCGATAGACGTAGAGGCCCTTTTTTCCGGCAGGCCGGCCTCGGGAAATCCCCTTGTACTTGGCGTTCCCGCGGCAGGCTGGATTCGCGTCCTGAAATGCTACGAAACAATGAGTGCCTATCCCGTCGAGAATGATGTTATTAGCATTGGAACCGTTCCATTCGATGATCCCCAGGTTCGGTTTTTTCCAGTGAATTCCATCTTCACTTTCTGCATAACAGGTCACCTCGCGGTGGGCCGCCATCTTCGTTTTTGTGTCGTAGTGCGAGCCCCGGTAATACATACGGTAGGTCTCGCCGTCACGAAGGATCGTATAATACGCACACGTGTTGCCCTCCCAGGGCGCATCGGTCACCAACACAACCTCACCTGGTGTCGGCTCGTGGATCTTTCGGCGAATCGATTCGTCCATCGAATCAATCAGATAGGAATCGAAGAACAATTCCAGTCGGTTTTCAATCTCCACGGTCGCAGGTTTGATTTTCTGGGCGAACGCCACCCGCCCAACCAGGCTGGCTAAACTGCCGACTGCAGCGCTCTTGAGAACCGCTCGGCGCGTGAATAATTCCAGAGTCATTTTCGTGCCTCTTACATGTGAAAGTGGAGAACACGCCAATTATCGAGTAGTCGTACCAGTGTCGCAAGTCTCAGAAGAATCGCGACTGGGAATTCTGTACCGGCACACTACAGCCCATCGAGCTAGATTCGTTTCGCCTGATCGGCCGCATTACCAAGATATGTGGCAGGTGTTAACTGCCGCAGATACTCTTTGGCATGCTCGGGAATGTCCAGCGTCTCAACGAATTTTTGGATAAGCGGCTGATCGACACGCTGGCCCCGGGTCAACGCTTTCAATTTTTCGTAAGGCTCGTCGATACCGTAGCGGCGCATGATCGTCTGGATCGGTTCGGCAAGTACTTCCCAACTGCCAGCCAGGTCTTCGGAAAGCCTCGTCGGGTTTAGCTCCAGTTTTCCAATTCCCTTCAACAGCGAGGCGTAGCCAATCTGCGAATAAGCCAAACCAACACCCATGTTCCTCATCACAGTCGAATCGGTAAGGTCTCTCTGCCAACGTGATATCGGCAATTTACTGGAAAGATGGTCCAGCACGGCATTGGCCAAACCGAAATTGCCCTCGGCATTTTCAAAGTCGATCGGGTTAACCTTGTGAGGCATCGTGGATGAACCGACTTCGCCAGCGACTGTTTTTTGTGTGAAATAGCCGAGAGACACATAACTCCAGACGTCACGTGCGAAGTCGATGAGAATGGTGTTTGCGCGGGCCACGGCGTTGAACAGCTCGGCAACATAATCGTGTGGCTCAATTTGAGTTGTGTAGGGGTTCCACTGCAACCCAAGGGACTCGACAAAGCGCTGGGCCGACTGTTGCCAATCTACGTTCGGATACGATGCCAGATGAGCGTTGTAATTACCGACAGCACCATTCATTTTCCCAAAAATGGGCGTGGACTGAATCTGGTCGATCTGTCGCCTTAAACGGTAGGCGATGTTAGCAAACTCCTTGCCCATCGTGGTAGGAGAGGCCGTCTGGCCATGTGTGCGTGACAGCATGGCCGCGTCCGCCATTTCTCGGCCGGCAGTTGCCATTTGTTGTTCAATTTTCCTGAGGCTGGGGAGCAGCAACTGTTCACGACCTGCGGTAAGCATGAGTGCGTGAGATAGGTTGTTGGTATCTTCCGACGTCCAAGCAAAATGCACGAATTCACTGACGCGTCTAAGATCCGGATCGCCCTCCAAACGTTGTTTAATAAAATACTCTACGGCCTTCACGTCGTGGTTTGTCGTGTTTTCAATCTTCTTAATCGCCTCACTATCCGGCTGATCAAAATCGGTGACCAACGACTCCAACACGGCGTTTGCCTGTGCGGAAAGTGGTGAGACTTCCTCGATGTCCGGATGAGCAGCGAGAAACTGCAGCCAACGGATTTCTACCGTGACTCGGTATTTCATCAGCCCAAACTCGCTGAAGATTCCGCGGAGTTCGGCTGTCTTCGAGGCATAACGACCATCGATGGGCGAAACGGCGTTGAGATGACTTAGAGTCATACGGGCAAATTCCTTCAGCGAATCAGTGACTTGGCGAGGATCGCAACCCGAGGCGTAAGCGAGGGATGCCGCGAATTGCAGGTTCGCGTCTAATAAAGTGAGTAGCTCTGCGACAAATCTCAGCAGACGACGCAGCACTCGTCATGATAGCGAAGTCAATTTACCTCGCTAAGTAGACTGCCACTCGAATCAGTGCCAAATATAATGGCGAAGCCCATCAAAACGCGAAGCGCCAGTCAGTGAGTTGTCCGCTTCGATGCTGCTCGTTCGCGCTTCGTGCTGGTATTGACAGTGTTGGCGCGTCGGTAGTCGACGGATCGTCCTGGCAAAGTCCGATTGTGATAGAATGAGGCGACCCTGTCGTTGTTTTACTTTGACACTGATTTCTATGAGGAAATAGACGGTGCGTTCACCACGATTTCATTTCGTGCTAATTGGATTATTCCTGCCACTTTTCGCCCAGGTCGCGACGGCGGCGGAACGGAACATTGTGCTGTTCATCACCGATGATCAAAGCCCGACGATGGGGTGCTACGGAGATGATGCGGCGCAAACGCCAAACCTCGACCGGCTCGCAGCAGATGGCGTGCTTTTTACGCACGCGTTCTGTACCACCGCAAGCTGCAGCGCCAGCCGCTCCGTCGTTCTGTCCGGGCTGCATAACCACGCTAACGGACACTATGGCCATTTGCACAGTTATCACAAATTTTCGAGCTTCCCCTGGGTCAAAACGCTACCCGTTTTGCTGGCAAAAAAGGGATACCGGACGGCTCGAATCGGAAAACACCACAACGGCCCCGAGGACGTCTACTTCTTTGAGACCAAATTACCAGGAAACTCTCGAAGCACCGTCGAAATGGCCAACAATTGCGAGCTATTTATCAAGGAGGATGACAGCAAC
>DUDC01000333.1 GCA_012959465.1 Planctomycetaceae bacterium
TACAACCAATGTCCCGCTCACAGTTGTTGCACCCAAAGCATTTGAAGCTAGTACAAATGGAATATCTCTTCTGCTAACTTTTAATACTTCTTTATCCTTTGCAATGCGCTCTAAAAGAGCATTATCAATTCCAATATGTGCTTCCCCTTCTGCAATAGCTATGATCGCCGGGACACACCCCGCTTCCCTAATGATATCACAAAGTCGTTTTGCAGTATTAACATTCTCAGGATAAGGCATCCCGTGGGCAATAATAGTAGACTCTAAAGCAACAATAGGCACACCAAGAGCTATGGCGTTCTTCACTTCTTCGCTATAAACAATCTGTTCTTTCACAACTACTTAGCTAGTGGAGGGGGTAATGGTGCAAATGGCCCCTTAGATAGCCCCGTATCAGGGTTTGCGTCTTCTATTGCAGCCATTATTTGGTCTTTTAAATAGTCCAAATTCTTATGAGCCGCCGAACTGAAAAACAAAGGATTCAAATTCGGCGCCTCTTTCTTTAGCTCATCCCTCATTTCAGCTTCCAATTCATCATCGAGAAGATCAGATTTTGAAACCGTTAGGATTCTTTGCTTATCTAGCATCTCAGGATTATACTTTTCTAACTCTGCAAGCAAAGTCCTGTACTCAGCAACAATATCATCTGCATCTGCTGGGACTAAGAATAGTAGCACCGGGTTACGTTCTATATGTCTTAAAAACCTTACACCTAAACCTTTCCCATCAGCTGCTCCTTCAATAATTCCAGGAATATCTGCCATAACGAATGACCTATCATCTCTATAGGCTACCATACCTAAATTTGGCCTTAAAGTAGTAAAAGGATAGTCTGCGATCTCAGGTTTTGCAGCACTAACTACTGATAGTAATGTAGATTTCCCTGCATTAGGAAATCCAACTAACCCTACATCTCCAAGCAATTTTAATTCTAATATTTTCCACTCTTCCAAACCGTCCTGACCGGGTTGAGCATATTGAGGGCTTTGATTTGTTGGAGACTTAAAGTGATCGTTCCCCCTACCTCCAAGTCCACCCTTAGAAATAATCTCAGATTGGCCTTCTTCGGTAATCTCACACACAAATTTGTCAGTTTCAACGTCTCGAATAATTGTGCCAAGTGGAACATCGATGATTTTATCCTCTCCGTCTGCACCATGCTTATGATTACCACTTCCTCTTTCTCCATGACCAGCAATAACATGCTTTTGGTACTTCAAATGAAGTAAAGTCCATTTATGTGAGCTCCCTCTAACAATAACATGGCCTCCTCTTCCTCCATCTCCTCCATCTGGCCCACCCTTTGAAGTAGTTCTGTTTCGCATCATATGCACAGACCCCGCCCCGCCTTTTCCAGAACGGCAGCAAATTTTTACATAGTCAACGAAATTTTGGCTAGCCATAATTATCCAATAGCTTTAACTAAACGGTGTGTTATTTCATCAATTGATCCAAGTCCATTTATTGACTTGAATTTACCCACAGCTTTATAAAAATTGGACACGGGAGCAGTTTCCTCATTATAAACATCAATTCGATTTTGAATAACCGATTCATCTGCGTCATCAGCTCGCCCACTAGTCTCAGCTCGAGCTAATAGTCGTTTCTTTAGTTCACCTTCTTCTACGTCTAAAGCTAACATGGCTTCAATTGAATCTCCTCTAGAAGTTAAAAACGAATCAAGTGCTTCTGCTTGAGCCGTAGTCCTAGGGAAACCATCGAAAATGAATCCTTTTGCTTCAGTATTTTTCT
>DUDC01000334.1 GCA_012959465.1 Planctomycetaceae bacterium
GATGTCCTCGACGTAGCGACGGAAAAGGCGCCTGGGGCAATTGTCGACTTGGCGACACTGACCGGCGCCTGTCTGGTCGCGCTCGGCAATGACGTCGCCGGTGCGATGACCAACAACGATGGCTGGTGTCATCGGGTGATCGCTGCGGGCAATTCAGTCGGCGAATCGGCCTGGCAGTTGCCAATGTTCGCGGAGTACGCAGAGCAGATCAAGAGCTCGGTGGCAGATATCAAGAACGTCGGCGAAGGTCGCGCTGGTGGCGCGATCACGGCGGCCAAACTGCTGGAGCACTTTGTCGGAGATGTTCCCTGGACTCACCTCGACATTGCCGGGCCAGCCTTTAACGATGGACCCAAGTGCTGGCAGGACGGCGGCGGAACGGGCGCGTTCGTCACCACGCTCATTCAACTTGCCGAAGACTGGCGAGGAGAGATCTAGGTATGGATGAATCGGTTGTCCTCTACTTTACGTCCGTCCTGGCACTTGGTGTCACCGCCCAGTGGATCGCCTGGCGGCTGCGAATTCCATCCATTCTTGTCCTGCTCGCTTGCGGCATCGCGTTGGGACAGGTATTGGGCGGCAGCGAACGGATGAACGAGCTGCTGCCTTCAGGCCTTCTTTTTCCTATCGTTTCGCTTTCGGTCGCAGTGATCATGCTGGAAGGCGGCCTGACACTCCATCTCAAAGAACTTCGGGAAGCCGGCAGCGCCGTCTTTCGCATCGTGACGATCGGCGCGCTCGTGTCGTGGATCGGAGGAAGCGCGGCGGCGATATGGATTTTGGGTTGGGACCCTCCGATCGCCACGCTTCTCGGCGCGATCTTGATTGTGACGGGCCCAACCGTTGTGGCGCCATTGCTTAGGCTGATCCGTCCGTCACGAAAAATGGCGTCGATCGTTAAATGGGAGGGTATCGTCATCGATCCGATCGGTGCGATCCTGGCCGTCATTGTCTTCGAGGTCGTCCGCACGGCTGGAGTCGAAGGGACGGTAGTCCTGGCAGCCTGGTCCATTTTCAAGACGGTGGCGTTTGGAACGGTGATCGCCGCGTTTGCCGGTGGACTATTCGTGTACGCTGCCCAGCGTTTTCTGATCCCCGATTTCCTACACAACCCGATCGTGTTGGCATTTTCGATTGTTGTTTTCTCGGCCGCCAACTACGTCCAGACGGAATCTGGCCTGGTCTCTGTCACCATACTGGGGATGATCCTGGCAAACCAGAAACGAGTCCAATTACGACATGTGATGGAGTTTAAGGAAACACTTCAGGTTCTGATCATCGCCTGTCTGTTCATCCTGTTGGGTTCTCGAGTTGACTTGTCTGCCGTCGCTGAATTGTCGTGGCAAGGCGGACTATTTATTGTGACCTTGATCGTCATTGTGCGGCCAGCTGCCGTGTTTCTGTCAATGTGGGGCAGTAACTTGTCCTCGCGGGAGCGGATCTTTCTCTCGTGCCTCGCTCCCCGAGGAATCGTGGCAGCCGCCTTCTCTTCCGTGTTTGCACTCGAATTAAGCCACTCGGACGGTTTGCCGGAGCCGGTACGGAGGCAGGCGGAACAGCTCGCTCCGATGACTTTTCTGGTCATCTTGTCGACCGTTGCGTTTTACGGTTTATTCGCCGCGCCCCTCGCCCGATGGCTCGAGCTGAGCGTTCGTAACGCAAACGGCCTGGTCGTTGCCGGCGCTGAGAGATGGGTTCGCGAATTGGCCAAGTTGCTGATCGATAATGGCGTTACCGTGACATTGATTGACACGAACTACTCGCACATTGCCGCAGCTAAAATGGACGGCATCCCGGCCGAGTGCGCCAGCGTCTTGGGGGAATACGTGCACGACGAAATGGACCTTTCCGGGATCGGTCGGTTCTTGGCGTTAACTCAAAACGATGAGGTGAACGCGTTAGCCGTGCGTGAGTGGACACACTCAGTCGGCCGAGCGAACGTCTTTCAACTGCCAGCACAAGACACGCAGACCGGCCCCCGCTCGTCCGTTAATGAACACCTTTTCGGGCGGGTGCTGTTCGGTAAAGAACTGACCTTCGATGAAATCGTCTGGCGGTTGGAACGCGGCTACACATTGAAAGCCACCAACATTACCGAAGAGTTCTCGTTTGAAGAGTACTCCACAGGCTACGGCGGGAAGGTCTCGGTGTTGTTTGCGGTCGACGAAAGTGATCAGCTGCTGGTACAGGTCGTTGACAATCCACTGCAAATCAAGGCCGGCTGTACGCTGATCTCGCTAGTGGACTCGCAAGATGACTAGCTGGTGGAATAAAAAAGGCGTGCACCACACGGTGCACGCCTTCGAGTTTGAATTGATAATGTTCAGGTGTTAGGGCAACTGGCCCGTAATGCCATCGTGACGTCCCAAGAGTGACTCCCATGCCGTGTCGGTAAGACGGGCAGCCGCAGAGTTGATGCGAGCTTGATTGTCGTCACCTAGGGGAAAGGTGTTATAGTCGTTTTCGATCGATTCCGGAATGAATCGCACGCTGGCGTCGCACAGTGCAAACATGGCACCACCGGGGTGCTGACTGGAAAATCCATTGGCGGATCGGCCAGTCCTTGTGCCGTTGTAGTTAATCTTGGTTCGCCCAGTGCCGAAGACGCCGTTCGTACCAGATTGTGAGGCGTTGTGCCGTCTGATGCCGAAGATGTTCGCTGCGCGAGGAAGTTTTCGGTTTCCATTGATATCAAGCATGAACCAACGACGTTCCCCAAAGAAGGCGGTGTTGGAAGTACCATCCAGGATATCCCGAAAACTCGTCGACCAATTCTCGACAAACACACCAACGTTGATCCCTTGGCCTCTCTGCCGCCAATAGTGAGCCCCATTGACTCCCACATAGTTGGAGACAGCCGTGGGCTTTCCATCGAGTAAATGTCGACCGCCATTCTGTAGCGGAGGACCGTTATCCGACGGACAACGGAAAGAGGGAATCGGTTTCTGCATCATGTCTAGTAATATGGGCGTATTGACAGCGACGAGAAGGTGAGTCGTCCCGACGTTGAGCCTCTCGTGCAGCGGCTGCTGTTCGATAAAGGGAAACAGGAACGAGCTCCAGCCCCAAAACGGAGTGTTGTTGGGACCGATACCGGCGTTATTCACCGGCGGCTTATGCAGGATGGCCGGCGGCATTGTCTGATATGTGTTGTGGTAATTGTGCGCGGATAGTGCGATTTGCTTGAGGTTGTTGCCGCAACTCATGCGCCGCGCGGCTTCGCGCGCCGCCTGTACGGCGGGCAACAGCAGCGCCACCAAGACGCCGATGATGGCAATCACCACCAGCAATTCTACGAGCGTGAACCCAGTGGTTCGACGGAATCGTCTCATGACAAAGATCCTCTATAACGGGAGTAAAGAAAATAGAAATAGAAATAGAAATAGAAAAAGGCATCACCTTTTTTGGTAGGGCTGAAGACTACTCTTCTTCGTCTTCGTCGTCGTCGTCAGCTGTATCATCCTCTCCGTCCTCCTTGTCCGACGCAGATTGCGATGTTCCCGCGGATCCACAGCCGACGAAGGTAGTCGGAATGATCAATGCGATGGTAAGTACCAATAAGAAGTTAAAAACGTAGCGCATTCCCGTAGGTCCTTGAGCAAAAAGGGTGTATCGAATTGGCCTGGGTCAGATGCAAGACCCGCGAGCCCCCGAAGAGTTGTTTAACGAAGAGAGTCAGACAATCCATTTATCTTAACAGAACATCCGGTAATCTGCGAGTATTTGCACTTGCGACCTAGACTATTTCACCCCCCCTAAACGAGCTGATTACTGGCCCTGCTGACTGAAAGTGGTCAGTCTGAGCCGAAGGCGCTAGCCTCGGTTTTTTTGGTTCACCAGACACTGCTGGAGCCGAAAGTGTCCGGTAAATAGAAATGGGGCATTGGAAATACAAGCACGAAGCGCCAGCGAGTGAGTCTCGAGAGCGGCAATAGACTCACTCGCCGTGCTTGTATTGCTAGCTCGTCAAGATGTTAAAGAAAATGACGAAACAGCGCGTTCAGCGCGATCATCCTGGCCAACAAAAAAAGGCGTGACCCTGTGGGCCACGCCTTTCATATTTGGTGCGATGAAGTCAACCGTCGTTAAGGCAACGCGCCGGAGGAGCCGTCATGACGTCCGTGGAGTGACTCCCAAGCCGTGTCCGGTCGGCCAGCAGCGGCGGTGTTTATGCGGGATTGATTGTCGGCACCGTTTGGAAAGATGTTAAAGTCGTTTTCGATCGTCTCCGGAATGAACCGCACGCTAGCATCAGCAAGTGCGAACTGCGCACCACCGGGGTGTTCGCTGGAAAAACTCATCCTCGATCGGCCCGTGTGACTCCAGTTGTAGTTCAGCTTGGCTCGCCCAGAACCCATCACTGCATTTGTACCCTGGTTTCCACTGTTGTGCCGTCTCACACCGAAGATGTTGGCTGCCCGCGATATTCGCAAGCGACTATTAATGTCGCTCACTGACCATCGACGCTCGCCAATGAAGGCGGTATTGGACGTACCGTCTAAAACGTCTCTAATGCTAATCGACACGTGCTCAACAAACATTCCAATGTTGAGATGATTGTTGTTTCTACCCCGAAAATAACGTGACCCGTTGCTCCCGACATAATTGGAGACCGCAGTGGCCTTCCCATCGAGCAAGCAGGGAGAGCCTACCTGAAGTGGGGGACCGGTGTCCGACGGACAACGGAAAGAGGGAATCGGTTTCTGCATCATGTCTAGTAGTAGGGGCGTATTGACAGCGACGAGAAGGTGAGTCGTCCCGACGTTGAGCCTCTCGTGCAGCGGCTGCTGTTCGATAAAGGGAAGCAGGAACGAGCTCCAGCCCCAAAACGGAGTGTTGTTGGGACCGCGACCATTTGCTGCGTAAGGTGGCTTGTACAAGAAGGCGGGAGGAAACGCCTGATAAGTGTTGTGGTAAGTGTGAGCAGAAAGCGCAATCTGCTTGAGGTTGTTGCCGCAACTCATGCGCCGCGCGGCTTCACGCGCCGCCTGTACGGCGGGCAACAGCAGCGCCACCAAGACGCCGATGATGGCAATCACCACCAGCAATTCGACCAGCGTGAACCCAGTGGTTCGACGAAACCGTCTCATGACATACCCTCACGTGTAATATATGGAAAGAAAACAAAGACTCGACAGACCGAGAGCCAGGGGGAAAAGAGTGTGATGATGAGAAGTGTTCTCCCAGCTTAACACAAGAACGGCAATACGCGTGGACAAACGCACTTTTGATCGAAAACTTTACCCCCCCTAAATGAGTTACCAGAAGGTCCCTACTGACTGAAATTGGGCAGTAGTGCCGGTCTGAGCCGAAGGCGCTAGCGGTCTGTTTATTTAGTCGACTTTGTGGGATGTACCCCACCGGCCGTGTTTCAGATCCTTTTACCTTCCAGCGATCAGCGCTGGGACTCGCCGCCCAAGAGAAAAGAACCGTTAGCGATATGGTGTCAGACCACGACGAGTCTAGAGGTCGTCGTCGTCCGTTTCAGAATCACCTTCGTCTGATTCTTCATCATCTTCGTCTGTTTCATCGTCTTCGATACCTTGTTGGCTCTCGGCTTCGGACTGCGACATATGACCGGTACCGCAGCCGACGAAAGTTGCTGGAACAATGAGTGCGAACGCGAGTAACAGGAGGAAGTTAAATAGAAAACGCATTTCCATTCCTTGAGGTAAAGTGAATAACGATAGTTACAAATGCCGGGGGGTGATGAAGATTCCGAGTACGACCATGCCGAGCGAAAGTGAAAAGAGGGGCAAATGAGTTTGCACCCGTCTCGTATTCTACCAGAAAAACGTCGAAACCGCGAACATGCTCGCTTGACCGAGACCGCTCGGTCCCCCTGAACGAAGTTAGACTGGCGCCTGTGCCGACGCGAATGATCGTCGCCCCAGAGCAACTTCGAATCACCCGCTTAGAATTCGATGATTCATGGGAAAAAACAGCCTCCAGTGATGGGCGTCGCGCCGATTTCGTGATGCAACCGATAGGGCAGATGGTTGTCACACTTCAGCTTGTCGAAACAGGAGGAGATTCGTCATGATTCGGTCCACCGAAAAGGCCCAGGACGGCCACCCGTCACCTGTAGTTTCCCGTCAAGTGCGAACTCTTCGCATCCTCAAGTGCTTGCAATCGGGACCGGCGTTCAATGCCCGAGAGCTGTCAGAGATGCTGAATGTCAGTCGCCGCACCATTTACCGTGACCTGCAAATCATTCGAGCCGCGGGAATCGCCGTGGACTTTGATGGGGAACAGGGGGCCTATTTGTTGGCAGCTGACCCAGTGTCTGTCATCAGTCCTGTCCAGCTGGGCCAGGACGACGTGGCACACGTGCTCTTGGCCGCTCACCTCTCCTGCTTGCAGTCTTTTCCCGACTTTGCCGAATCCTCTCGAGAGTTGTTGGCCAAGGCACTGACAAACCATCCGCCCGACCTTCGCAACGGGATCTCTCGGATGCTGAATGCCTGCACGGTAGAGATGGACGACAGCGGCAGTGTCGAGTTATTGGACACTCTGTTGAACTCTATCAAGAACCGGCAGTGGTTAAGGCTGCAATACCTCGTGGAGAGTCCCAATGTATTGGAGTGGACTCGGTTTGCTCCGTATCACATCGTGGCGGCACGGCACGGACTATGGAAAGTCGAGGGACGATCGGCCATCCATAGCTGCATTATCAGGCTCTCGTTCGACGAAATCGTACGCACCGAGGCGACCGAAGATCGCTATCGCTTGCCGCGCGGGTACCGGTGCAAGATCAAACAGCGGTACAAGACCGTACGTCCGTTGACTGGCGACATGCCGGCAGAATGCAGAAAAAAAAGAACAGCGAGATGAGAAGCCGTGCTCGTGAAGATGTTAAGGCAATGACGAAAAACCTTGAAATCCCCCACACTACTGTCGGAGCCAGTCCTTAAGTGCTTGAGCCACCTCGGCAGAGTCGCGAATCAGCAGAAATACGACACAGCCCAGTATCGCTACGCCGGCGATCGACATGCTGACACCGAAGGGATTGCGACTCGAGTTTCGCTCGCGGAGTGCGGTGGCCAGTTCCGATTCCAAACGTTTCCAGCCCTCGAACCCTTGGCGTGTGCCGGTGGCGATCAATTGGGCATTGCGGGTCACGGGCGAAAACTCGACATGCAATTGCATGGACAGATTGGGGAGCACGATGCACTCACCGGCCCAGCGAGCGTCTTTGTCCAACGTGGGCACGATCGCACCGAGCACGGGGCGAAGGCGTTCGTAACTGACGTTGTAGATAATCACTCGTGGCTTCGACAACAAAACGGTCAATGTGGCGCATAGAGAATAGAAGGTGAGCATCAACATCCACACCCAACTACCGATTTCCCGTGCCGCTGGTTCTGGAAAGAACAACTCCATCGGGCCAACGACCGCAAAACCGCAGATGGCGAGAGCCAATGCGGCTACGTCTCGGCCGCCCGTGGTCACGAAAGGCCTGCCTCGCAGATGGATCCCACCCAGCAAAACCATGTAAATCGCCAGTGGAATCAAGGCGATCGCAAGGTGAAAGACGTCAAAAAACATGGGGATTCCTATTCTGCCAACGACAACAGGCCTCGACCTGCAGTAGCCCTTACTTTACCAAGCCCAGCTGTCGATGATCTCCTGGAAACAGCAAAAGTCCGGAACGACCCAATCGGCGCCGGCCTGAGCCAGCCTCTCTCGCTTCCAGGCGTTCACGCCGCACCGTTCGTTTTCGTTACTTGCCACGCCCACGGCAAGTCCACCAACCTTTTTGACTTCTTCAATCTCGACGAATCCATCGCCAAAGCCCACCATTCGCTCGCCGTCACCGATCTCGCCGACCAGTCGTTCGATGATCTTGGCTTTGGAGAATTTCTTGTAGTCGTCGAGAGCTCCATAGATTCGGTCTTCGAAATACTCCGTCAACCCGAGCGCCTCGGCCTCCCGACGGACGTACTTGAGGTCGGTTCCAGACGCCAAATAGAGTCGCACGTCACGCGCCCGCAATGCGGTCAGGAATTGGATCGCACCGGGAACACGCAATGTCTCCGGATCCGTCTCACCCGCTTCCACGCTGTCCACTCGACTACCGACCTCGGCCCATAGCAGCTCATGGTATTGATTCTTGTAGACCAGTGGATCGTGCGGCGCGCCTCCCCGCTTTCGAATTTCGTCGCACAACTGAATCATTTGGTAGATCGTCTGTCGACCATTCAATCGCATCACGAACTCTTCCACCACCGCGTGGAGTTCGTCGTTCGATTCACCACTCTGACACTCGGCGAGCAAGCCGACCATCATCGGAATCATGATCTCTTGCCAATTGCGTCGAAAGAGCGAAATGGTGCCGTCAAAGTCGAAGATAGCCGCTGCGAACGGTCCATTGGGCGCGTTGTGGTTCAGGCGCTCGATGGAGCTCGGCGATCGATCCCAACCCGGTAATCGGTGGCCCATCTTCTCACGTTTGGTATCCAGGTATCGCCGGTTGTGTTCGTTCGGTAGCGAGATAATGGGGACCTGGTCAACGACCGTGAGGCCGAAACCACGCGCGCTAAAAAGCGCGTCCAGTTTCTTCGTGTTGTTTGTAAGCAGTCGAACTTCCGAAAGGCCCAGATCCTTGAGGATCTGAATGCCGATGCCATAGTCGCGAGGATCGGCCTTGAAGCCGAGCGCGACGTTCGCTTCCACAGTATCCAAGCCTTGGTCTTGCAGGGCATAGGCTTGGATCTTGTGCTTGAGTCCAATGCCACGTCCCTCCTGCAATAGATAGACCAAGGCACCTGCGCCCTCGGCGCTTATCTGCTCCAATGCCATGTGCAATTGGTCACCACAATCACACCGCAACGAATTGACCAGGTCACCGGTGAAACAACTGGAGTGCATGCGGACCAGCGGCGCCCGAGAGCTATCTGTCAGATCGCCGAAGACGAGCGCAAGTGGTTCTTGATTTTCATGGGTGACGCTATAGACGATCAGCGTAAAATTGCCGTATCGAGTGGGAATCACCGTCTCGGCCTCCCGTTGCACCAGCTTCTCGCTGAGTCGACGGTGTGCGATCAGGGCCTCGATCGAGATGATCTTCAGCTGGTGGCGTTCCGCCAACTGCAACAGCTGCTGTCGCGATGCCCGTTTTCCCAATTCATCGATGATTTCACAAAGTACCCCTGCTGGTGTGAGACCCGCCAAACGGGCCAAATCGACGGCCGCCTCCGTGTGACCGGCTCGCCGCAAGACGCCACCCTGCTTCGCGAGTAACGGTTGAACGTGACCTGGGCGGACGAAATCACCGGCATGGCTCTCGGCATTCACCGCGCTCAGGACGGTCGTGGACCGTTCGGATGCCGTCACGCCGGTCGGTGCCGACGAGTGGTCGATGGAAGTCCACTGAGCCATTTTTCGTGTGGTCGGGTTGCCGTTGACCATGGGGGCCAGTTGCAACCGACCAGCGACATCTGGAAGCACGGCCAAATAGAACTCGCCCCGCCCGGACATCACCAAATTGACCGCCTCGGGAGTCGCTTTTTCTGCGCCACAGATGAAATCTCCACCGGTATCCTGGTCTTCCGCATCGACGACGATCACGACCTCGCCCTTAGCAATCGCATCGACGGCAGCTTTGACCGGCGAGAAATCTCCCATGACAACCGTTTTTCCTTACTTACGCAGACTCACTTCCAAAAAAACGACAGTGGAATCGTATAGTATAAGCGGAGACCCTAGCATTTTGGCATGGGGGCAACCGGGCCGCAGGTGCCCGGAGATCCCTCCCTAGAGTCTCACCACAGCGATCAGAATCTCGCTTGTGTTCCCAAATGACAGCAGCAGAAACCCGTGATCTCATGCACATGTCGTTTCAACCAACGGCCTTCGCACTACTGCTTTGTCACCTGCTGATCCCCAGCGGGGTCATGGCCGTTGAGAAGACGAGTGAGCAGCCGATCGAGCGGGAATTCAATCGCGTGTATTGCCAGCGGGACAACGACAAGTTGTTGGCGGATATCTACCGACCGGCTGGTAAAGGACCGTATCCGGCCATCTTGATGATCCACGGCGGCGCCTGGATGTCGGGCAGCAAGTGGAACCTGATCCAACACGCCAACCGGGCCGCTCGGGCTGGCTACGTCGTGGTGGCGATCAACTACCGTCTGGCGCCCCGCCACCCGTTTCCCGCTCAAATTGACGATTGCCGACAGGCCGTTCGCTGGATGAGAGAGGAGTCCGAGTCATTGCGGATCGACAGCCGGCGAATTGCCGCCTATGGGTACAGTGCCGGGGGTCACTTGTCGTGTCTGTTGGCCCTTTCGGCAAGCCACCCCAAAACGACTCGCGATCTTGCCGATACACGTGTGATCGCAGTTGTCGCTGGCGGTGCGCCATGCGACTTTCGTCACCTCGATGAAAATGTCTCGACCTTGGCCTATTTCCTAGGTGGCACTCGTCGCGAGAAGGCGGAGACGTACCGCCGAGCGTCTCCTGCCGAGTTCTCATCGTCCTCAGCACCACCGATCCACTTTTTTCACGGCAATCGGGACCGTTTGGTGCCGATCGCCAGTAGTCAGCGGTTGTACCGTCAATTGAAGACAGAGGGAGTCCCGGTCTCGTATGATGAGGTCAAAGAGAGTGGTCACCTAGCGACCTTCCTGGACGGTGCCGCGGCGGAACGCGCATTGGAGTTCCTGGACCGACATATGCGAAACACGGAAGAGATGCCGACTGAGTCGACAACAACTGCCCAAGAGCGCCGATGACAGACCAAGACAACCGGCCACAAGGTCCTGAAACACGTCCCGGCGAGACCTCCGAGCGACTGGCCGGCTTGCTCGCCCCCGACGAGTACGTCGAACAGGCGTATTTCTACCGCGTTCTCTCCGAGCGATTGCCGCAGAATGTACCGATCCAAGAGCTGTTAATGCACGTTAAGGAGGAGTTGCTGTCGACGACAAACCTGCCAATGGCGATCGATTTCTTTTTGGCCGAGGTGCGGCACACAGGCACGATTGGGACAGCGATGGCTCGGCTGCCACACTATTTCACCAGCTTTCAGACATTCGTCGTACAGTCGGCGGAGGACGAGCGGGGCCGATTCGACATGCGTGTGGCCATTGAGATTCTGCGGAAGGAGGCCGATATGCGGCGGGGCAAACCGTCACGACCCGCCTCTTTCCTTTATCAATTCGAGGTGCTGTCAAGAAATCGTCTGGAATATGACAGAGGCCTGAACTCAATCGCCAAAGATCCCATCTATGACGAACCGTGGAGAGAGTGGATCAACACCGTTCGTCGGCAGTTGGGTCTGGTCGACTTCGCCGAAATGGTCTACGTCCGCAGTCTGCTCTTCGACCGACGCGTAGGGCGGAAAGAGGATGACAAACCAGCGTTGTTCGGCGAAAAGGAGGGCAGGATCGCAATGGCCAATCGCCGCAAGGACCCCTTATTTCTATTCGCAGCGTTCCAACGCCAATTGAATTATCCGACCGTTCCTCGACTGAAGCGGATCGACGAAAACACCAATATCGTTCCCCAATTGAAGAAGCGAATCGAGCGGCTGGAGACGAGATTGAGATTCCTTGAGGAGGAACAACGAAAAGGCGCCGTGGACCTCTCCAAGTTCTATAACCATCCGAGCGTCGAGCCTCCGCCGACGCCCTGACATGGGCCCGGTGTTCGCACCGGCAAAGAACTGGAAAAATCGTCACAAACTTCCTGGTTTGCGGTTCAAGAATGTTATTCGCCGTGCTAAATTCTCAGCAGTGTTAGCAAGGTTGTTCGATAGAGAATAACGCCCACCTCAAAAACCCCAATAATCAACACCGCCACGGCGCCAAACTGCCGATTTGACTCCTGCGTTTCACTCCTCGGTATCGTCAAACGAACGGATAAACAGGTGCCGGGTCTACTTTGGTACCGCAACAGAGAAGAACGAGTCGTGGATTTTCAACTCAATCTGAAGTCCGAGCCAATCGGGCAGGTCTATAGTGTGGACCCGGTGACGGCTTCACCGAGCCAGAGTCTGAGAGAAGTGATCGATCTGCTCTCATCAGCCAAACAGGGCTGTGCACTGATTTGCGAATCGGACCGCCTGGTGGGGTTATTCACTGAACGAGACATCGTCTCCTTGATGACTTCGGCCACCGATTTGGAGCAGCCGGTCTCGACGGTCATGACCGAAACGCCAGTGACCGTTCAGTCGACCGACTCGGTCGCTGTTGCGATCACAAGAATGTCGTCCGGAGGGTATCGCCAACTGCCCGTCGTAGACGAGCAAAACAAGCCACTCGGCCTGCTCAAGGTGTCCTGCATACTCAATTACTTTGTGGAACATTTTCCGGCAACAATCTACACACTCCCACCCGAACCCGATCAGGTCCCTACCACCCGGGAAGGTGCTTAGCTGCAACACCTCCATACCTACCTGGCATATTGACACACCCTGGATTATTTACATGCCCTGGTCGCATCGCGAGATTTGTCGTCTTGTCGATTGACCGTCTCCCTCAATAATTCCGCAGCCACCAAGTTGGCTCGACAAAAAAGTCCGACAAAAGGTCCCCATGTCATCGATAACAAGCGAACCGGCACCTAGTTCTCAGAAGAATCACGAGTTGGTCGAATCCGCGACGGTCCGCTTGGCGGGCGACTCGGGCGATGGTATGCAGTTGATTGGTACGCAGTTGACCAATACTTCGGCCTTGGCGGGCAACGATGTGGCGACGTTTCCGGACTTCCCGGCAGAGATTCGGGCTCCACGCGGAACACGTGCTGGAGTCAGTGGCTTTCAGGTCCAATTCGCTGCAGAAGATATCTTCACGCCTGGCGACACCCTCGACACTTTGGTCGTGATGAACCCGGCTGCCCTGGTGACCAACATTGCCGACCTGAGAAAGGGTGGCATCCTGATTGTCAATGAAGAGAGCTTCACCAAGAAAGACTTGAAGCTGGCTGACTTGACCGAAAACCCGCTGGACGACGATAGCATGAACTCCTATCGCGTGATCAAAGTCCCCATGACGAAGCTGACACGCCAGTCAGTCGAAGAACAGGGTTTGAGTGTCAAGATGGCCGATCGATGCCGGAACTTTTTTGCCATGGGCCTCGTGTTCTGGCTGTACGGACGCGAGCTTGAGCCCACGTTGCGGTTCATCGAAACGAAGTTCGGCAAGAAACCCGACATTGCCGCGGCCAATTCCAAGGCCCTGCGTTCGGGATGGTACTACGGCGAAACGACCGAGGCGTTCATCAGTGGTTACAAAGTGGATCCGGCCAAGTTGGCGCCGGGACGGTACACGAATGTCATGGGAAACCAGGCGTTGGCCTGGGGCCTGATTACAGCGGCAGCGAAGAGTGGCAAGTCCCTGTTCTTGGGCTCGTACCCAATCACACCTGCCAGCGACATCCTGCACGAATTGAGTAAGTTCAAGAACTTCGGAGTGAGGACGTTTCAGGCCGAGGACGAGATGGCGGCGATCTGCTCGACGATCGGCGCGGCTTTCGGCGGTGCGATGGCGCTCACCACCTCCAGCGGACCGGGAATTGCTCTCAAAGGCGAAGCAATGGGCCTGGGAGTCATGCTGGAATTGCCGATGATCATCGTCAACGTCCAGCGTGGCGGACCGAGCACCGGCCTACCCACCAAGACAGAACAGTCGGACCTGCTTCAAGCAATGTTCGGCCGCAATGGGGAATGTCCGATGCCAATCTTGGCACCGCGGAGTCCATCGCACTGTTTCGAAGTCGCCCTGGAAGCGTGGCGAATTGCCGCCAAGTTCATGTGCCCCGTGCTGATTTTGTCGGACGGTTACATCGCCAACGGTGCCGAGCCCTGGCGGATCCCGGATGTGGATGACCTTCCCGAAATCCCCATCCAGCATCCTACTGGTCATGAAGAGGGCGAGTTTTTACCGTACAGTCGCGACGAAAATCTGGCCCGTCCCTGGGCAATCCCCGGGACGCCAAACCTCATGCACCGGATCGGCGGTTTGGAAAAACAGCAGGGAACTGGAAACGTCAGCTACGATCCGGAAAACCACGAATGCATGATCAAACTCCGCCAGGAGAAAGTAGACCGAGTTGCCTCAGTGATCCCGCCCCAATCTGTCGACGGTCCGGAGTCGGGAGATCTGTTGGTGGTCAGTTGGGGTGGCACCTACGGCGCTTGTACGACCGCAACTGAACGATGCCGCAGCGAAGGCCTTTCGGTTGCCCATGCTCACCTCGTCCACTTAAGTCCGTTTCCGACCAACTTGGCGGACATTCTTAAGAACTACAAACGGATCTTGGTTCCCGAGTTGAACCTCGGCCAACTCAGTTCCCTGCTTCGCAGCAAGTACATGGTCGAAACTCACCAATTGAATAAAGTTCAAGGGAAACCATTTGCAGTCGACGAAGTCGCGGCGGCCATCCGCAGTGAATTAGCGTCAATGAGATAGATCTGCCACGTCAAAGAATTTCTGTATGAACAACATGTTGACCTCCGTGTCTACGAAACACCAACGCATCGTTTTTCACTAACGGTTTGAAGATGACTACTGAGCTTCCTGTATTGACTACTGCCGATTTTACGACAAACCAAGACGTTCGCTGGTGCCCCGGTTGTGGCGACTACTCGATCTTGGCCCAGATGAAGAAAGTCTTGCCGCAACTCGGCGTTCCCCGCGAAAAAATTGTCTTTATCTCTGGAATCGGATGCTCGAGCCGTTTCCCGTATTACATGAATACGTACGGGATACACAGCATCCACGGGAGAGCGCCCGCGTTTGCCACGGGTCTGAAGAGCACTCGACCCGACTTGCAGGTCTGGGTAATTACCGGAGACGGTGATGGGCTCAGCATCGGCGGAAATCACCTAATGCACTGCATGCGGCGCAACGTTGATGTCAACATCGTCCTTTTCAACAACCGCATCTATGGATTGACGAAGGGGCAGTACTCCCCTACGTCCGAGCTGGGCAAAGTCACCAAGAGCACACCGATGGGGTCGATCGACAATCCGATCCACCCGCTCTCCATCGCGATTGGCTGCGAGGCGTCGTTCGTCGCGCGTTCGATCGATACCAACATCAAGCACCTCGGCACAATTCTCCGTCGGGCAGCCGAACACCGCGGGACAGCTTTCGTCGAAGTCTATCAAAACTGCAATATCTTTAACGATAAAGTCTGGGACTACGCAAAGGCCCGTGAGACGAAACTCGACACGACGGTTGAACTAGAGCACGGCAAACCGCTGATCTTTGGTAAGAATCGCGACATGGGAATCCGGTTGAATGGTCTGGAGCCGGAAGTCGTCGAATTGGGCAAAGGGATCACAGAAGACGACCTGCTGTTCCATGACGAACAAGCGTCGGAACCAAGTCTGGCTTACTTGCTCAGCCGCATGCGTCAACCAGATTTCCCTGAACCGATCGGGGTCTTCCGAGCCGTCGACGCGCCAAAGTACGATGAGCTTCTTAACGCTCAGGTCGAGGAAGCCAAGAAAGCAAAGGGGGCAGGTGACCTGCAATCCCTATTCAACTCCGGCGACACGTGGGAAGTGAAATGAGATGAATTGTCCTCACTGTGACTTTGAAAATATTGCCGGGGCGGACACGTGTGAACGTTGTGGTCAATCGATCGTCGACGATCTGCAGCCGGCAACCGATGTGGAACAGGCGTTGATGTCCGATGTCATCGGAAAACTGAATCCGAAAGAGCCAATCATCGTCGCTCCCGAGACTTCCCTAAAAGATGTGCTCGACCTGTTGGTGAAACACTCTATTGGTTGCGTTCTGGTGGTGGCCGACGAGGAATTAGTCGGCATCTTCAGCGAGCGAGATGCACTGGTGAAAGTCGGTAGCCGGTTTGCCGAACTTGCAGCTCACCCGGTCAGCGAGTTTATGACCCAAAACCCTGACTCTCTCTATAAGAAGACGATGATTGCCTTCGCAGTGCAACGCATGGAAGTCGGCGGATTTCGTCACTTACCGATTGTCGACAAGGCCGGCCACGCGGTTGGCGTGAGTTCCGTGCGTGATATCTTGAACTATCTGACTGAACTGATTCAAGCCTAGTCGACGCCGTCAGAGTTTCAGCGCCAGCATTCTTCCTCTTTGTCTTCCTGCGACGATGAGACGGTAACGGCCTACTCTCTGCTCCTGTTCGAGCAACCCAGCACGGGGTGATCGCTTACTGCTCACGCCGCATTCTTTGCGCCAGACGGAGACAACTGAGCCTATTTCAACGGCCCGAGATTGGAGCATGAACAGGGAGCGAACGGTGCAGGAGTACAAGCGGTGGGTGCAAAAGTGAGGATGACGAACCGACCACTAGTTGCAGTCCGTCGTGCGCTGGCGAATAATTGTGGGCATGAGTAACGTTGATGCGCAAGTTGACAATACAATCGACATTGTCACGCCGGAGAATATAGCGTTTCAGTATCGCATTGCCGGTCCATTCCGGCGGCTACCAGCTTTCATGCTGGATTTGTCGATTCGCTTTGCTGCCTTCTTCATTCTGATGATTGCACTGGCTCCGCTACAGATTTTTAGCTCCGGAATCTCCACTGCTATGGGTTTTTTGGGCTTGTTCTTCATCGACTGGTTCTATGGGATGTACTTTGAAGCCTGTCACAATGGGCAGACTCCCGGCAAGCGGCTGATGGGAATTCGCGTGCTGACCATTGACGGGCGACCCATCAATGCGATGCAAGCTGCCTTGCGGAACTTACTGCGTTACGCCGACTTGATGCCAATGTTGTCTCCCGCCATGTTGATTGACGCTGCCTGGCCCAACATGAACATCTATCCTACCGGCCTGATTGGTCTGGTGGCCTGCGCATTCAGCCAACGATTTCAACGGCTGGGTGACTTGGTGTGCGGGACAATGGTGGTGGTGGAGGAGCGGTCATGGCTGATCGGCATCTTGGAGTTTGAAGATGTTCGCACGGCCCAGTTGGCCGAAGTGCTACCGCGTGATTTCGTCGTGCCGCGGTCGATGGCGCGAGCACTTGCGGCATACGTCGAGCGGCGGAAAAATTTCTCGCCGCCGCGACGCAACCAAGTTGCGGCCCATCTGGCTCAGCCCCTGCTGGAGCGTTTTGGATTGCCGGGCGACACCAGTTATGACCTGTTACTATGCGCCCTATACTACCGGACATTTGTTGCCGATTCGCCAGCAGAATCGAAAAGGGAATCGGAAATCATGGTGATCAACTGAAAAAAACCACTGCGGCAGCACGGTGAGGAGCTATCTTGAAAGTTGCTGAACTACTAGAGCGGCGGAAGAAAAACTGGCGCGAGTTGGAAGAACTTTGTAACGCGATGTCGCGGTCCTCGAAGAGGCGACGGGACGCGGCGATGGTCTCCAAATTCGCCGCCCTGTATCGTGCTGCCTGCGCCGATCTGGCCTTGGCCGACGCTTATCAACTTCCTCCCAATACCGTGCAGTTTCTCCATTTGCTGGTCGGTCGAGCCCATAATCAGCTCTATCGCTCGCAGAGGTTTAATGTCAATCGCTGGCGACAAACTCTGCTCGAAGTCGTTCCACGGCAGATTTTCGAAGACCGTTGCGTGCAGGTCTGTTTTGTGCTTTTCTGGGGCATCTTCATTCTCTCTGCCTTCCTCGCTCAGTCGACCACCGTCTGGCCAGGCTATGCGGAACAAGTCATGTCGGCCGAGTTCATTGAACAGTTGGAATCGATGTTCGCCAACGAGATCAACGGCCGTCCGATGGACGCGGATTTTGCCATGGCGGGCTTCTACATCCTGCATAACACGGGGATCGGTCTGCAGTGTTTTGCCGGCGGGATCTTGGTTGTTCCGGGCATCTACATCACCGTTTCCAACGCCGCCCTACTCGGTGCATCGTTCGGGTATATGGCACGACCCGACGTCCCAGCTGGGGAGAACTTCTTTCACTTTGTGACCGCTCATGGACCCTTCGAGCTGACGGCGATTGTATTGGCCGCGGGTGCCGGCCTACGCATCGGTTGGTCGTGGATTCGCACCGACGGGCTCACGCGGCACGCCTCGCTACGCAAGGCTGGGCAGGAGGCAATGCCGGTAATGGGCGCTTCGATGGTGCTGTTCTTCTTTGCCGCATTGATTGAGGGATTCCTCTCACCCTCGGCAGCGCCCTACTACATCAAAGCCATGGTGGCAATTGCCTCCAGCGCGCTGCTGATGGTCTATTTTGTCGTGTTGGGAATGCCGCGAAGGTCCCGTCATGCACTTCGATGAAACACGTATCGCCATTCGCGAACGCAACGGAATCGAGGTCCTCGACCTTTCCGTGACGTTGTTGAGAGTGTTCTTGCGCCCGTGCCTGACGCTATTCATGATCGGGGCTGCGCCATTTATTGCCTGGAATTTCCTGCTGACGTACTGGATGCCCATACTCGACAATGATGCTGCCACAATCGACGTGGCCGGAACGGTTTGGCGATACCTTTGGGCACAGACGTTACTGGTTTTTATACAGGCTCCCCTTGCCGCCTCCTTCGTAACTTCATTCTTGGGCCGTGCCGCCTTCGACAGTGCTCCCAGCTACCGCGAAGTTCTCGCCGACGTAAGGCTCGCCGGCAGTAAGTTAATCTGGAGTATGGGAATCGTTCGATTGGCCTTCCCCGTCTCGCTGGCATTGCTGACACTAGACCGTGCGGGCCCTTTCCAAGCCAGAATGGAAATCGTCATGATGGGCACCGCCTGTTTGGTAGTGGCAGTGACGCGAATTGGTCGACCGTTTCTTCCGGAAATCATCATCCTGGAAAAGAACCCGTTCAGAACGACCGAACCAGATACCGTCACCGTCGTTCGCCGGAATCGCGAATTGCACTCACTCAATTCGGGCGAACTCGTGGTACGATGGGCGACAACTTCGCTTGTCTGCCTGACGCTGTTTAGCTCAATTTACTTTACACTGCTCTTCCTGCAGGGCATGTTCTTCAATCTCTGGACGCAGAACTCGATATTCATGCTGTACATTGCCATTCCAACTGCCCTCTGGACCTCGGCATTGTTTGTGTCCCTCGCCCGTTACCTCAATTACCTCGATCAGAGGATTCGGTATGAAGGCTGGGAAGTGGAACTAAAACTCAAAGCCGAAGGGCGTCGTCTCGTCGCGACACCGTTGGCCAAATAGCCAAAAAGAAGCGTGGCCAAGTGCTGGCCGAGCGATAAAAATGAACTGGTGGAATTCGCCAATCCGAAACCAATTGCTGATCCGCTGCAGCCTCATTGTGCTGTTTTGGTCCGGTTCGTTGGTGCAGCCTCTGGCCGCTCAACAGATCTCTGGCAACGGGGTCAACGCGGGTAAAGATGCGTTTCGACGGTCCGCTCGCTACCCGTGGTACGAACGGCAGACCGACGGCATTCGCCGCGTAAATGTCAAAACGCCGCCCGACATCGCCGGTAGCCGTGACTCGCGGTGGACCCCCGGCAAGCCACGTAATTTTAATTGGAACTTCAACTTTCTCGGCCAATTGATGCGGGGGATCATGTATGTTCTGCTTGCCACCTTGCTGATCGCGCTGATCATCGTTGTCGCTCGCGCGGCGAGTCATTCACAGCTCACCGAATTTCCCGATTCACCTTCACACGGGTTTGGTTTCGATGCGTCAAGGGTCGAGAAACTACCGTTCCAATTGGAAGGTGGCGCCGTCGACCTGTTACCGATGGCGAAACAGTTTCGTGATCAGGGCGACTTTCGCAAAGCAATCATCTATCTCTTTAGCTACAAATTGCTTCGCCTCGACCAAGAGCGGTTGATTCGGCTCGCAAAGGGTAAAACAAACCGACAGTACCTTCGCGAACTGCGCACTCACCGACCGCTTCGATCGCTGGTCGAATTGACGATGGTCGCGTTCGAAGATGTTTTTTTTGGCGAGCACGACTTGGATCGCCAACGGTTTGAATCCTGCTGGTCTTCGTTAGACAAGTTTCATCGTCTGGCCGTCCAGGAGGTGACCACTTGAAGTCCGTCGTCGCCTTCATTCTGAGCGGGCTAGCCTGCTGCGTCAGGCGTTTCACGAAAACGCCAAAACCCACGTCCGTCACCATCGAATGCTGTGCTGCCGTCGTGCTGTTGACGCTGCTCTCGACAGGATGTGACCAAGCGATCCATTCGCAGTATGGAACTCGGACAGGGAAACACAAAACCAGCGTCAACGGTACGGCCGTCTTTTCGGAGATGTTTGAATTGGCCGGCTACGATGTTTCATCGCGAAACTACATTTCCCGTCGACTCGGCGATTTCGATGTGATCGTTTGGACACCCGACGACTTTGTACCGCCGAGCCTCGCCCAACGAATCAGTATTGAATCTTGGTTGTCACAGGGCAATCGAACACTCATATACGTCGGTCGTGACTATGATGCTCTTTCTCAATACTGGTCTGCCGCTGCTTCAGACGCTCCACCCGACCAGCAACTCGAGTTGTGGCGCCGGCGAGGGTATGCCAAGTCCTCTTTCGCCACGCAGCGAGATTCAATTCCCGATCAAGCGATGGCGAGATGGTTCATTGTGCGCGACCGAGGACAACGAGAGAAAGTTCGTGGACTGGTGGCCGAGGACCCGTCGTGGACAAGTGGAATCGATGCCGAAAAACTTGACATCGAGGTGCGAGCTTATCTTGATATTCCTAAGCAGAAGGATCTCGACTTGGCGTTGAAGGGACCCTCAACACAAGATCTCACCGACTACTCGGTGAACTTCGACAACTCGTTCGATGAGCTGATTTTTGAGGATGGCCAGCGGCAACAGACTTTGCCACGGTTCTTCAATGTCCTACTCGCCTCCAAGGCCGGTACGCCACTAGTCACCGAAATCCACGATTCAAGTTGGGGCGGTAGCAGGATCTTGGCAGTACCCAATGGTTCCTTCCTGCTAAACCTGCCGCTGGTCAACCACGAACATCGCAAACTGGCGCAGCGAATGATCGAAGAATGCCAGGGTCGTCGTGTGGGCTTCCTCCATACGACACCGTCGGACCGCGATGCTCACTCGACCGCATCTGGCTCATTACCCGGGATTTCGGCATTGAGCAGTTGGCCGATCGGCATGATCATCGTTCATGCATTTTTGTTGGGCGTACTGCTCTGCTTTGCCTGGTTCCCGATCTTGGGACGACCAAGTGCGGGAGAGCAGCCTTCGACGACCGATTTCGGCAAGCACATTCAGGCGATCGGTTCTTTGCTGAGCCGAATTTCCGACCGGGAGCACGCCTACCGCGCCTTGGCCGAATATCAGAAACAACGCGGTGTCAGCCACAAAGCAACGCCGGACACTTCACACGACTCTAAACCACAGTAGTCACACCGATGAGCACGAATCCTACCTCCGACCAAACCATCGAATTCGCCTGTCAACAATGCGGACAAAAGCTGAAAATTGGCGATTCCGCAGGCGGGCATCAAGTGAAATGCCCAAAGTGCCAACTGGTGCAGCCAGTGCCGAGCCATTCGACGTCCGATCGCACCAATCCAACAAGTTCGGCGGTCACCATTCCATCGAATCGGCCCAGGCCGGCCGCGTCGACACACCCACTGGACCAGGCTGCCGACTTGGCTGAACCGATCGAGAGCGTCTTCTCGGAGGCGGAACCCTCACCACGGCCAGTTTCGCGGGAAACACCCACTAAGAAGCTCTTTGACCGAATCGTCGACGAAATCGGCAAGGTCTACGTGGGGCAGGACGAGTTGGTTTTGGGTGCGCTGGTCGCCTTGTTTTCCAACGGGCACATCTTGATCGAGAGTGTACCGGGCCTTGGTAAGACACTCTTTGTGCGGGCACTTGGCAAGGTGCTCGGCTGTGAGTTTGGCCGGATTCAATTCACGGCCGATCTCATGCCGTCGGATATTACGGGGGCGCCCATTTTCGATATGAAGACGCAGGAGTTTCGCTTTCGGCCCGGGCCAATATTCACGCAACTCCTGTTAGCCGACGAAATCAACCGTTCACCGGCGAAGACTCACGCTGCACTGTTAGAAATTATGCAAGAATATCGCGTGACGGTAGACGGCACGAGCCATCAGATTAAGCGGCCGTTCCTGGTGATGGCAACACAGAATCCGATTGAATCCGAAGGCACTTACAACCTACCGGAAGCTCAGTTGGATCGTTTCATGTTCAAACTGATCGTCGATTACCCGTCAGAAACGGAGGAGGCTTCGGTATTGCGTCTCCATAGCCAGCAAGTCGATCTCACATACCGGCTGGAGAACGAGCTTGAGACCGTCACTTCCGCCGAAGAGATCTTGCAGATCACTCAAGCGTCAAGCGACGTTCATGTGGACGATAAGCTGATCGACTACGTGAACAAGTTGGTTCGCGAAACACGTCGCTGGCCCCAGTTTCACATGGGAGCTTCGCCGCGTGCGGGCATTGCCATGGTCCAGGCTGCTCGGACTTTGGCGGTCTTTAGTGGGCGAGATTACGCGGTTCCCGACGATGTCGTCCAAATCGCGCTGCCGGCCCTTCGCCACCGTGTGATCCTGACTGCTGAAGCGGAGGTCGAGGGCTACACGACGGATCAGTTACTCACTCAACTTCTCCGCTCCATTGAGGTGCCACGACTTTGAGCCAGGAATTTCTCCAACACCAGATCGATCAAAGCCTGCAGTTCGTTTGGGTGTTGTTCGCCGCACTTTGCATGCCTCTGATATGGCTTTATCTGTGGCGGCAAATCACTCCAACGCGACTGTACGTCGCGACGTTCATCGCTCCGTTTGCGACGGCGTTGGTCTTAATCGCCACACCAGTCGTCTTGCCAGTCATCATCTTGTGCGATTTGGTGTTGATTGTGGTCGGGTTGGTCGACGTATGGAGCCTGCCGCGTCGCCGCTCTTTTGCAGCAGCCAGACAATGTGTACGAATTGCTTCGCTGGGAAAGGCACACAAGGTTGAAATCGAAGTCGACAACCTGAGCAAACGAGATCAGCCGGTGACAATTCGAGATGACGTCCCCGATGAATTGGTGGCTACTCCCGGTCAGTTCAACGTGAAACTGAAGGCCGAATCTCGCTCGAGTTTGATCTACGAATTTGCGGCACAGCGTCGTGGCGCCTATTTAATGGAAACGGTGCACCTCCGCTGTCAAAGTCGTTGGGGATTATGGCAACGTGATTTTGCCATTCCCGTCGAATCACGAATTCACGTCTATCCCGATATGAAACAACTGTCTGAGTATGCGATCTTGGCTCGCACGAACCGCTTGAGTCTGCTGGGCGTGCGGAGGACTAGACGTGTTGGACAGGACCACGATTTTGAACGTCTTCGTGACTACACGTTGGACGACAACTACAAATTAATCGACTGGCGGAGCACGGCTCGACGAAACAAACTAACGGTCAGAGACTACCAAACAAGCCAGAGTCAGCGGATCATTTTCTTGATTGACTGCGGCCGAATGATGACCAACGAGCACCAGGACCTCAACCTACTTGACTACTCGTTCAATGCCATGCTAATGCTTAGTTTTGTGGCGCTGCGACAGGGCGACTCCGTCGGGCTGATCTGTTTCTCGGATGACATTCATAATTTTGTGCCTCCGCGAGGTGGGATGGGACAGATGAACCATCTGCTTCATGCTTCGTTCGATCGATTTCCCAAGCTCGTGGAATCTCGCTACGATCAAGCGTTCCTTTTCCTCGACTCGAATTGCAAGAAACGCTCACTCGTCGTGCTGATGACCAACGTGCTAGACGAGGTGAACGCTTTTCAAGTCCAACAGTATTTAGGCAACCTGGTCGGCAAACACCTGCCATTGGGTGTGCTGATTCGTGACCACTCCGTGTTCGCCAAAGCCGATATCGAAAACCCTCAGGGCACTGCATTCTACGAGGCGGCCGCGGCCGCTGAAATTCTGAATTGGCGGCATCAGGTCATCGGCGATTTGCAAAAACAGGGCGTTATGGCGTTGGATGCGTTTCCAGAATCTATGACCGCACCTCTCGTTAATCAGTACTTGGCCATAAAGGCTCGCCATCTGCTCTAGTGATTTGTTAGTTTCTTGATCTTCGGGTAGAGCTGAAGAGTTCGTAACGCGATGCGTCAGCGAGGGCTGCAGTTCGCGTCACCCCTCGCTGACGTTTCGGGTTACTAAGGAAGAACTGAACATGGAGACTGCTATGTTGTTGAACGACCGCCGCCTGCTCTGTTGGGGTCTCCTACTTCTATTGGGAACGACCGTCACTGCCGCAAATGCCCAAGAAGGTGAAGTAGAATCTGCGGCCGAGAAGAAGATCGAAAAACCGGCCGCCCTCAAGAAAGTCTCGCTCTTTGACGGCAAAGATCTTCGTGGCTGGAAGATCATCGAAAAATTCGACTTCGAGCGACATGGAAAAGTGCAAGTGAAAGACGGTGCCATCGTGTTAGGCGTTGGGGCGCCTGCCAGCGGCATCGCCATCGATCCCAAGATTCACAATTTTCCGAGGTCGAATTATGAAATGACGTTGGAAGCAAAACGAACTCAGGGTGACGATTTCTTTTGCGGAATCACTTTCCCTGTCGACAAAGCGTATTGCACTTTAGTTCTCGGCGGTTGGGGTGGCGGAACGGTTGGTCTATCCAACATTGACAACGCAGCTGCCGATGAAAACGAAACAACGAATTACATCAACTTCAAAAAGGACAAGTGGTACAAGATCCGCCTAAGAGTCACCGACAAGGCGATCAATGTCTGGGTCGACAAGGAACACCTGATCGAATTGGATCGCAAGAAACACAAGTTCTCGATCTGGTGGGAGCAGGAACCCGTGCGTCCGTTCGGCTTCGCCAGCTGGTACACCGCTGCCGCTTATCGCAACATCCAACTGCAACGTTTGAAAAAAGAAGCCAATTAATCCCTTCCCATCTGTGGTGACGAAACCTGAACCGTCCCATGACGTCAGCGAAATGGAAAGATTCTGGCCTGTGCGATACCAGCACATCTTCTCGCCAGCTCGCTAAATGCCCATCACCACCTCAAAGAGGGGGCATCAATCCTCTTGGCAACTGGCCGGCGAGCAAGTGGAATGGTACAACGTGGTCTTCAAATGGGCGGACAAGTGGCACTATCGGTTCTTGAAGAAGCAACGGGAGTTCGAAGATGAAATTACTCACATCCTTGGTGTTGGTGGCTGGCATTGTCGGGTTGACTGGCTGCCCCGTGAAGTCGGATGTGGAGGACGGCAGGCAACCGATTGTCGTCATTGGTTTTGATGAACACGATACCACGCTGCAAGGCATCATCGACGGCGAAGTTCACGGTACAGTGGTCCAGAACCCGTACATGTACGGCCATCAATCGGTCGAGATTTTGGCTCGGCTTGCCCGAAACGAACCTGCCAAAGACGTTCTGCCCGAAAATGGTTTCCAAAACCACGAGGCACGCCAAATCCGACAAGACAATGTGCACAAATTCTGGGAGGAGAAGAAATCGCAACTCGCCGCCGGCGAGGGCCAGTCACAAATAAAGAAAGGGCGACCAACGGTCGCCTATATTACCAACGGAGTCGATCCGTTTTGGACCATTGCAGCGGCTGGCGCTAAGGCGGCTGGCAACGAGTTTGATGTCAACGTGTTGCTTCGATTTCCTGCAAATGGTGTCGGCGACCAAAAACAGATGATCCAAGATCTGCTTGTCCAGGACGATGTGACCGGTCTGGCAATTAGTCCAATCAATCCCGAAAACCAAGCGGAGTTGTTAGATCAAGTTGGTGCTACGAAACATTATATTACCCACGATTCTGATGCCCCGAAGACGAACCGTTTGGCGTACATCGGTATGGAAAACTATCAAGCGGGCCGCTTGGCTGGCGAACTGATCAAGGAAGCGATGCCAGACGGCGGGACGGTGATGATTTTCGTTGGCCGGCTAGGTCAACTGAATGCGGAACAACGGCGACAGGGAGTTATTGATGAGTTACTTGACCGTGAATTTGATCCCGAACGTCGTGATCCAAACGAAAAACTGAAGGGCGACAAGTACACGATCCTCGGCACTCGTACCGACGACTTTGACCAGGCGAAGGCGAAACAAAACGCGCAGGACGCGATTGCCAAATACCCAGAGCTGGGTTGCATGGTTGGGCTGTTTGCTTACAACCCGCCGCAATGCCTACAGGCGGTCCAGGAGGCCGGGCGACAAGTCCGAACAGACGAGTAACGACCATTTTCTGTCGCTCTGAATTCCGGATCATGTGCACTTGTCGATTGTGGTTCAGCAGAGCGGGTTGAATTCCAACGTTCCCGCAGTTGCTGACGACGCCATGGTTTCTGAGACAGATCCGCTACTTGAAGTTTCCAACGTTACCAAACGGTTTCCAGGTGTGATCGCGTTGCAGGACGTTGATCTTCGTCTTGGTCACGGAGAAGTGCTTGCCGTAATCGGCGAAAATGGTGCGGGAAAAAGCACGTTGATGAAAATTCTGGCCGGCGTGCAGCAGCCAGATTCTGGCCAGCTGTGTTTGGCCGGTGAGTCGGTGAAAATAGACTCCTGCCGAAAAGCGTTACAACTGGGTGTAGTGCTGATCCACCAAGAGCTCAACTTGGCAGACAACCTCAGCGTCTCTGCCAACATATTCTTAGGACGCGAGCCTCGACGTTTCGGCTTGATCGATGATGCGAAGATGGCGATGGAGTCGCAAGAGTATTTGAATATGGTTGGCTTGGCAGCTCGTCCGACCGACCTAGTCAGTCGCATGCCGATCGGTCAGCAACAAATGGTTGAGATCGCCAAAGCTCTTTCAATCGATGCTCGAATTATCATCATGGATGAGCCGACATCAAGCCTTTCATCGCGAGAATCCGAAGCCCTGTTCAAGGTGATTCGTGACCTCAAACAACGAGGCGTCAGTATTATCTACATCTCGCATCGACTGGGTGAGGTGCGGAAACTAGCCGACCGCGTCGTCGTACTCCGGGATGGCCGAAACTCTGGAGAAATCTCCCGAGAAGAAATCAGCCATGACCGTATGGTACAATTGATGGTTGGTCGCGACCTCGCGCAGTTCTACCACCGCACACCGCACACGCCTGGCGAGGTCGTGCTTGACGTCGAGAACCTGGTCACGACGAGTTGGCCCAACCACCAAGTGAGCTTTCGAGTTCGGGGTGGAGAAATCGTTGGCGTCGCCGGGCTGGTGGGAGCCGGTCGCAGCGAACTGCTGCACGCCATTTTTGGAATCGATGCACGGTTGGGCGGCACGGTTCGCATCGCCGGCAAGACCGTAGTCGCAACACCACACGGCATGATCAACCATGGCGTGGCGCTGGTCCCGGAGGATCGGAAAAAGCACGGTGTCGTCCTCGAAATGTCCGTTCAAAACAACATCGGGTTGGCCGGACTCGGCAGGAACCAACATTGGGGTGGCCTGCTGAACCAACGCCAGGAACAACTTGACTCGACTTCCATGATCGATCGACTGCAGATCAAGACACCATCGAAAAATCAAATCGTCCGCCACCTTTCGGGCGGTAATCAACAAAAGGTCGTGATTGGCAAATGGCTGACCATGTCGCCAAAAGTCCTTCTTCTGGACGAGCCGACTCGTGGAATTGATATTGGAGCGAAGCAGGAAATCTATCGCTTGATGGAGGAGTTGGCCGAACAAGGCGTGGCGGTTCTGTTCGTATCGAGCGAGCTCGAGGAGATCATCGGAATGAGTGATCGCAGCTTGGTAATGCATGAGGGCCAAATTGCTGGTGAGCTGCAACGCGATGAATTGAGCGAAGTGGCGATCATGCAGTTGGCAACAGCTCAGGTGAGTGCCGCTAACGCGTCACCAAGTGACGTCCAATGATCGCAGGAATCGCTGTGAACACATTAAATCCTTAAGCAAGAATCGAGAACGGCAGTGAACTTAAGTGTTGCGTCACAAGTGCTGAAGTCTTGCATGCAATCAAGAATTTTCGGCATTAGCAGTTTACTAACGGCCATTTGCCTATTCACCATGTGGCAGGCGCCAGAATTCGCCGGCGCCGAGAACCTGCAGAATACGATGCGGTGGACGGCCTTGTTTGGCATCATCAGCATCGGCGTCGCCTTTGTGATCATCACAGGCGGCATCGACCTGTCGATCGGTTCGGTGATTGCCCTGATTGGCTGCCTTCTAGCGATGGCGCTTAAGACGACGTATGTCCCGCAGGACCAACTAGAAATCGAATCACTTCAAGGCAGCACGCTCCAACTCACGCAATCGGCGACAGACTACAAAATCGGAGATGAGATTCGGATTGGTGACAGTCGCTATACCGTTCAACGCATTGAAGGAACGACACTGACAACGACAGAAGTTCCCGATCGGGCCGAAGTTCTGTTGGCGGATCAACGCCGTTCTCGCGAGATTGGCAGCCTGGTGCGGCCCGTTTTTCTTGCGCGTGCACGACACCAAGTCCTGGAAGAAAAACCCGTCGACAAGAACCCAATTCGTCGAGGCAATCAGAATCTCTATTATCACACGATTGTCGTGGCCGGAACCCAGAATGGATTCCGTGAACAGGATCAAATTCGGCTGGACTACGAGACTGGCATACCGGGCGAATATTCCATTGTCAGCACAGCCGCGAGTGGTGTGAACACCGAATTTCGGTTCTTGGCTCGCAAACGGAATCGATTGCCACCGCCCGCCGGCGTCCGTCTTTCGCACCGCACACAAGCCATGCCGACGAGTCTGGCAATTTTTCTGATGCTCGGACTCTCCGCAATCATCGGGCTGGCGCATGGATTGCTGATCACGAAAGTCCGCCTGCAACCGTTTATCGTGACACTCTGTGGCTTACTTGGTTATCGAGGAATTGCCCGCTTCATTACCTCAGACCAAACACAGGGTTTTCAAACCGAGTACTTCCAACTTCGGCAAATCGCAAAAGGCGATTTATTGGAGCAATTGACGGGGGTTCAGTATGAATTCGGCATCCCCATGCCATTTGTATTCCTGGCAATCCTTGCCATCGTCGCGTCTGTGTTTCTCAACAAGACCATCTACGGTCGCTACATGCTGGCCTTGGGACGAAATGAGGAAGCGGCGCGGTTTAGCGGCATCAACACGGACCGCATGGTGATCCTCTCTTACGTTATCTGCTCCGTCTGCGCCGGTATGGGGGGCATCCTATTTGCCTTTGACCTGAACTCGATCTTGCCTTCCGGGCATGGGAACTTCTATGAGCTGTATGCGATCGCGGCCGCCGTCTTGGGCGGTTGTAGCTTGCGAGGTGGTGAGGGATCAATCTTGGGTGTCGTCATCGCTACAGCGGTCATGCGAGTCCTGAACAACGCAATCAACTTGATTGAGTGGTTCGATACGTCGATGGAGTTCGCCATCATCGGATTGGTCATCTTGCTCGGCGTAACTGCCGACGAAATGGTTCGCCGCATTGTCTCCAAACGCCGCGGCGTGCCGCAAGCCAATCAATAGTTGGGCGAAGGGGCTTTCGTGCGCCCACTTCGCCCATTCGGCGACTTCGCATCAAGGCTAAACCGAGCTAACGGGAATTGTCGCGTGCCCACATAGAATGCGGTCAGCAGAAGTAGGGTGGAGACGAAAGTACTTAGTAAGTCCGCCGGTGAAATCACTGTGGCGACTAACCAGGCTACCGTCGACACCAAGGGCCAACGAATACCCACCTTACATGTGAAGGCCACGCCCATCACGATGATACCGATCACGACGCCGACCAACTCAAGAACTGCGATGTGTGGTTCCAAGAACATTTAATTCTCCTCCCGAATGGTGATGGCAGATTTGTTTTGCCAAGCAAAACACCGCCTCAAGCGAATGCTGAACACGTCCCGGGAGGGAGTGACGGAACCTGAGCGGACCTCGGCAAGTCTATTCATCTACCCACTGAACGACAAGGTTATTTCTTGTCTCAGGCGAACTCGCTAGCGTCGGGTTCCTGGAAGGTGGCCCGTCGGAAAAACCGTGGGCTAGCACACAGCGGCTGTTCGGCCTGATCAATGGTCGTTACGAACAGAGGCGAGACCGCCACACGGTGGCCTAATACTCGTCGTAATCGACGTCGGCGTATCGGCGGCGGCGGCGACGACGACGCATGTGCGGACGGTGCGTCACGTTCAGCGGCACGTCACCCTCCAGCCAAAGACCACTGAGTACACGGAAGAAAATCAAGATGACAGCTACCCCAAGCGTACCGAATGCCAAGCCTCGGAAGTCGGTTGACGGGCCGACGTACTGTTTCACCCACAATGAGTAAATGCCGCATCCCATAAAGGTTCCGAAAATGCCCATCGCAACGGTGGTGATCGTCCCGCCCGGATCACGTCCTGGGACGACCGCTTTTCCGCACAGTCCGGCGATGGTGCCGAATCCGATCCAGGTCAGGAGCATTTCCCAGACCTGTTGTACGTCGGGAGGAATTTCCATACCACTACTCTCAACAACCAATAGTCACGGCAATAGCCACTACATCATAGATCGGCGTCGAACGACTGCGTTATCGAGGAAATATAGGGAAACTTTAACGGTTTCTTACCTGCCACCCGCTGCCGACCTGCGGGTATCAAACAATTGAGACCCTAGGTCAAGGGCAATCATGCCGCCATCGGCCGGTTGTCACGGAAGCCGTTTTTCTCGTCGAGGGCGTTGACCAGCCCCTACCGATTACCCCATCTTGTAGGTCTTTCCGCCAGACAGACGACTGGAGATGCAGAAATTGGATACAGCGACCGTTCGAGTATTGGTCCTGGGAGCGCATCCTGACGATGCCGAATACCACGCGGGCGGGCTAATCGCTCGACACGTCGATGCGGGCAATGTTGTCAAATTGGTCTCTGTGACAGACGGAGGGGCCGGACACCATCGCCTCGACCGGCAAGCGCTGGTCGCGAAACGGCGGCTGGAGGCGGCCGAGGCAGGTCGCCGCATCGGCGTCGAGGCATACGTCACTTGGGATTTTCCGGACGGGAGATTGCAACCCTCGCTGGAGTTGCGGGAGACAATCATCGCAGAGATTCGCCGCTTCCGACCTGACCTCGTTCTCACCCACCGAACCTGTGACTATCACCCGGACCACCGAGCGGTCGGCCAAGCCGTGCAGGACGCTTCGTACATGGTCACCGTCCCGTTGGTTGTACCGGATGTCCCTCACTTGAAACACGATCCGGTGGTAGCCTACATGTGCGACTTGTTTACAAAGCCCTGCCGACTGCAAGCCGACGTGATCATCGACATCGAACCGCAAATCGATCGTATCGTGGAGATGTTGTCGGCGCACGAATGCCAAGTGTTCGATTTCTTACCCTACAACCATGGCCATGCCGATCAAGTGCCGGAGACCGTCGAGGATCGATTGAGTTGGCTCAAACGCTGGTATCTCGAGGTGATTGAGCCGAGGCGGACTCACTTTTCTGATCGGGTGCAAGAACTGTTCGGGGGCGAAGGCGCGCGATACATCGAGGCGTACGAGGTGAGCGAGTACGCAGCGGGAATAACGCCGGACTCAATGAGCCACCTATTCGTGGGGTTTCGCGCTAGCGATTGAGTTACTAATACGTGAATTCCTGAATAATCTACCTTGCCCCAGGTAGGGTGCTTGCTAACAATAGCCTTGAAGTGATCGCACGAACGCAGTGCGATGGACTAGAGTCCCGTGGGGGCCGCAATCTGGTAAGTGGCTAAGAGCGGGAAAGTTTCTAGTTGGAAAGGAGGTGATCTAGTGGAATGTTTCTGTACTAGCCAGCGAGGTGGCGACACCTAGCGGCAGTCGGCGGGCTGTCGCCTGGCAGCTACCACGTCTCGTAGGATCACCAGATTCAATACGAGAACCAATCAGCCCGGAAGCGTGTTGATAAACACTCTTCCGGGCTATTTTTGTAAGGAATCTGAGTAGCGGACGCACGTTCGTCTACATCTTGGGGAGCAGACCTAACACACCTTCGCTGGGTCGAGTGACGACGTGCGAGGCAATCAAGGTGCCGAGCCCGTCGATGTGAGTAGTGGCCGATTCGATTGCCGCGCGAACGGCAGCCACATCACCTTGGATGATAACGGTGACGTATCCTCCACCTAACTTCTCTTTTCCCACGACGTCGACATTGGCCGCCTTACAGGCCGCGTCGATGGCAGCAAACACGGCAGTGAACCCCTGTGTTTCAATGAATCCTAGCGCGTCTGGTCTGGTCATGCCGTCTACCTTACGGTCTGTGGAGTATTCAAAACGAGGTTGATGAACCACGTCTTGTTGAATGAGCGGGTTGAATTCAGGTGGGCTATGAATGGCTTTCCAAGCGCCATCGTCCGGACGAAGAATGACGTTTCCTATCGGTTGACCGTGCAGCTCAGTGGCCACCGCCAAACCGGCCTCCAATGCAATACGTACCTCGTCGGCACCACCGCGAAACTTGATGCAAATCCCCAAAAAGTCGTTTAATTCGGCCTGCACCACACGGATTCGAGACGCCTTTTCCATGACGTCCAAGGCGACCATCGCCGCTGTACAACCGGTCGTTTCCAGAATCCCCAGCGCTGTCACGTGCCGATCCTTTCGAGACAGATTCCGTCAAGTCGGCAACACGATGTCGGCCAGGAAATAGCGTTGTTTCAACTGTCGGATCACGGCCACGAATTTGTCGAAATTCACCGGTTTACGGATGAAACTCTCGACGGCTAGGTCGTCACAGGCAGATTGATCCGCATCATTATCCGAAGCACTCAACACGACGACCGGAATTTCGTTCAGACTAAAATCGGCTTTGACCTCCTTGAGCACACTCAAGCCGTCGCGTTTGGGGAGGTGAAGATCCAATAGGATGATGTCGGGCCGAGGAGCACGCGAAAAGCACCCGACCCGGTGTAGAAAATTGAGCGCTTCCTCACCGTCCCGGACCAATGTCAGGCGATGATTGATCTCGCCATCACGAAGAGCCGCAATCGCTGTATGTGCGTCAAGCAAGCTGTCCTCGACCAGCAGGATCTCGAGTGGACGGCCAATCGTCTGCCCGTAGTGCATGATGGCCTCATTGCCCATAACGGCTTAAGTGTAACGTGTCCGCATACCGTTTATCCATAATCGCCAAGGCGCGAAAGAATGTCAAAGGGCGAGGCTTGAAAAACCGATGGAATCGGAGGTTTTTTCAGCCGACAGTCAAGCTGGCGTTGGTAGGCGGACCCTAGTGCTTGTCACGATAAAGTAGTACGTTTGGCAAGCCACAAGTCAACCCGAATCGCAGGCGACGGATTACGTACTGCTCGCTAGTCGGCGATGCAAACCTGCAGTGGCTTGAAGAATGAATCGTTGCGCTGGAGCAAACCGGCCGTGACAATCAGTCGCGGCGAGTCTCCCTCAGGGCTTATGGTCCACTGGCCCCCTTTCAACGTGGCGTAGTTTCCCGACCATGCTGTCGTCAATTCGAGCTCGGTTCCCTCGTCGCTCATCCAAACAACGGCAACTGGTAGCTGTCTCAATGCGAACAACTTGGATGCCGTGGCAACCAACCAAAGATCGCGTTCAATCTTTCCTGTTTCAGATTCCGCGGTCACGCCCGAGTAGATCCCGGTGACAGCTCCGACTTCCGGGACAATATCCATGATCGCGCGGGCTATTTCACCCGGTGGTGGCGATGAGAGATCGAGATTCATTTGGCGGCGGGCCAAACGCTGCACCGACTCCTGGTTCAATTTGGCCGTGATCACGTTCTCGTCGATGTGCAGATAGGCAGCCACCTGCCGAAACAGGTCCTCTTCCGCCGAATCATACGGTTGGCAACCGACTGACAACTCGATTAGATCATCGCAGTATTCATTCGCCAATTGCGAGTCGATGTCCAACATCGGTTGCTCGAAAAAGAACGGTGGCTCCGTCGAGAGCTCGTCGCACAATCCCTGCTGAGCGGCATCGTCCAGTCGTCGGAAGAGTCTGGTAGTCGGTAGATGGTCAACAGCATCTTTAACTTCCCGGCTCTTGAACTCCAACAAGAAACCCAGCAAGCTTCGGAGACCAGCGAGTACTTGATCTTTGTCATCCTTGCCCGACGCAGCAGTCGTCGGCCACCGCACATCCAACCAGGATTCAACATGTTGTGTCCACTCACTCAGAGGTTGAACATTCTCCAACGAGAGCTTCTGCAAGAACGCGTGCAATCTTCGACAGATCGCCCGACGGTCTGACGGTTCCAATATCCTCGACAACGGCACACTACCGGTTGGGGCCGCCCTGTGGGAAGCGATGCAACGAAACAGGAACACTCGGTCGTGTTCACTCCGCAGTGGTAGGTTACTTAACTCGGACAACACCTCCGTCAACGTAACCGAATCTAATTCCCGTTTCGCAAACAGGTCAGTAAGTAACGAGCCATAGACCCAATTGCTATCTCGATAACGAAAATCCTCGCTGTAAAGCGTTGCGACCTCAAAGCCGATCACGCGCACCAACTCTTGCAGGAGTCGCATTGCCTGTTGATTGACAACCTGGCTGGCCACTTCCTTGGCGCCACGTGCCCCCAAACTACTGGCCACCCACCATGCGCCCAGCGATACAGGGCTCGCGCCGAGCGCAAATCGACCGAGGTAATAGACACGATTCAAATAGGGCCAGTAAGGCTCCACGGAACGATACATGCCATAGGCTTTGACGGCCTGCTGCACTGTACCGTGCAACCGCCGCAAGTTGTAACTCTTGATATCCAGCGGCAACTGGTCGATGACGACCAACAACTGCAGGCAAATCCGGCTGGCCGCTCGCAGCACTTTTTCGCAGCTGGTCTCCAGTAAGGGCTCTTCCAGGTCAGGACGGTAGATCGCAGCGACCGATTTGACCAATCGCAACGCTTCGTCGCGAATCAAGTCAACTTGTACGCGACCCTCCCGGGTATACTGGTTGTTGCGGATTTTCTCAAAAAGATCCTGCGATTCCGTTTCCAGCAACGCGAACAGGTGGCGGTCTCGTTCGCTCTCTTGTGACCAGGCCTCCCGGGGTCGATCGGGCTGTTGAATCGTCTCCGCGACGGGAAACTCCATCCCTTCCTGAAACAACAGCAGACGGTCGGAAAGCTCTTGCTCCCGCCGCGTGAGATCCGCCGCCAGGCGTCCGCTGGTCGACTCAGAATCGCCCGAGGCACCTGAATGAGCCACCTGATCCAGACGCTGTCGTAGGGTGGCTAGCAGGCCAGCCAGCGAGCAAACGGCAATGGCCAACATGGCCGTTCCAACGCGCCAATCCGCAGCCGCACTGGAGACCGCTCCGAGGACGGCAATGACCACTCCACATCCGATAAGTATTTCGCCGTAAAACGTCTTTAGCATGACAATAAATCCCGCTTCACGCCCAATTTTACGTTTCCAAACGGTAATTGAGACTGAGATTCCCGTACCGCCCAAATGGGCCGGCTCCAACTTTCGATCCACAAAACCGGGCCCTCGACACCTGTCGCATCAGACGCCTGAGTCACTTTTTTTTGTTTCAGGAAAAGACCTCTCAGCGAATCATACTCGGATCCACGCCGTTCGAAAACGACGAAACGGCGAGTTTACGAAAAGGCCAGATTGGCCCAGCCGAGAGGTCTTGGTATCGTTTTTCCTGCACCCACCGCAACTCCCGGCGACTCGTCGCCACACACCCATGGTGACAACTACTTGTCACCATTAGACGAAAACGCAAAGCAACATATTTGCAGCGATTTATTTTTCGTCAAAGAAAGTTTGAAGTCCTTGCTTGACAAGCCGATTAGACTTCTCACAATGTCCATTAACTTCCTTATCGGGAGGTAATCAGTTCACAAAGACTACTCACTTATCCAGTCTTAGAAATACCGCGCGAACGCCATCGGGATTGATGAGTTCCTGCTCGAGTTGGTACCGACGAGAGTTCTTTTCGTACTCATTTTGGTCGGGTCCAGCACAGTTAATTCTATTTGAGGATGCGCCACGAGGGTGTGTTCGCATGGATTAGTGATTGCGATCAGATTGCCCCCTACGTTGGGAATGACGGCACAAATCATGGTGGGGGGCGGCGACTGAAGGGAACGACAGTCGGCGACCTAGGTCGCGAATCGGAGGTCCCCCCCATCGTTTTTTTGGCTGCAAGAAGTTGGCATCTCGTTATCGCCGTTTCCCGCTGTCGGACGCGCTCCCGTGACAGCAAAGCCTCTTCGTGGTCTACTCGCGCTTGGTGCCAATCTCGGCGATCCGCTCGCACAGCTCACCGCTGCGGTCGATCGACTTCACCAGTCCCGGATCTCGGTGCTCAGTACTAGTTCACTCTACTCCACCCTGCCGGCTGGTGGACCATGCGATCAGAAGCCGTACCTGAACGCCGCTGTTGCCGTGCAAACCGACTTGACTCCAATGGAACTGCTCCATGCGGCTTGCCAGATCGAGAAAGCGGCTTACCGCGTCCGAGTCCAACCTTGGGGATCGCGAACACTCGACATCGACTTGCTGTTAATCGAGGGCGAAGTTCTCCTCCCAAATACAACGTCACGATTGGCCGCACCGGAAGAGTTAGTGCTGCCGCACGCGCGAATGGCGTGGCGTCGATTCGTCATGGATCCAGCCGCAGAGATTGAACCCGATTGGATTCACCCACTGCTTGGTTGTTCTCTCCAATCACTCCAACAACGATTGGTAAATTGCCCCCACTGTGCCCTGGTCGCTGGCGACCCTCGCCAGAGTGATCGCCTGCATCGCATGCTAGAGATGAAAATTGGCGAGTCGGTATGCAATGCTAACCTCGTTACGAACCCGACGACGTTTCACGGCGTACGAATGGTCGTCATCGTCGACCGCCTGGAATTGCTTGACAAGGCAACTGCGAAGCTGTGGGCGACGGGGACGCCCGCGATCGGCATCTCGATGGACAATGAGGATTTGGCTGTCAAAGAGCTCGTCGCCGCCATCCAAGCCGCCCAGGAACCAACCTCGGTTGAACCCTGGAGCAGATTGGGATTGTGACCCAGCCAGTGCATCAGCCAGCACGGTTAGCTAGCTCTCCGGTTCACTCAACCGAACCGTTAGCTAAACCGCTGGCTGGGTCAGTAACGCACGCCCCGAGGACCGAGTGAACAAATACGCCCATAGGCCGAGAGCGGCAGTGAGGATGCCGATACTAACTAACTGCGCAATGGTGAGACTTGCAAGTTGCCCTGGTTCGTCCACCCGTACCAACTCCATTAAGAACCGAATGATCGGGTAAAGAGTCAGCACGAATGCCAACGAAGCTCCGTCCTTGTTCAGGAATGGAAAGGCGAACCACGCTACAGAAAAAAGCAAGAGTGCGCTGATCGAGCTGTAAATCTGCGCTGGGTGCGTCGGAAGGCTTTTCTGTGGCAAGTCGGGGAGCGTCCAGAAGGCAGCCTTTCCGTCTTCGGTGGCCACCCGCACGAGGATCGACCTTTCGTCGCCAGTCGCAATGGCGCGGGCCAATCCGCCGTACACTCGAATGGGGCCTCGCCCATCCCGTTTCGAATCGTCGCTGGCAATCACCTTATCGCCGACGCAAACGCCAGCCGTGTGGGGGATCGTCCCCTCGACCACCCGGTCGACGTTCCAACGTCCCTGCTCTTTGCCCGGGTCAACTTCACGCAACTTCAACCCCAGCAACTGCCCCGATTCGAGTTGATCGAAGTAGGGGGGCGAGAGTTGAGGAAAAACGAGAGAGGGCAACTGGTTTTCGCAAACGCCGCCATAACAACATCCGTTTGCCAAGCACCCAATCCGACCAAAAGCTAGCCCGATCAACATCGCCGGGGCGATGATGTCGCCAATTGCCAACACGGGGAGCTTTCGGTGTCTGCAGAAGAACAAGCAAGCCAACAGCGCTCCGATCAAGGCCCCGTACACGACGAGGCCACCCTCGGTGAACTTCAAGATCTCAAATACGGTGGCCGGGATGGTTGGCTGTTTAAAGTCCGACCAATACTGAACCACAAAGAACATTCTCGCACCGGCAATTCCTGTCACGAACATCCAAAAAGCCAATGAGTGAATATGTTCCGGATCCAGGCCCATCTGACGTGCTCGAAAACTAGCAGCGATGACACCGGCAACGATGCCGCACAACAGCATCACACCATATCCGCGGATCGGCAGACCCCGCGGATCCGCGCCGCCGACCATGGCAGCCGGATCGGGGACCTCCAGGAACGGCAAGACATACGCAATCAAGAATGCGATCACCACGGCGACGCTAAGCGTCGAAGTGGTGTCTTGATTCCAGCCCTTGCCCCGCAGCGACCCGACGATTAGCACCATCGCGATCAGCAACCAAACAATGAATGCCCAGCCCAGACCAAAAACGGGAAGCGGCCCGACCCTGTGAGGGATGCAGTAGAGTTCTTGCATCATGGTGAAACTCGGCCTCTATAAAATCGTTCAGCTGGGAACGTGGATGATTTCATTGTCGATCAGCCGAGTCTTACCGACGTATACGGCGATCAGCCCAATCACGGCAGAAATTGTCTTGGGAAATGCTGAAATTGGATCCAATGTCGCAGGATCCGCCAACAGGGCATATTCAACCGAATCAACGCAATCTGAAAGCGAGCTCAGCATTCCTTCGGAAATCTCCTCGCCGTCGCGACACCCCTGTTCAATCCGGTTTTTCGCATCACGCAACGTTTGATGCAAGGCCAATGCTCGTTGACGATCGGCTGGAGTAAGGTAGGCATTTCGCGAACTCAGCGCCAGCCCGTCCGCATCGCGAACAATTGGCAATACGTTCATTTCGATGGGACAGTTCAGATCTTGGACCATCCGAGAAACCACCATCGCTTGTTGATAGTCCTTTTGACCGAAGTACGCCGCATCGGCCGGCACGGCGTGAAACAGCTTCAACACGATCGTAGCGACTCCGCGAAAGTGACCCGGTCGATGGACGCCCTCAAGGGGCTTGGAGATGGCAGGAGGCTCGACGAACGTCGTACCGTCTGCGTACATTTCTTCCACTGTCGGTGCGAATACGGCATCCACTCCCAGTTCGGAGAGTGCGGCCAAATCCTGGTCCCACGTCTGTGGATATCGCGACAGATCTTCGCCCGGGCCAAACTGGGTCGGATTGACGAAGATCGTCACCACCGTTGCATCGCATTGCGCCAGCGATCCTCTGACCAGACTTAGATGCCCGTCGTGAAGGGCCCCCATGGTCGGCACGACACCAATTCGTTTTCCGGCTTGTTTCAATGCGGCACACCCGGCTTGCGCCTGCCCGATCGTCTTCCACACCTGCAGTGCCTGCATCGGTGCTTGCCTTCCCTTCATTTCCAATAAGGCGCCGGCTGTTGATTTGACGTCTGCCACTGGTTTCGCCAGTGTACTCGTTAGCCGCGAGCCCATACCAACGGTTGCATTTAGAGCTTCCCCTTGCGATGATACGGGGGTTTTATAAAAGAACTTATCTTTACTCAACCCGAGGACCGCAACGGTGGCTCGATACACGCTCGAAGAGTTCATTCAGAACACACAACAACAAGACCTGGGACAAGGCCTCTTTGAACTCGAGAGTGACCGGATGTTGGAGGTAAACCTCGCTGGCGACATCTGGATCAAGATGGGAGCGATGATCGCGTACCACGGTCAGATCAAGTTCGTCCGAGAGGGTTTACTCGATAAGGGCCTTGGTAAGTTGATCAAGCGATCGGTCACGGGCGAAGGCGCACGTTTGACGAAGGCGACCGGCAGCGGCAAGATGTATCTGGCCGATTCCGGAAAGAGTATTCAAATACTCAACTTGCAGGGCGAGTCGCTGTACGTCAACGGCAACGATCTGCTGGCATTTGAACCCCAAATCGATTGGGATATCAAAATGATGCGGAAACTAACCGCGATGGTGGCCGGTGGACTCTTCAATGTTCGACTGGAAGGCAGCGGTTTGATCGCCATTACCACGCACTTCGAACCGCTGACCCTCAAGGTAAGACCCGGTCAACCGATACGAACTGATCCCAACGCGACGGTCGCCTGGTCCGGCAATCTGCAACCCGAGTTCAAGACGGATATCTCCTTAAAAACGTTCTTCGGACGCGGAAGCGGCGAGTCGATACAGATGGAGTTCAACGGTGACGGCTTCGTTGTTGTACAACCATTCGAAGAAGTCGCTCTCCAAGCAGGATAATCATGAGAGAATTCACCGATGCCGAGCTTGAGGCATACCTCGATGAGGCATTATCGCCAAACGATATGGCGGAAGTCGAACAGGCGTTGCGCGATCAATCGTCGCTGACTGAGCGCGTTGCCAGGACGATCGCTCGTCGCGACGCGGGTGTTCATTCGTTGGGCGAGGTTTGGCGGCGGCACCGAGTAAGCTGTCCAACGCGTGATCAACTCGGCAGCTACCTGCTTAAAGCACTCGATTCTGATGCACAGGCGTATGTCGACTTTCACATTGAAACGGTCGGATGCCGCTTTTGCCGAGCAAATCTAGAGGATCTTCGTCAGCGGCAGGAAGATAGCTCGGAATCGGTCAAGCGAAAGCGGCGTTACTTCGAATCGAGCGCTGGGTACCTAAAGAAAGAATAGCAGGCAGGTAGCTTGAGGACGACTCGCAACCCTCATTCATCGTAGAGTTCCGGGAAGATATCCTCGGGCATTTCCATGCGACGAATGATGCTCCGCATGCGAGCGACAAAGTCAAATTTGAAGTTGGCCACCTGCTGTTCGCTGGTTTCTAGTTGCGTGGCCACGTCTTTATTGGCCCAACCGCGAACAAACAGCAACTCGATGCACTGCAGCTTCGACCAATCGCCTCGGTCCTTCCAACGATCGACCTGCTCTCGCAACGCATCGACCAATGCTCGCTCTTCCAAGTTTCGTCGCTCGCCACTACGAGCGATGCTGCTCGCGACGCGGGCCGAACCCGGCAATTGCCATTCACCCGAGGAGTCAGCGCCAGCCGACATGGGAACGGAAGGTCGGCGACCTTCACGTCGCAAGTGATCGGTCAACTTATACGCGCAGATAGAGAACAAATAGCTCTCGAGAGGTCGGCGGCCGTCGTAGTTTGGGAGACTATTCAAGAACCCGACGAACGCCTCTTGGACGATGTCCTCGCTTGCTGCGCGGTTCCGCAATCGGCTCTCTACAAAAGCTAGCAACCGGCCTTCGTAGCGACCGATCAAGTCAACCCAGGCGTCGCCGTCGCCACTACGAATTCGCTCGATGAGCAGAGTGTCAACTTCCGGTGATTGCGGCATAAAGTCCCGTTTCGCTATCTCGAGGCTTTGGCGCAACTCTCCATCAGCTGTAGAGCAAAAAGTGCACCCACTCAAGATTGTAGCGTAAAAACATAACGCCGAACACGATCAGGCCGAGCATTGCCAAACCGCCCACCATTCGCAATCGCCCCGTGTAGTAGCCCCGAGAGGCCGTATCTAAGCGAAGATAACTAAAGACTACGAAAATCAGTGCCAAGACACCTGTAGCGATTCCACCTGTTTGTGCCAGCCGAATCGAAGTCACGACCTCTTGCCACCGCTGGTGGATCTCGTTTTGAAACGACGTGTCGATGGTCAGCATCGCGTGCGCCTGATGCAGCTGGCCGACAGAGTACTCAGCGACATCCTCGTACGTGTCACCTTCGCGAATGAGGCGGGACTTCAGCTCATCCATATCCCAAGACAGGAACCGATGAGCGTTCGGGGAGGCAAGGACCTTATCAACATACTGATTGACCCGGCGATGAATCTCCGCATCCCGGGATTGAATCGCTTCTGCTAGTTCGAGCATGGGATCGGATGAAATGGTGATCAAGTGTAACCCATGCTTGACAACTGGAACGGTCTCGATCCAGTCTGGTCGGCCCTCGGACACAATTGGCCAATTGCCTTTATAGGAGTCCGAGAGTGGTTCGACAGTCAGAGGAGCCTTGCCAAGCCCTTCCTGCGGTGCGTCGATAGCGTCTACCGACGCCTCCTCGGCTGATGCACTCGGTGCCTCTACTGCGTCCGGAATCTCAACATCTGCCTCATCGACTTTGGGATTGGGAGGGGACTCTTGTGTTGCCACGACAACCGGGGGCGACTCTACCGCCGGATCATCGGTTGCTTGTGCCAGCGCCAAGGACATGGTCGTACCAGTGGTCATCAGCAGGCAGGCGATCATGATCAGTCGATCGACCAGTTGAAATCGGCACGGCATCCACAACCAGTGAGGACGTACAGCCAAATTGACATTGGTTCTTTCGACCACATTCGTATTCATCGAGTTCATTCGTTCGGATGTCATGTCACACCTCCGTTAGTTCCAGCCTCATTTTCTCTCGTTCCTCCCAGCTCACCCATGGCGCGGAGAGCTGCACGGCGATTGCCATGGTGACGGCGATCATGATTCCCCACGGTTGTGGGAAATAGAACACCATGCTGGTCACCCAGGCCGCCAAGCCGCACAGGACGGACGCGAACAGGCTAAATCGATGTCGTCGCAGCGGATCGACCATTTTCCACCATCGCACAACGACCATCAGCCCGCCAAAATAGGCCAAGTAAGCTGGCAGTAGCGGCCTACCACTCTCGTACCAGGCGTCCAATGCCAATCCCAAGCCGGGCAAACTTACGAATTGGTTTTCCAAGTTAGTGTGGAAAAAACCGCTGGCTGCAAAGGCCGCTCCACCCATCGCCATACCGATTAACAATTGGGTGCCGCGACGCCAATCCGTGGCCGACGTGGCCTGCCAACGTTGCCCTACGGCGAGCAATCCCCATCCTCCACCAACCGACATTAGCACAACCCACGTGTAGGCCGACCAATCTTGGATTCCGTTGAGACCATGTTCGACGACAGTCATCGAGAGCACGCCTAGAGCGCCCACGATCAGGGCGCTGCACAACCAACCGCCCGTCAATTCCGCCGCCTTGTCTGCCATCGGTCGGTTGACCAGTTGTTTGCGAATTCGCGCCTCAAATACTGGTTGCGTCAACGCTTCACGCTTCCTCGGTGCCAACACTAGAGTTCGAACACCAAGGAAGACAACGTAGATTGCAGCGAGTAGCGCCACCAACGGTAGCGCAATGTGAATATTGAGGATTGCCACAAAGCCCAGGAGTACCAACATCACAATCTTGAATGCCGACCCGACAGAGTTCTGCTCGACGCCTTCCATCCATCGCGACCATCCGCCGCTACGCTGAGCGCTGACATTTTGAAGAGTTGCCCGACCAGGCGTCCGATGGGCCGACGGGACGACTTCCGCATCTGCAATCGTGTTGGGCTGAGCAAGTTCTTGCACTGGCCCAAAGGACATCTCATCCGCCTCGTCGCCGATATAAACTGGTTCGTCGCGTTTCGACGATATAGGCTCGGCCGTAATCACCGGCTCGTCCGTGATCTCAAGCACCTCGTTGGCAACCGATTGCTTCGAGGTGACAATCGGATCAGGAGTCGGAGTCGATTGACCATCGTAACATGCGAGCATTTCCTCAACGTTGGAAAATCGATGCTCGGGATCTTTGGTAAGAGCTCGTCGCACGACACGGGCGTACTTATCCGGAACGATGGATAAATCCGGCTCCTCCGTCAAGTGCTTCATAATGATCTCTTGACTGCTCTCTCCGTCGAACGGGACCTTTCCGGTTACCAGTTCATAGAGAATGATGCCAAGTGCATAGATGTCGATTTCCTTACCGTAGACACCCTTACCGATTTCCGGCGCCATGTAATGGAACGTTCCGACACTCTCAGTCTGCCCACTTCGGCGACTGCAAGAGATGAATTTGGATAGACCGTAGTCACCGATCTTTACCGTACTGATATCATCGAAGATGTTTCCTGGTTTCAAATCCCGGTGCACAATCCCGTGGTCGTGCAGGTAGCTGACGCCGGATGCCATGCTGCGAAACCAATGATCAACTTGCTCGGTTGACAGTCCAGTGGGGTGACGTTCGAGCAAATCCTTTAGGGTTTCGCCCGATACGTACTCCATCACGACCCAGGCTTCACCTTCGTCGTCATACTTGATGTCGAACAGAGCGACCAGATTGGAGTGCTTCAGATTCAGGCATTGCCGGACTCCGCGCAGCTCGATGTCTAGATTGCGTTGAACTCGCTTTAACGCAACTTCTTTGCCGGCATCGCTCGTGGCGAAGTAAACTTCGCCAAAGCCCCCGGCTCCGATCCCCCGCTTGATCGTAAATCCCTCCAAGGGACGCGATCCGCTAGCATATGTGAATTTCATTCCCCGGCCTCCTGGACGCCGTTGAAAAGGGTCCATCCCACCGTCCGCATCACCTGATTGATTTGACTCTAGAGTAGTTGTTTTCTCTTGCATTTGTCCAGTTTCCCTCAAGCTATTGGCCATGTCCACGCCAGCAACTTTTAACCTCGCATTGGCTCGAGGCTCAATGAAAAGTCGTCACCGCGTACCTGGGACGCCAATTCCAGCGTTCCGTGGCCATCCGTCAGTTGCCCGTCAATCTCGAACGACGTGACGGCCCGGCAATGGAGTCGCTCTTTTTGCCGAAATAACACGACATCGTGCTCCCAATCTCGACAGACTACATGGTTTTCTTTACGCGGTCCTAGGACACAGGAGTCGGCCAACAGGATCACTCCATCGGCCGACGGCTGCGTGCCATGTCTCGAAACAAAATCGAGGCAGGCCGTTGAACTCAAGGCGTGCGGCTGGCGAAAACGAATCTCTACCGCCGACATCTTCACCCGGTCACCGTCCTTCAACAACGTTGGTCGGTCAATAACGGTTCCATTGAGCCGCGTCTCGACGATGGGGTCTAGAATATAACCCTCGCCGCTGCGTCGAATGGTGATATGGCGGCGGGAAACATCACCCAACACGGGGACGTCTACGCCCGCCATTGGCAATGCCTGGCCGACCGTGATCGTCTCCGCCGGACAAACCAGATAGCCTCCCACACCATCCACCCAAAGGAAAAACCGTTCCAGATCCGGAATCGGCACCACTTTGTCCTCGTTCTTGTCAACTTCTTCGTTTACTCGACTCGTAACGTCCCCACCTTTGGCACTGCCATTCTTGCCGCCAAGCTTCGCAGTGTCGTCAATCGGCCGATCGATAACCGCCGTGTGACTAACTCGTGTACCCGCCTGCGCCCACGCTTGTTTCCTGGCATCGAGAGCAAGTGCAGATAGAGGAGCCACTTCCAGCAGCTGTTCGGCGTGTTGCACAGCCACCGTCCAGTCTCGCTTGATCATGGCCCGATGGAGTTCTTCACTCAACTCGCGGCCAATACCTTGCCTTGAACGGTAGTCGGAAAGACGCGACGCAAATTGTTTGGATTCGGTTTCGTTACTCTGTAGCAGCTTCAACTGCTCGATCGCCTCAGCAAATTTTCCATGTTGTGCCAAGTGATCGGCCGAACGAACACGGCGAACCGTCTCTCGCAACGAAACGACCGACTCGTGGTGCATACCGCGGCGAGTCAAATCGTCCAGTTTTTTTAGACAACGAGTGTAGTCACCCGATGCCATCAACTCGCGACAATCAGCGAACACTGCATCGAGCAGTTCGTCGCGAAGCGTCGACGCCCGTTCGCATTCGCCAGCTACCAACACAATCCGGTCGAAGTCCTTCCACGCCTCGGACATGTCAGCAGCCACTAAGCGTCGCCGTCCCCGTTTAAGCAGTGAGTTCGTCAGTTTTAAGGCGAGCCGCCGGCCGGGAAGCGTCGCTTGCATGTCCTCGGCGGCCAGCATGCGAATGGCGTCGTCATATCGGCCCTGCCGGTATGCCGTGTCCGCCTCTCGCAGTTTGATTCGCCAACTCTGAAACATTGCTCCCCGTCCTTTGGATGACGCGTATCGGACGAAATGGTGGCCGGGCTCCCAGCCCAGCCACCCGACGCTTAGTCCTATCCGCAAGTGAGCGACCAATGGGAGCGTACCATTGTTTGGTACGCTCCCTGTTGGCTACCCCTGACGATCGATGGGTTATTGCTTGGCCAATACCCCTACGTCTTGCCCAAAGTACTCATGGACTCGCTCGGTGATGTCGACCGAAGTCGAAGTCGTATCTTCAAGCGGGATCCGAATCGGATACGCTTCGCTCGCGTCAGCCAACTTGGCTTCCACTTCGATGCGAGTGTCAATTTCCTCCATCAGTTGGCGAACACGCGACAACTTGCTGTCGTCGAACTTGAATTCGCTCTTGGCTTTGGCCACATTGACCATTTCCAATTTGGCTTCCAGACGCTCGACCTCGACTTCTAATCCGGCCTTAGCAGATCGCATGGCCGACAGCTTCTCACGTGCAGCCGCCAATGTTTCCCCACGGGCTTCCAAGATCTGGCGCCAGTGAGTCTTTTCCTGCTCTTTGCTCTGATAGGCATTCAGCCTAGTCTCGATGTCGCGTTTGACCTGGTCGCGACTAAAACTGAACTCGCGGCCGTCCTTCACATAGACGAAATACCCAGAGCCATTGCTCTCCAAATCACCGGTCAGACGAAGGATCTCGCTCTTCATGACCGCCAGATGTTCTTCGGCACGCATGACCTTGTCCTGCATCCTCGATACCAACACTTCTTCTTTGGCGATCCGTCTGATGTTGTCATCAATCACTGGACCTAATGCTCGAATCTCGTTGCGAGCAACCTTCATGTCCATTTCCACTGGCACACTGTCTCGGATCGTCTCCCGAGCCAGACCGATGCCCGTTGAAATGTAACTAACCGCGCTTCGTCCAAATACCAATGCGATGAGCAGCGCTATCGCACCACCGGCTAACAGTGCTTTTTTAACCATTTTCATTACCTCCAAGTTCGTAACCAATCGCCGATGAATCGGCCCGTCAAATGTATTTTGTCTCACCATGTCCCCATTCATGGGGCACGACACCCAGCTATTCGCCGCCGCCCCAGAATTCTTGACTGATTGGACGTTTTTTCGAGCTTTTTGCCACAAACTTAGCAGCCCCCCGTTTGGTCCACGCCCAATCGTAGTGATTCACCACAGCTAAGTAGTGAATTTGATCGCATGTGTGGCAATTTGGCAGCACCAGATTTGGAAACGCCAACCTATCCCACCCGTCTTAACACTTTATAAATCTTTTCTATCAAACACCTTACGTAAAACTCGAATAATTTCTCGAACGTCGGGCATAAGGATTGCATCTCTCTTTCCAGAGAGTCCGACGAATTACAGGTGCGGATATCCCAAGTGGAGGGCATGAACATGACGAGCTTTCTCAAAACTCACGGTCCTGACCTCGTTAATCTCACCGATCTTTCGGGAGTCATCGATGTACCCGTGCGAGTCGGGAGCAGTGCTCTCGACCTCTTTCACGATGACCTCTCTCAAGAACTCGATCGACTCGAAATTCGCTTCCGCGACTTTGTGACCCGCGATTCCCTCGGCACAGCTCTCAAACGCAATCGCTAAACGTCGAACACGGGCTTCTTGATTGCCGCCTGCCGGGCGTTGTCAGAACGTCTCGATGGTCTGGGACTCATCGTTTTCTTTAAGATGGGTGCCATGGCAAAACAACCAACACGTTTCTTGGCTCTACTTCGTGGGATCAATGTAGGCGGGAAGAATCTCATCGCCAAGGATGATCTGCGTGGGTGCTTTGAAGAGGCCGGATTTACCAGCGTTCGCACGTACATCCAAAGCGGCAACATTCTCTTTCGATCTGTCGAAGTGAACGTCAAGGAACTGACAACCGTGATTGAGGCGGGACTGTCAGACCGATTCTCTTACCGGGCACGGGCGGTCGTTCTTTCCTACCGAAAGTACAAGTCCGCCGTCGAATCGGCTCCGGATGATTGGGGCAACGACGAGGAGCAAAAACACAACGCTCTCTTCACGTTCGATGGCGTCATGCCAAAGAGTGTGTTGGCGCAACTTCCGCCATCGAAAACGAGCATCGAGAAAGTCACTATTGCACCGGGCGTAATCTTCTGGTCGGTATCGAAGAAGCAACTGGGCAAAACGATGATGATGAAGCTGTCCAAGTCGCCGGTCTATCAGCAAGTGACAGTCAGGAATCACAACACCGTCTTCAAGCTACGAGAACTGTTTGAAGTTATGTAGTGAAGAAAGTTGTTGGCCGGATTTGAAGGTATTCCGCTCGGCAGAAATTCGCGTCTCCAGATCGCTGACGACGCGACCTTCCTTCCACACGCGACGCTCGCCCGACAGTCGTGCGAGAAGCTGGTCCAATGCACCCGCCGCCTCTGCGTCGCGTTTCGAATCGGCGGGCAGTTCATCGAACAGACGCCTCAGACTGTCCAGCCGGAGAAGCATCCCCAGGTCCCAACCGAGGTCTTCTTCTAGAATCGTCTCCCCGGAAATAACCCGAAGAATGTACCGCTGCCCCTCCTGCGGCGCGGAGTCGTTCGAACCTGGCTCTCGAGCGTAGCGGAAAAAATCAGACGATCTCAGATACGTTATCAGCTCGGCAGTTTTTTGCTTGCTGATGTACTGTGTTGAATTAAACGGTTTTTCTAGCCACCGCTGACCAAGTAGGCGATTAGATCGAGGATTTCTTCCTTGGTCATTCGATTGAACAGTCCCTCGGGCATCGGTGAAATTTTCGAAACAACCAGCTCTTCGATTTGTTTGCGGTCAATTTTTACCTGCTTAAATGGATCCGTCAGGTCCGTGTTGAGCGTCATCGAATCGCCATTGAGGTTGACGACGACGCCGGTGTGCACTTGGCCGGATTCCGTGGCGACAGTGACCGCAGAAAACTGTTCGTTGATCACTTTGCTCGGATTGATGACCTGATCCAATAAATCGTGTGGAGAATAACGCCGCCCGGCCGACGTAAGATCGGGGCCCGTGATTCCGCCCTCATTCCCAAAGCGGTGACAGGCAAAACAACCAGCGGCGGCAAACATCCGTCGGCCATTCGCGAAGTCTCGCTTTTTAAGACCGGTCCGAGCAGCAGCCGAGAGATCCTCGAGTGTCCATTTCGTTGTGGTTCGTCCGGCAAAGATCTCGCCCAGATTCTCGAGTGCCGACTTCCTTACCGGCTTCGTGGCAAGGAGTTCCGCCAGTGATACCTTTTCTAATTCGCTAAGCGAAGCGATAGCGTCGTCACGAATAAACTGAATGAACGTCTCGAAACTGGCACCACCTCGATAGCTGTGAGCCTTCAGGAACCACTCGAAGTATGCCGTGTGCAGCGATGGAGTCCAGCCCGTCTTCAGCATTCGAATCGAGCGTGCGTACTGCATCTGCTCTTCCTGCGTCGGAGCCGACACAATCAGTGACATCGCTTTTTTTGCGACAGTTGGTGACTGAAGCCAGGCGAGCGTTTCGCACAACAACCAGTTCAACTCGAAGGATTCGGCGGGGAAAAAAGGATCGAAGCTGTCTATCAGTTTCTGGACCATCAATTCATCCGGGCGGCCGAAACGATTCAAAATGATCTGCGTTGTCCGGTGCAGAGTCAGCTGTTGCGACACTTCGAGGCTTGAAACGTCGATCGACGTGACAGCCAAGAGCAGTTTGTCCCGCATCGCAATATCGACTCGCGGAGTCTGCTCGTTTCGATGTTGCGGACAGACACCGGTGACGCGTGCCAGCGCCAACAGCGCTTCAACCTGCTTGGCAGAGTCGGACTCGGTTAGCGCTTTCTCAGCCCACGTCGCGACCGGCTGATGCTCGAGGGCAGTGCGAGCCGCAAATCGAATGAATCGGTCTTTGTCAGCCAGGTACGACCACGCCACATTGATCGCCTGCGGATCCAAATTGCCATGGTATGCCTCAAGTGCGTGGCGCGCACTCCGCGCCTTATTGTTAATTGTTTTCGTCTGAACGAGAGCCGTTGATTGTTCACCGACGTACGTTACTCGGTACAGCCCTGACTGCACTCGTCGCCCGCCAATCGTGAAATACATCGCGCCGTCGATCGGGTGAATGATGGCATCGGTGATCGGTAGAGGAGCTCCCGTGACAAACTCTTCCTTGGTTGCGGTGTACGAGGAACCGTTTGGTGTCAGATGAACGGCGTATAGCTTCCCCCAACTCCAATCGAGAGCGAACAGAGCATTTTGGTACTTTGCCGGAAACTTGGCACCGTACCCAAACGTCATGCCGGTCGGTGAACCGGGGCCGATGTCGAGCACGCCTGGCAGGTTGTCGGCGTAGAACGGCGGCCGTTTTCCAGCACCGTTCCGCCAGCCAAACTCGGCACCGCTGACAACGTGACAAATCCGCGTCGCACGGTACCATGGCGTGTTGAAGTCGTACTCCATGTCGGCATCGTAGGTGAACAGCTCACCGTCCCGATTAACAGCCGCGTCGAAAATATTGCGAAAGCCCGAGGCATAGGCTTCGAATTTTTTCCCGTCGGGAGAAACGCGATAGATGATTCCTCCGGGTGCCAATTTTCCTCGGTTGTGACCACGGCCGTCCGGCATGCTAGGCAGCAGGTGATCCTCGCCCCAAACACGACGAACCGGAGAAGTTTCAGCCAATTCTGGCGCAGTTGTGTTGTTGCCCGTGATCAAGTACAGAGCCTTACCATCGGGTGTTGGCACCAACGCATGAACGCCGTGGTCGCTCTTTGATTCAACTTCGCGAAGCAACTCGACTTTGTCTAAATGGTCGTCGCCGTCGCTGTCGGTAATGCGATACAGGCCAGATGGAATCTTACGTTCGTAGTCGTTGACACCGACGTACAACGCACCGAATGCCCAGACCATCCCATTAATCGCCCGAATGTCCGCCGGAACTTTTTCAACGGTCGCGGGATCCATCGCTTTTCCCGCCGGTGGTGGAGTCATGCGATACATTCCGCCGAACTGGTCGCTGACGAGAATCCGTCCCTTATCGTCCGTGCAGAGATTCACCCACGAACCCTGTTCCTGACCGGGTACTGAGTAAAGCAATTCAACCTTAAATCCCTTTGCCGCCCTGATGCGGTTAATCGGAGTTGCCGTGTTGCCACCGATGGCTGGTCCGACGGTCTTTGGCCGAGCACGCCGGTTCGCGGGCTTCTTTGCTTTATCCTGGGCACACGCATCGGACAAACTGACAGCAGCACTTAAGGTTACAACGAGAGCAATACTCAGCGGAGCCAGTCGAAATGCCGATCTAAACATTCTTCTCATATTGAATTCAGTTCCGTTTTACGGTGTGGGTGAGTTCTATGCTGTCATGAATTAGGCTGACCGAACCCGGTCGTTAATACCACAGTTTAATCGAGAGCGGTGTTTATTTCAGGTGGGGGCGTCGGCCCTAGGTCGCTGATACGCCCACGGCATTAGCCGAAGGCGCTAGCCTCGGGGTTTTTCAGGATCACGCGACATCCGACAAACCCGACGCTGACGCGTTCGGCTCACACCCCGACCCGTTAAAACCGATGCCTCAACTCATGAGGGTCGATTGCGGAGTCCTGATGAGCTGATGTCCTCCCGAAACTCCGCTTCGGGTACGAGATCGCAATGACGGCGTAACTCGGGTGGTAATTCCGCCGGGGTGATGGTGCAAAACTCCCCGTTGAACGACCGACCGAATATCAAGAACCGGCATCCCCGTTCAACGAACTTGCCATACGTTTGCCGTTGGTGCGATACGTCCTCAAAGTAGCGCACGTCGACGATGCGACGAATCGTGTCTTCGCCGACCAGAAATGTGGTCTGTGGAAACAGATTCGTTTTTTCCAGGAACGTGGCGGCTCGAGTCAGCCAAATCGGGCGAAAGCCGCTAATGGCGGCCAAGCGTCTCTCAATTTCAAAGAAGTCGAGGGTCGTTTTGTCGACGTTGCAAACCGAGACTTCCAACTCAACCCGGTGCCCAAGCCGCCCTTCCGCTACCTCCACCATCTTTCGGTGCCCCTGATGGAGAGGACGAAACGAGCCAGGAAAAATCACGCGAGGAACTGAGTTGTCAGCATGATCAGCGACGCGACGGCCCACGATGTTGTCCGTGAACAGATCCCGCCAACACTCATCGGCCACGACGAACTTCCAATTCGGCGTGTCGCCGTTGACTGGTAAGAACATCGCCTCGTCGTTTTGCCACTGAAGCACATCGTCCAAAACGAATTGAGCCTGTTGGGTCTCGCCACTCCAGCAGGCAGCCGAATGCGCAGACTGCCAACCAAACTCGCTGTGCGATCGGGACGAACTACGTATTGCCAGGCCAATTCCATCCACCCTCCCCTGCTCCCAACACTTCATCGCCAGTTCGCTGATCGACAATTCGGGACCTTGTTCGGATGTCCGTACGGCATGGCGACCGTCGAGCGCCAACTGGCGAACGACAGATTCGGCCAGTTCTTCGGCATCTCGACCAGCGGTTGCAATACGTAGTGTCATTGTCACGATCCTTTGGCGCGGCGATCACCTATACCACGTCCGGCTCCGTGCGATTATCCTTGTAGATTCGACATCCGCCCCTCAATCGACATTTTTCTCATTATGACCGACGGTCCCTCCGGTAACATTTCCACTGATCATCTGTTTGGTCGTGGAGTATTGTTTGGACTGTTGTCTTCCCTGGGTTACGCAACCGCCAACATTTTCCTGCGGTATGTCTCGGATAGCAATCCGGTGTGGGTTTCGTTCATCAAGTCACTACCGACCATTGCTCTGACCATCCCCTGGCTAATTATTGCCGCCCGACAAGGCCGTGTCCGGTTGCCGGGACAGCGTGCATTCGTGTTGCTGATCGCCGGAGGCTTCGCGGGCCAAATCGGTGGCAACTTTTGCTTCCAATGGTCCTTGGATATTGTCGGGTTGGCCCTAGCTGTCCCGTTAACCACGGGCAGCCTAATCATCGCCGGTGCAATTTTGGCTCGCATTTTCTTGGGCGAGACGATATCGCGTCGAAACTTGATCGCCAACGCCGTGCTGATTATCGCTGTCTGTATTCTCTCATTGGGCGCCGGCGACGCGTACAGCAAGATCCACCAGACGACGAACGATGGTGATTGGACGCTGATCGTGCTGGGCGTGATCGCTGCATGCGTTCCCGGCATCGGCTATTCAGTGCAGAACATCATCCTTCGCCGAGTGTTGACCGACGGCAATCATATGTCGGTCGCGCTGTTGACGATTTCCACGACCGGCGCGATGATTGCATTTTTCTGGCTGCAAGTTACGGTCGGCTTCACGTCGATCGCCTCGCAAACGGACGGCTCCACGCTACTCATGATGTTTATAGCCGGAGTCTGTAACACTGCGGCTTTCGTCGCCCTCTCTGCGGCACTCCGCTGGACGCCCATCTGGTTCGTCTACGCGCTCTCGTCAACGAGCCTTACGTTAGCTGCCATCTTTGGCGTCTGGTTGTTCGACGAACCGCTGTCGCTGACACTGATCATTGGATCTGTGCTGACTATCTTGGGACTGGCAGTGATGCAGACCAAGAAAAAGGAGAAGACGAATGTTGGTTGATTAACGCGAACTTGATGAGAGAACGAATCGATGGATCAACGCAAAGTCCGCTGGGGGATTCTCAGCACGGCGCGGATCGGAACGCAGAAAGTCATTCCGGCGATGCAGGATGTGATGACCGCGGCGGTGGTCGCTATCGCCTCCCGGACTGCCTCTCGAGCTGAGCGCGCCGCCGAGCAACTCGGCATTGATCGCGCGTTTTCTTCGTACGACGACTTGCTGCAATGCGACGACGTCGATGCGATTTACATTCCCCTGCCAAACCATCTCCATGTCGAGTGGGCGGTGCGCTGTTTGCAGGCGGGGAAACACGTGCTATGTGAAAAGCCAATCGGTTTGAACAGAACGGATGCGGAGCGGCTCTTGGACGCAGCCAGTCAATTCCCGCAGCTCAAAGTGATGGAAGCGTTCATGTACCGGCACCATCCACAGTGGATCAAAGTCCGAGAACTCGTCGACGCTGGTGAGCTCGGGGATCTTCGCGCACTGCAATTCGCATTCTGCTATCGAAACACGGATGCCAACGATATTCGGAACCGAACGGATGCAGGGGGTGGAGGACTGATGGATATCGGTTGTTACCCGATCTCGGTGGCGCGGTGGTTGTTTGCATCTCAGCCGCAGCGTGTCGTGGGCCTCTTTGAGATCGCTGCCGATTTGGGTACCGACATCTTGACCGCTGGCATGTTGGAGTTCGACACGGGCCTGGCTTCGTTTACATGCTCGACGCAACTGCCACGATATCAGGGGGCGCAGATTCTGGGGACGGCCGGAAGATTGGAACTTCCCTGGCCTTTCAATCCCGATCCAGCAGAACCCGCCACGCTGTTTCATCAACCCGACGGGGAAGAAGTGCGAACCATCCGAATTGCTCCATGCAACCAATATGGTCTGCAGGTGGAGCGGATGAACGAGGCGATTCTCAACGACCTGTCTGTACCAACTCCGCTGGAAGATGCTCTCAAGAACATGCAGGTGATCGACGCCATGGTGGCTAGTCGCGATACGGGCGGTTGGGTGACGCTTAAATGAAAGCAGGCCCGTATGTCGATTTGACACACGGACCCGCATAGTTCCTCAAGAGGCATCCTTACGTTTTTCAATCGGCGGAGGCGCTTCCATTTCAACTTCATCAGCCTCTGGCGCGTCACCGGGGTCAACCGTCTTATCACCACAACCGCCTGACGAAATCAACACAAACGAGCAGATCACTAAAAAACCAAATAGATGTCTTTTGAACACAATGCAGTCCTTGCTGTTAAGAAAACAGACGTTATTTTCTAATGAAAACATCCTGGGTGACAACGACGTTGTCTTGAATACCACTGACGTCCTGGTGAACGTCGGTATCAGCATTACCCGTAATGCCCTTGACGGCACCGTCGCACATTGCGAACAGAATCACGCCTGGGTGCTGGCCACCAAATTGATACCACTTAGGCTTCTCTGTCGGCGAGGCAACGCCCCATGCCACCGGCATCGGTCCCATTCCCATCCAGTTAAAGCTGTAATGGTGAATACGTCGAGCGTTGGGGTTGCCGACAAGGTCTGACTTGCTGGGCCTAATGTCGCCTAACACTTCACCGAAGAAAAACGTGTTGCTGGTGCCGTCGATAACACCCTTCAAGCCGATCGACTGCCGAGCACTAAACGGACCCTTCCACGTCGACCACCAGTAGGAAGCGCCATTGATTCCCTGGCCAGCGCCGAGGATACCAGAGTTGGGGGCGTAGTTTGTTCGTCCGACATCCTTGTAGACCGAGTTGTTGCCCCACGTCCTAGCGTAGACAGTGTTGTTCTCAATCCAGTGACGCCCGATGATACGTGTCTGTTGAGCGTAAGGATTCGCGGATGGGCATTCGTAGCCCGGGATGTGAACAAAACCAAGCTTGCGAGTCGGTAGATTGAAATACCATCTGGTGACTGGTTTGATTTGGTCCGGATAACTCTGGTTCGGGTAATGGTCCCGGTTGATGTCGATTTCGATGCGATCGAAAAGGGGTTGGTTTTCCATGAACGGCAAGATAAAGCACAACGTACCGACATACTGATGACCGCCCTGTGGAGTGCCCGCAGGTTGTCCGGGGGTTGCGCACAACATTCCAGCTGGGAACTCCTTGTAGACATCGTGGAAGTTATGTGTCGCTAGAGCAATCTGCTTGAGGTTGTTGATACATTGTGACCGCCTCGACGCTTCGCGCGCCGCTTGTACTGCCGGAAGCAACAGAGCGACCAACACACCGATGATCGCAATCACGACCAACAGTTCCACCAAAGTGAACCCGACACGCCGACCTGACTTTCCCATAGAAACCTTCATTCGTAACACCTCCAAAGAAAAATGAATTAAATACGTACCGCAAAAAAAGTAGGAATTAAAAATAAGAACTAAGAGAATATAAGAGGAAACAAGAAAGACTAAGGGTAGTTAACGAGAAGAAATCGTAGTAACGAGTCCTCAAATCAAAGGCTAATTCTCTGCCCCTTTGAGTCTCTTTTCCAGCAGTTAAACTAAGCGGATCGCCTTGTTTTGTCCAGGGTCGGTAATCGTCA
>DUDC01000335.1:0-45497 GCA_012959465.1 Planctomycetaceae bacterium
GGCACTGGTGATTGTGACCGGAGTGGTCGGTTCGTTGCTTGCGAAGTCTCAGGGATTTCGGGTCTGGAACCAGATTCAAGATGACATGCGGAACGGTCGCATGCCCGCTGATTCGCTGGCCGATGGAGCGATGATCCTGTTTGCCGGTGCTGTTCTTATCACACCGGGTGTGTTGACCGATGCGTTTGGACTCTGCCTGCTCGTTCCGCCGTTTCGACGGCTGCTCCGGCGGGGATTGAGCAAGTATTTTAAGACCAACGTCAAGGTCCAAATGATGTCGCCTTTGAATGGTCCCTACGGCGCGGCCGACGAAGCGGACGTCGTCGATAGCTTTGTCGCTGACGATTCTTCGCACGACGACGACGTCGTCGATGCCCCAAGCGAGTAGCCGACCAAAATGACAGCGCCCGAGCCCGACAGCGAGTCCTCCATTCGCCTCGACCAATTCTTGAAAATGAGTTCGGTTGCCGACACAGGTGGCCAAGCGAAACTCATGATCCAAGGTGGCGAAGTCATGGTAAATGGCGAAGTCGAACTACGACGCCGTCGCAAACTCGTACCCGGTGACAGCGTGGAAGTAGAGGGTGAGGTTTTTGTTCTCTACGACGACCAGTAGGACATCAGCACAAATTGTGGGCCGAATTTTGACAGTGAATGGCGAATGATCAGTGTTGGTCTTGGTTGTGCGACCAAGCAGTGAAGATCCACGGAGGTTCCCACGAAGATCTTTCATTAGTCATTTATGAATTCTCATTTGCCAAGGAAGGGGTGGAGTCAGGACATATGTGGCGAGGGAGGCTCGGATCAAGCAGAAGGATTGCAAGACAGGTCGATCGATTTCGCCGTCCAAGTCATCACCGATGTACTTGGTTCGAGTCCGCATCCGCCAAAACTGCGAATATGAAATGACAAACGAGAATTGACACATGACAAATCGAACTCCGACCTTCGAGCGGACTTCAACACCCACGCCATCTGTCCAACAACTGAAAGAAGTTTCGGCCCTAAACAGCCAGTTGTTTTAACCAGAAGTTTGTGTGTTACAGTGAGCCCAGCGGGCTGGGTTTCGTCTAACGTGGGACGGGTCGCCAGGTATCGTCGAGATGCGCTGTCCGCGTTGCCGTTGGTTGGCGAATTTTCGCCAACAATTCAGGGCTCGGATTGTCAATCACCACCACTTCACCCTGTGGGTTTTCTGCGGTACGCACGATGCAGATCACTTGGGACACGGCAACGGGTTGGACGTTCATTTGGTCCGCAGGTCGGACCGCAGCGGTCAGAAGGGGGTGATCCAACGGGCCCGAATCTGGTTGAGGGTCTCTATTTGCCAGTGCGGTAGACCGAGTCTGGGGAGTGATCCCGACGGCGGCAAGTTCTTCATGGATCATCGGCAACCCCGCGTAGATTCCCTCATCGTACTCGTCGTCCGCCGCGTTACACACGCCGATGAGCGCTCCGTCGGCTGAGAATAGTCCTCCGCCACTGCGACCGACAACCGGTTGGCCGGCCACCTCAATGTTGGGGAAACCCATATACCTATCGATCTTTGTGATCCTACTTCGGATCAGCGTGGGATCCGCCCCATGATCGCAGCCAATACTGAACACCGAACGACCTTCTACAACGATACCTCGTTCGTTCTTTGCCACCGCAACGGGACGGACGGCGACGCCGGGCTGGATTTCGACGAGTCCAATATCCCGCTCGTCAGCATCGAACGTCACCACCTTGCCGGCTACGGTTCGATGAACCCCCTGTTGGTCGACCAGCTCCACCTCGATGCGGGCTTTCATTCCCACATCGCGAAAAAGGTGACCACAGGTGATAATCAGTGCGTATGGGCCATGAGCGTCAACAATCGTACCAGTGCCATACGAGTGTCCGCCCTCTTCGATCACCTTGATCCGCACGGTTGCCTGCATGGCGAGCTGTTCGGGCCCAAGAGTCAGGTCTGCGTTTTCGCTGCTACCTGACGGACGGCCATTGCCTTCGGTGATGGTCGAATGGATTGAACGATCGACTAGATGTGGCCTGTCTTCAGCCGACGGGGGCGTCGGTTTCTCGATGGTACGCTTCAGCTTTGGCAGCGGAAGCGAGGGAAGCAGGCCGGCTGGCGATTGGCCACGAACGATGTCATCGCTTCCACCAGCTGTCGAGTCGGCGGCGTTTAGTTTATCGAACATGCCGGTCAACCGCGAAAAACTTGTCGCCCCTTCGTGTCGAGCTATTTCACGCCCATCGGAAACAAGGACGAATGTCGGCAGAAATCGAGCTCTGTATTTTCGCGCCAATTCGGGTTCGCGTTCTACGTTGACCACGCGAACCGGGTAACCTTTTTCCCGCAGCCGTTCGACCGTCGTTTGCATAACGCGACAGTAATGGCAATCGGGAGAAGAGAACTCCAAGAGGACCGTATTGCTCGGTGCCGTCAGAATGGACGTGAGAATGATCGCTGATAGCGAAACCATCGTTTACCCTCCATGGCTACGATGAACTTGTCCCAGTTTTCGTTTGCGGCGTCCTGCCGAACGGAACAAATGTGTTCCGTTTTGGTAAATCTTACAAGACCAATCCTGGAAAAGGTTGCAGGAACGATCAGTCCGAAGCGTAAAAACCGGCAGTTTCCCGATGAAAGGTGGTACTACCAGCCGTCGAATACCGAACCAGTGGCCTAACTCATGCATCTCTAATGCCAATTGATGTAAACCGCTATTTTTTGATATCGCCGGCGTCTGCCGGATTGAAAAAAATCGGCCGATTGACGAAAACGAACCCACTTCGCCACCGCATTGGCAATATCACGAGGAAATGATGACCCACAGACGGATATTGGTCACCGCAGCGTTGCCGTACGCAAACGGGCACATTCACATTGGTCACTTGACCGAATACGTGCAAACGGACGTCTGGGTACGATTTCAAAAACTCCGCGGGAATCAGTGTATTTTCATCTGTGCCGATGATACGCACGGTACGCCCATCATGATGAGGGCGCGTCAGGAGGGCCGTAGCGAAGAGGCGTTGATCGCCGAAATGAGTGAACATCACCGGCGGGACTTCGCCGAGTTTCACATCGATTTCGACAACTATGGCAGCACCAACAGCGAAGAAAACCGGCACTTGTGCGGAGAAATCTGGAAGTCGCTGCGAGAAGCCGACTTGGTGGTTGAACGGGAGATCGAGCAGCTGTTTGACCCGGAAGCCGGCGTCTTCCTAGCGGACCGTTTCGTGATGGGAACCTGCCCGAACGAGTCCTGTCAGGCGCCAGACCAATACGGTGACAATTGCGATGTCTGTGGAAGCACCTACCAGCCGATGGATCTGAAGGACCCGGTGAGCACCCTTAGTGGGGCCAAGCCAGAAGTCCGGCCAACGAAACAGCTATTTGTTCGAATCGAACAATTTCATGAATTCCTCGAAGAGTGGATTTCCACCGACAATCATGTTCAGCCCGAGATTGCCAACTATCTTAAGGGCCAGTTTCTCAAGGATCCTCTGAGGGACTGGGATATTTCGCGACCGACTCCCTATTTTGGATTCGAGATCCCCGACAGTCCTGGCAATTATTGGTATGTATGGTTTGACGCCCCAATCGGTTACATCGCCTCCACCAAACAATGGTGCGACGGAAATGATCAACAACTTGACGATTGGTGGAAAAGTGAGTCCACCGAGATCCACCACTTCATCGGTAAGGACATCACCTACTTCCATACGCTTTTCTGGCCAGCGATGTTGAAATCGGCCGGATTTCAACTTCCGACGGCAGTGCACATTCATGGCTTTCTTACTGTAAATAATCGCAAGATGGCCAAACGAGACGGCACATTCGTGCTGGCGCGGACCTACTTGAATCACCTCGATCCATCGGCCCTACGATACTACCTTGTTTCCAAATTGGGGTCGCGGCTGGACAACATCGATTTGAATTTGGAGGAGTTGGTCAATAAGATCAACGCCGACCTGATTGGCAAGGTGGTCAATCTGGCGTCGCGGACTGCGAAATTCGTTCAGTCAGTTGGACTCTCCGCCGAATATCCAGAGGATGGCGGACTTTTTCATCGCGCTGCGGCCCTGGGAGACGAAATCGCTGAGGCGTACGAGAACCTCGAATACAACAAAGCGATGCGGCTAATTCTGAGCATTGCCGATCAGGCGAACCCATACGTCGAGGACGCTCAGCCGTGGGTTCTTCGCAAAGACGAGTCGAAAGCACAACAGTTACAGGATGTCTGTACGGTTGCACTGAACCTGTTCCGGCAGTTGGTAATCTACCTTTCACCCGTGTTGCCAGAATTGCGAGAGAAGACGGAGCGACTGTTAAACGTAACGCTCGATTCCTGGGAGGCGAGCAAGACTCCCCAGGTCGGAACACCGGTCGCCAAATTTCAACATCTGATGAAACGCATTGAGGAGAAAGACGTTCAAGCCATGATCGAAGAAAGCCGCGAGGCAAATGCAGCCCCCAAATCCCAAGATTCCGACGAGCCGTTGAAGGCCGAACCACTGGCCGAGCAATGTACGATCGACGACTTTATTAAGGTCGATCTTCGCGTTGCCCGCGTCGTCGCCGCGGAGTTGATTCCCGAGGCCCGGAAACTACTCAGGTTGACGCTTAGTTTGGGCGGTGACGAGACGCGAACTGTTTTCGCCGGTATCAAAGCCGCCTATCAACCCGAATCGCTTGTCGGACGACTTGTCGTCTGTGTGGCCAACTTGGCGCCGCGGAAAATGAAGTTCGGCGTGAGCGAAGGCATGGTCGTTGCATCGGGAACAGGCGGTGAAGAGGTGTTCTTACTCAGCCCCGATGACGGTGCGAAGCCTGGCGAACGGGTGCACTGAGCAACCAGGGACAAATCCGCTGACGGATTGAACTTACCTCTTCTGTCGCGGATTGATCATCCGACTGTTCGGTGGACGTTCGGCGAGCAGCCAGACGTGCCTTGAAGTTACGGGCCGCGACGTTGAGGGCGCGGGGTTCATGGCGGCCGCCTTTTTTGGCTACGGTCCGTCACATCTGCATAAGTTCGTCCAATGGGTCAACGACCCACCGTTAACAGCACCCCATGGCGAAGTTGGCCACCGATATTGCCAGCGGAATAGTTATGTTCATCACGACTCCACCCGTGCTTACGCCGCATGAGAATAACAACGCGACGTGAAAGCCTAACATGAAAATCGGCGCGTGGCGGAGCGTGCGTGGGCTCACTCAACCTCAAATATCGCCTCGACTTCCACCGAGATGTTGCCGGGTAGCGAACCCATGCCAACGGCACTGCGTGCACCGACGCCAGTCTCTTCGCCGAACACTTCCTTGAACAGATCGCTGAATCCGTTGATCACGGCCGGATGCTGTTCAAACTCAGGAGTGCAATTGACCATTCCCAGTGTTTTTACAATCCGTTTGACGCGATCAAGACTACCGAGTCCAGCTTGTAGAGTGGCGATGACCGCCAGTCCAGTCTGTCTGGCCGCACGGTAGCCGTGGTCCTGGTCAACTTCACTGCCGATGCGTCCTTGCATCAGACTACCGTCTGTCAAAAGCGGGCCGTGCCCCGAAACGTAAGCCATGTTGCCCACGATCAGCAGTGGCTTGTAGACACCCATTGGTTTCGGAGCCGGTGGAAGTTCCAGACCCAGACTATCGATTTTCGCGTCAGCACTCACAATGTTAATCCTTAATTCTGGACTACGTAGAATGTCATGGCGTTGAGAACTCCCCGCCGCGGCCCAAGCACTACTCCCCGTCTCGAATGTCTACTCGATTCCCAACAGTTCGACTTCAAATATCAAGGTCGTGTTGGGGCCAATTTTCGGTTGCGAACCGCGGACGCCATAAGCGAGTTCCGATGGGAGGAACAGACGCCACTTGTCGCCAATTTTCATGAGTTGTAGAGCCTCGGTCCAACCGGCAATGACCATATTGACGCCGAACGTCGAGGGCATTTTGCGTTCCACCGAACTGTCAAATACGCTGCCGTCGATCAGCGTGCCATGGTAGTGCGTCTTGACGCGATCGGTGGCTTTTGGCGAAGGGCCGCTACCCGTAGTTAGAACTTCGTATTGCAAGCCACTCTTCAGAGTCGTGACACCCTTCTTCTTCTTGTTCTCGGCCAGGAATTTCACGCCATCCTGCCTGTTCTTAGCGGCCATTGCTTCAATCTCTTTCTTGATTATCGCAGCTCCTTGCTGGCTGAATTCTCGAATGCCAGCTTCCATCTCGTCGGGCGTCATCCTCGGGTCAGCCGACTTCAGCGCATCCTTAATTCCCGCCAGTAGTGCGTTGAGAGCAGGCCGTAGCCCCTGGGATTTTAACTGTTGGCCAATTTGGTAACCGATCGTGTACGACCCTTTCTCCTCGATTGTCTTCAGCTCTATTTTCTTATCCGCTGGTTCGTCTTGAGCAAATACGTGAATGGGCATCGCAAGAACAATGATGCCAGCGAGCAGTGAACGGAACATGCTTCTTCCTCATCTCATGTTGTGACCGGTGATGCCGGCCGAGCGGTCGCGGCAAACCGACAATATAGCAGTTTTTTCTGTGGCAAGTAATCGCTTGCTTATTGGTCGTCATTGAATCTACGATAACTGAACGAGCCTGTTCGCCACTGTTTCCGATGGCGTGATCTGACAACGCGGCAAACAATCTGTATTGAAGACGGAGAGTACACATGATCGTGAAATTGGGTATCGCGGCCCAGCGAGTCCACGGCGGAAGCGTGCCGTTGATGGCTCTCTGTCTGTGGGCGGTGCTGTCTATATTCACTTGTTCCGATGCCGCTCTCGCGGCGGCACCCAATGTGGTCTTGATCGTCAGCGACGACCAACGCCCCGACACCATCGCTGCACTCGGTAACAATGAGATTCGTACGTCGGCGTTGGACAGACTGTGTCGCGAAGGGATTGCTTTTACCCGTGCGTTTTGCGCAAATCCGATTTGTACTCCAAGTCGCGCCGAGATCTTGACCGGCGCCAACAGCTTTCGCAACGGCGTCCACGATTTTGGACGGGCGATCCATCACGATTTTACAACGATGCCTGTGGCTCTTCGAAAAAATGGATACCACACATGTTACGTTGGCAAGTGGCACAACGATGGTCGACCGATCCAAAGAGGTTATGTCGAAACCGTGGGACTCTTCGCCGGCGGTGGGGGGAAATGGGCGAGAGACCGAGTCGACTTCAAGGGATTTCCAATCACCGGCTACCGCGGTTGGGTGTTTCAGGATGACGATGGCAACAAGTTCCCAGAACAGGGCGTCGGTTTGACGCCACGGACGAGTCGGCAGATCGCCGATGCAGCGATTGCGTTTATCGCTCGAAAATCTCCGACTCCTTTTTTCCTTCACGTTAACTTCACGGCGCCCCATGATCCGTTGGTTCCGACGAATGATCCGAGATGGCAGTACGATTCACGTTCACTTACCGTGCCGCAACCTTTCTACCCCAAGCATCCGTTTGAGCATGGGAACGGCAACGGTCGTGACGAAAAACTTCTGCCGTGGCCGCGTACGGAGCAGATCGTGCGGGAAACCAAGGCCGCATACTACTCGGTCATCTCGGACATGGACGACCAGATTGGCCGCATTCTCTCTGAAATCGAAAAGAGTGGGATCAGCGACAATACGTATGTTGTCTTTGCAAGCGACCATGGTGTCGGGCTCGGTAGCCACGGTTTGCGGGGTAAGCAGAGCATGTATGAACACACGCAACGAGTGCCTCTATTGATGCGTGGCCCCGGAATCAGCGCTGGCAAACGTCGCGATACGTTGGTCTATCTGCGAGACATATTTCCGACAGTCTGTGCTTGGACCAAAACACCGATTCCGAAGACGGTCGACGGCCGAAGTCTAGTTCCCGCAGTTGGTGATGCGAGTTTCGTTATTCGCGACGAAGTGTACGGGTATTTTCGCGACCGGCAACGAATGATTCGAACGCAACGTTGGAAGTTGATCGAATACCCACGCATCGAACGACTTCAATTGTTTGACTTGCAGGTTGATCCACGCGAAACAAACGACCTTTCTCGTGACTTCTCTCATCTGGAGACAGTCAATCAGATGCGCACTCAACTTCATGTCTGGCTAGCAGAACAGGCCGGTCCTTAAGTTGGGGACGGAACCCGACGCGTCAGCGTTGCTCCCTCGCTTACGCATCGGGTTACGAAGTCCGGATCGTGTCCCTTTTCTTCAGTCTTGGCGATCTAGGGAAATGCAGGTGACCCACCACGGTTGTTTCCCGGCAACAACTTTCTGTGTCGCCTTTAGGTGCCCGGCATTGCCAATCGTGTAAACCTGAAGGTTGCCTGAACTTTGCCCGGCGGCGATCAAATGGTCGCCGCGGGGGTCGATCGCAAAACCTCGCGGTACTTCTTCGGTGGCGAATTGACCGAGAGGTTTTAGCAATCCGTCGGATTCAATTCGGTAGCCAGCGATGCTGTTGTGGCCGCGATTGGACGCATATAGGAAACGGCCATCATTGGTCATCGCCAAACGGGCACACGAATTGTTTCCTGTGAAATCGGTTGGAAGAGTGGAAACCGTTTGTTTGGCAGATAGTTGCCCGGTTGCGGCGTTCCATCGAAACGCGGTGACACTGCTGCCCTGTTCGTTGTCCGCATAGACAATGGGGAGTTTTCGGTGAAACACGACGTGTCGAGGACCCGTGTTCAGTCCGGTCTGAAGGCGATCTGGCGTGCATGCGGTCAGCGTTCCCACCGCCGCATTCCAGCGAAATTGGAAAATCGCATTCGGGCCAGTATGCGGGACCAGGACAAATTTGTTGCTGGGGTCGATGGCAACCGCGTGAGCCTTCTCAGCCGTGTCGTACCAGCGGACGTTCGTTAGGATCTCGCCTTTGTCACTCAACCGATGAACCGCCACTTTACCTGCTCGATAATATGCTGAGAGCAAGAATCGTCCACCGGGATCGACTTCCACGTAAGCCGGGTCCTCATAAACGGCCACATCTGACTGCAGCTTCAGTGTTCCGTCGGACATCACCTGAAAGCTGAGCAACCGGCCCTCTCCCCGCACGGCCAAGTAGAAGATTTTGCGTCGTGGCTCGAACACACTTCCGCCAGGGGAATCTGTGACTTTTACTTCCTGGACCGACGGCCCGAGCTTGCCGTTGGCGAGTCGGTAGACAACAACCTTTTGTTCTCCGGCCAATGAGACGTAGGTATAGGTGTCGCCGAACGACAGCGAATGTTGCGTCGCCAAAAGGATGAAGATGACGAACAATGGACCGGAAAGGTGTCGGGAGGTCTTGTAGACATTCATCATTCTTTACCAGCTGGAGAGTTTGATTTGGACTGATACGGGTGCCGCATCATTCGGCCTAATCGGTTGTCCATTGATAATCGCGGAATTGCTCGCGGAGCGTGAGTTTGCTGATCTTGCCTGTCGCGGTCAGAGGAATGTCGTCGACGAACACGACATTGTCGGGAAGCCACCACTTGGCAACTCGACTCTTGAGGAAGTCGAGTAGATCATTGGACGATGGTTCGCATCCGTCCAGTAACTTGACGATCATCAAGGGACGTTCTTCCCATGTTGGATGGTGGCATCCAATCACTGCGGCCATCGCGACCATCGAATGTTCCATCATGGCGTTTTCCAGGTCGACGGAACTGATCCACTCTCCACCTGATTTAATCAAGTCCTTTGCCCGATCGGTAATTTGCATGTACCCGTGTTCGTCGATCGTGGCGATGTCACCCGTGTCGAACCAACCCTCTGCGTCCAGTGCATCGTGGTCGTCCTTGTAATACCGCTTAACGATCCAGGGACCTTTGACGAGCAACCGGCCGAAGGTTCCCCCATCATGTGGAAGTTCGGATCCATCGTCGTCTACGATCTTCATCCAGACGCCGAATGGAGGAATGCCCTGTTTAAGGCGGACATCGACTTGCTGTTCGTAGCTTAGCTCTTTCATGAAGGGCCTCAAACGGCATGCCGACCCGATCGGACTCATCTCGGTCATACCCCAACCGTGGATCACGGTTACGCCGTAATCCAGGTCAAAGGCCTCAATTAGGTTGCGAGGTACGGCCGATCCTCCAATCGTCACCTCGTTGAGGTGAGGAAGTTTCAACTCATGCTCTTGAAGATGAGACAACAACATATTCCAAACAGTTGGCACAGCAGCTGACAACGTCACTTGCTCGCCGTTGAGCAACTCGTAAATGCTCTCGCCGTCCAGTTGGGCACCGGGCAGCACCAGTTTGGCCCCAACCATCGGACAGGAATAGTTGAGCCCCCAACTATTGGCGTGAAACATCGGTACTACAAGCAAGACCGAGTCACTACACGATGGTCCAATAACGTCCTTGCCGTTGATCGCATTGGCGTGTAGGAAATTTGACCGATGGGTGTAAAGAACGCCCTTGGGATTGCCTGTTGTGCCAGATGTGTAGCACAAGGAGGAAGGTGTTTCCTCCGGGAACGACGGCCATTCAAAATCCTCCGACTCGTCAACAATCAAGGATTCAAAATCGAGCGCATTGTGGAGTTCTGTTTGGGGCATGTGCGCTCTGTCGGTGAGCACAATGTACGTTTCGACCGTCGGTAACTTATGTTGCAATCGTTCAATCATGGGAACAAAAAGAGTGTCGAGTAACAGAACCTTGTCCTCAGCGTGGTTCACTATGTACTCGATTTGCGGTTCGAACAGGCGTGGATTAATGGTGTGGCAGATCGCTCCCTGACCGGCGATCGCGTACCACGCTTCTAAGTGCCGGTCGGTGTTCCAGGCAAGCGTGCCGATTCGATCGCCAAATTCAACACCGAGTTTCTTCAACGCATTCGCCAGCTTCTTGGTCCGTCTTAACGCATCCGCGTACGTATAACGTTCTATGGTTCCATCTTCCACGCGGCGTGTGACGACTTCCACACGGCCGTGAAATCGCGCTGCGTGCTCCAAAACGTGCGCCAAGTTTAGTGGATCGGCTTGCAAGGGCGAGTACCTCGTGTCTGTGGTTGATTCGCGTGAATCTACCGATTAGTTTTAGCTGCGGCAACAAAACGACAGGCCGTGTGCACGACCCTAGCTACACTAATGATTGTATCGCCACGATTTGATCCGCGACCAGACGGGCGTCGTCTCGATCGATACAAAGCGGGTTGACAACTAAGATGCCCTCGTGGAGCCGACCGTGCCCAACGTAGATCGGCGGTGTTCCGTTGCGCAATTGCCGACACAGTGCAAAAGCCGCTTGAGGATCGCGTTGAGGAACGGCAAGTTCCAGGGTTGGCCAGCTTTCGCCATCATCCGGGTCACGGATTTGGCATTCGATCGTCGTCTTCTGCAATTGGTCGACGATTGTTTGTAACCGCTCGCGTTGTTCGACTCGTTCACTATCGTAGGCTCCTCCGGCAAACAGGTCGAGTGCCACGAGCAACGCGACGATTTCCTCTTTCGAGACCTTGAGTCCACGTCCGATCCCATGCCGAGGGTGTCCGGTGAGTTTTTTACGATCGATCAGTTCTGCTGGCGGGTCCCAGAGTTGGAAATGGTCGTCCATGTCCAACATCTGCAACGCAGCTGCAGAGATCCACCGTCGGCGGCCGCAAAGGACTCCCGTCGACTGAGGTCCACGGATGGCCTTGCCACCACTGAAGGCAACGAGATCGGCACCGCTGGCCGGGATATCGCGAAGATTGCTTCGCGGAGGTAGTTCGCCAGCCGCGTCGACGATGACCGGCAACGAGTGACCACGAGCCATTTCGATGACCTCGTTGAGAGGTGGAGCGCTGTGACGGGAAAAGCAGTAGAGTATCCCGGCAGTTCGCTCTCCGATTGCCGCTTCGTATTCCCAAGTTTCCGTCCGTCGCACTCCCGCATTGGAGACAATTTCATTAAATCCTACCTCGACCAATGTTGCCCCGGCAGCCCGCACTGCGTGATCGTATCCGCTGCGTTGCTCCCTCGCCATGATGAACTCGTTGGCATACCCACTGGTTTGTGGCAACCGTTCCATCCGACCTAGATCGTGATCAGTCATGATGGCCGCGGCAGCAAGCGTCAAGGCGGCCGCGGCGCCAGATGTGACCAACGCGGCTTCCGTTCCCGTGTGCCCGGCAATCCGCTTGGAAGCTGCCGCCTGCAGTTGTTCCAGCGACACCCAATGACCGGCCCCTTCGATGAATGCATCCAACACAGCTGCCGGCATGGGAGCTCCACCCAGGCGGGTCACCGTTCCGCAGGCGTTGATGATGCGCGGTACGCCCAGTTGTTCGTAAATAGTCATAAAACCTTCATCTCAACAACTATCGTCCACCAAGTGCTCTTACTCGGTATCGGATCGTCGATTTTTCGTGCCAGGGGATGTAGGATCACAATTCGCATTGGGTCGTGGACCGAGGTAGGTTACGTAAATAAAAGTGCTTTACTAAAGCTGTTGATATCTGACGATGAATGCGGTGAATCGATGACTTCAACATGCGCATTGTGAAGTAGTTTGTTGTGAAGTGAAACTCCACTGAAGGAAAACGTACGGGACGTAACTTATGAAGAGCTTCAATGTTGTGATGTTTCTTAATGGTTGTGCCGCCTGGGTATTGCTCATGCTGGTTCACACTCCGTCGATCGCGGACGAACCGGTAGAGACTCAAGCGATCGCCGTCGACGTTTTGCTGCGGAATGGGATGATCATGGATGGCACCGGAAATCCACCTGTTCGCGGTGATATTGGCATCGTCGACAACAGGATCGTGGCTCTGGGCGATTTTACGGCGAAAGTGAGTGCGGCGATCGTTCTGGACTGTGAGGGCCTGATAATCTCACCCGGATTCATCGACCTTCACAGCCATAGTGATTCGTCAATTTTGAATCCGTTAACACGAAGCAACATGAATTTCCTGCGGCAGGGATGTACGACGGTTGTGACGGGCAACTGCGGCGGCGGGCCAATTGAAGTAAAGGACTACTATGATCAAATCGACCAACTTGGCGCCGGAACGAACGTCATGCATTTGATTCCGCAAGGGTCCGTACGTCGGGCCGTCTTGGGTACGTCGCGACGTGCGCCCAACGAAGATGAGAAGAAACGGATGCTCGACATCGTTGAGTCGGGGATGAGCGCGGGGGCCTGGGGAATGTCGACCGGATTGATCTATGTTCCCAGCAGCTACGCGGATACCGATGAATTAGTTAGCCTGGCCGAGGTTGTCGCGCGCCATCGTGGAGTTTATGTCAGCCACATGCGAGGCGAGGGCACGGTGTTGCTGGACTCGGTGGACGAGCTCCTGGAGATCGGTCAACGCGCTGGCCTGCCGGTTCACGCATCCCACTTTAAGGCGTCCGGCGAGGATGCATGGGGACTGGTTCGAGCGGCGGCGGAGAAAATGACGCGAGCGCGCGCTGCTGGGCAAATCGTGACGGCTGATCAATACCCCTATATCGCTAGTAGTACGTCGTTGTCAGCTACTCTGGTTCCAACCTGGGCTCGAGAGGGCGGCAAGTCGGCGATGGTAAAGCGTTTGCAAGGCGTCGAGCACGGCCCTGAGTTGCGCGAGAGGATCGACCGGACTCTGCAAAAAAGGGATGGCGGTCGCGCCATTCGAATTGCTCGCTATCCAAAACGGCCAGAATGGGTTGGCCGCGACTTGGGATCGATCGCTAGTGCGGAGCAGAAGTCACCGCTCGACATCGCGATGACGATCTTGACGACTGGCGGTGCGTCGATTGTCAACTTCAGCATGAGCGAGGAGGACGTACGTTTTGTCATGCAAGTTCCCTGGGTCGCTACTGCCTCTGACGGTCGAGCAACCCGCCCCGGCACCGACAAGCCCCACCCGCGGTTTTATGGCACGTTTCCCCGCAAGATCGGCCATTACGCCGTACGCGAGAAGGTGATTTCAGTCGAGGCCGCCGTCTATTCTGCGACACAGCTACCCGCCAAAATTCTCGGTCTAACCGATCGAGGACAGCTCAAAGTCGGGGCGATTGCCGACATCGTCATTTGGCATCGGAACGAGTTTGTGGATCGTGCAACTTTTGCAAACCCTCATCAATACGCCACGGGCTTGCAGCACTGCCTGGTCAACGGCACACTCGCCATTCGAGATGGCGAGGCGACAGGAGCTTTGGCCGGGAAGAGCATCCGAAAGAAATAGGGGCTATCGCATCATTTGCCCAACTTCCGGATGGAGATCTTTCGAAACATGACGGGATCTTGATGTCCGGCGAATCCAAAATAACCGTTCTTGATGTTCTTTCCTGGGTGTGCGGCATTACTCTTGTATTCGGTGATTTTGGCGAGATCGGTATCTAGGATCACCGTGCCATTTAATTCGACTTTAATTGTCGAACCATTGACCGTTACCTGTTGATAATTCCACTGCCCTGTCGGTCGCAGGTAGCCACGTGCCGCCGCCGCCATCCCGTAGGCAGAACCGTGATACTGTCGCGAATCCAGAGTGGAATATTTTTCCGCGTCGTTGTCTAGAACTTGAAGTTCGCACATCCCAACATAGGCTGCGTTGCCGGAACCTGGGTAACGAATCGCCAGCCCGTTGTTTCCCCCAGTCGGCAGTTTAAACTCTAGTCGAACCACGAAGTCATCGTACTTTTCGCTTGTATGTAGTACCCCGCCCTGCCCTGGCTTGCAGACGATGGCGCCGTCGCGAACCTGGTACTTGTCGGCGGCTCCGGCCCAACCGGAAAGGTCCACGCCGTTGAATACCGAGGTAAATCCGTCGGCTTTATCATCGCCGCGCAGCAGTTGGTTAGCTTCGTCGGCCGATATTTCGCGAAGGTGGATGTTGCGCCAGCGAATCTCACCTCCGTGCGTCTGAAGGTGAATCGGGCCTCGGGCAACCATTGGTTTCGTTCCATTCTTGTCCCAGTAATTCTCCATAATCGCGTTGTCGACGACTAACTTGTCGTTGAGCCATACCGAAGTGCGGCTGCCAAGTTGGCGAATGCGAAAATGGTTCCATTGACCAAACGACTTATCGGCCAACACCAACGGATTTTTCGCGACTGATTTAGAACTGTTATTAAACAGGCCGCCCGATCCTTTGTCGGCGCCTCGACCCCATTTCCCTCCTTCTTTGGTGTAGTCCCAGATCTGAACTTGCGGATTTCCACGTAGATAAATGCCACTGTCGGCTTTCGCCACGGTTTTATAATCGATGAGAAATTCGATGTCGCCGTATTCTTTCGCGGTCGTTGCGTAGGGTCCATGTCCATCGTTGACGAGTTCGTCGCCCTCCACCGTCCAATGGGCTTTGAACTCGTCTTGTTGGGCCGCGATGACCGCTGCCGTCTCACCATCTTTGGCTTTCGCCGTCGTGTGCGGATTGTTACCGTACCAACCATCCAGATTCTTGCCATTGAAAATGGGTGTGAATCCTTCCGGTATCTCTTTTTCTGCACACCGCGCCGAAAGCCCGATTGACAACAAGATGCACGTCGCCTGACAAAGTAGCGTTTTTTTCATGGTGAGCTCACGAGTATTTCTAGTTCGCAGAAACTGACATTTCGGGGGGTCGCATTATTGTGATGTCCAGAGTGGCCGCACGCAAGTTTTGGCCGGCATTTGAGCCGCAGACGCTGCCTCGGGTTCTTGAAATCACGCGTTTGGACAAGATCCCGACGTAGCGAGTTCGGCTCACTCGGCCTCGGCAATGCAATAGAGGAATCGTTCGCCGCGCAGAATCAACTGGTTGCCGACCAATGCGGCACTGGCGTTGAAGCGGTCATTGAGAATATTGGTTGCCAGCACTTCCGGTGTTTCCGAGTGGCGAAGGACAATTGTCGCGCCGAACCGATCGGTGATGTAGACGCGTCCGTCGGCGGCAACTGGCGAAGCATAGATGTTGCGGATGCCGTCGAGGCGGAACGGGCCCAACGGTTCTTCGCCCGTCTTTGCATCCAGCTTCGTCAGGATGCTCTGGTAGTGTCTAAGGTAGTAGAGTGCGCCGCGATAGAGCAGCGGCGAGGGAACGTATGGTGTGCGTTGATACCGCCGCCATACGACTTGCTTGGAATTGCTAACATCACCACGGGCTCCATCCAATCTGATGGCAAGAATGGACTGGGTCTCATAGCTGCTTCCAGCGATTACCAGATCCTCGGTCGCAACTGGGGAGGAGACGATGTTGCGGCTCATGCCCCCGCACTCCCAAATGATACGACCGTCTTCGAGGTCGTAGGCGGTAATCCGCCGAGTGCCGCTGATGACAACCAGCTTCCGGCCCTCATGTTGGACAACGATCGGGGTCGCCCAACTTGTCACTTCATCGCGTGGGACTCGCCATTTTTCTTTTCCCGTCCGTGTGTCGAAGACGACAACAAACGAATTCTCTTCGTGATCCCAATTCACAACTAGTGAATCACCCGACAACGCTGGTGATGCACCTTCGCCGTGACCGTGACGCGTATGCATTTTCCCCAGCTGCTTAGACCAGAGGACCTTGCCGTCCATATCGAGACAAAAGAGACCGTTGGATCCGAAAAAGGCGTAAACGCGTTCGCCATCGGTCGTCGCGGATGCCGAAGCCAGGCTACCGGTGTAGTGTCCGCCTTCGTGAGGGATCGCGGTATGGACTTTCGTTTGCCAGCGGATCCGGCCCGTGTCGCGATCGACGGAGAGTACGTCGAATTGAAATTTGTGTGTAACGGGCGAATTGTCGTGAGAACCGGGCCGGTTATCAAGCCTCGGCTCAAACGGCTGCCCGATCGCAATGGCCGTGGTGAGAAAAATCTGCTTTCCCCAGACGACCGGACTCGAATTTCCATGACCAGGAAGTGGGACTTTCCATTGAATATTTGTTTTTTCATCCCACTCAATTGGCGGCTTCGCCGTGTTCGAAGCACCGGTGGCCAACGGACCTCGCCACTGATACCAGCTGTCAATTTCCTCAGCGAATATCGGACTGTTGGAGAGAGAGTAGGGCAGCCACAATGCGAGCAGGAGCAAGAGGCGTGGTCGGCCGTTCATCGAATAGACCCTCACCGCTATCAAGATTGGGAAACTACAACTCCGCCGGTGCGTTCGGTTGTTCCAGGAACTCGACGGCTTTGCGGATCTGCGGGTCGATTTCCAGAAGGGTCGGTTGGGCGGGCCGATTCACTACCTGTCCGTCACGCCGTGGGACGACATCCCGTAGCTTTCGATGGACCGAGATCGCCGTCAACTGTTCATCGTCCAACGGGACCGTCATCTCCGGAGAGGGGCTCACTCCCCAGATATCGTCGACCGTATCTTCACGATCACGATGAATGTTGACGCCGCTCGGGCGCCAATAGCTGGCAGTCGTGAGTTTTAACGCACTGAGACCGTTTTCAAATTCAAAGACATTTTGAACCGTTCCTTTTCCCCAACTACGTTCGCCGATGACCGTGGCGCGCTTATGATCTTGTAAGCACGCGGCCACAATCTCACTTGCGGATGCCGAGCGTTGATTGATCAGCAAGACCAAAGGCAGTGTGATCGGGATTTTGACCGCCGCTTTGGCGTCATGTTCGGTGAGGATCACATCATTGCGGCCCCGAGTGCTGACAATTGAACCAGCGTTGATGAACATATCGGAGATCTCGACGGCCGCCGCTAACAGGCCTCCGGAGTTATCACGGAGATCGATGATCACGCCAGAAACCCCTTTTTTGCGAATGAAACTTAACGCGGTCGTCAGTTCAATCGCAGTATGTTCACCGAATGACTCGACACGGATGTAGCCAAATCCCGGCCGATCTGTCAGCGTAAAGTTCCACTTGTCGTTTGGGTTTCGGCCGTCACCTTTGACCGACTCAACAGGAATGACAGCGCGGGCCACTGTGAATTGTTGGAGTACATCGTCTTTCGGTGTCTTCACATGGAGTCTGGCCTGCGACCCGGGCCTACCTCGCATGAGCTTGACGGCTTCGGGCATCAACATTCCCTCCGTGCTTTGCCGACCGATGGACATAATCACGTCCCCCGATTGAATGCCGGCTTCGTAGGCGGGAGTACCGACCACCGGGCTGAGAACGGTAAGCCGTTTGGTTTCGGCATTGATCTCGACGATGATGCCGATGCCACCAAACTCCTGGTCCAGACTTTCCTGAAACGTGGCGAAATGCTCTTTCCCGATATAGTTTGAATAGGGATCAAGACCTTGGGCCATCCCGTTCATTGCGTCTTCGTAGAGTTGTCGAGGTGGGACCTCTTTAAGCGAAAAGGCTGAGACGATTCTCATGCCCTCGGCAACGAGCGATGCGTAGTGATTGCGTTGTGCCGTCGCATGACAAACAACCGAGACAACGGCGGCAATAGAAATAACAATAGTGTTGCGAACTAACATCCACGTTCCTCGCTGCCACTTGGACTTGCTTGGAAAGGTATTTTGTCTGATACGGCTTTCCGAACGGACGGAAGCAGCTCGCCAGCAATGAAGAACGACCCGGCAATGCACAGGACGTCATGTTCTTGGGTAATCGGCCACGTCGCCTGCCAGGCAGCTTCTGGCGATTCGTACACTGTGACGTTGTCGGCCGCAAAAAAGCGATTGGCCACGCGTCGCAGATTTTGCAGTTTGGCGGCGCGAGGGTTCAAAAGAAAGCACGTCAACGCAATTTCGTCGAAGTAACTAGCGGCACGACGCATCATCGCTTCGATGTCCTTGTCCTTGCTGCAACTAAACAACAATCGTCGCCGCGAACGGAATCCTCCGTCTAGCATGCGTTGGTTGGTCATTTCGTGAAGGCACGAAACCAGTTCGTGGACGGACGCTTCGTTGTGTGCGACGTCAACGACGATGAGCGGTGTTTCTGAAAACACCTCGATTCGCGCCGGTACTCGTGCCGTCCGCAGCCCATTTCGTATCTGGTCGGCCGTCAACCGCCAGCCCAACTGATCAATGTGATGGCAAATCGCCACGGCTAGAGCGGCATTGGTGCGTTGGTGATCGCCGGGAAGTGAGAGCTGCAGGTCCTCGTTGCACCAACCATTCTTCCCCAGCATTCGAACGTTAAAGGGCGAGTCGTTTTTTGTACGCGACGCAAAATGACGCGTTCCGGCGTAGTCGATCTCGAAATCTTCCCCCAGAACGTGCAGGGGAGCGGAATTCTTCACCGCCGTTTGACGGATCACATCGAGAGCTGGCGAATTGCGAACACTGGTAAATACGGGGCGCTGCGTTTTGACGATACCAGCTTTTTCAGCGGCGATCTGGGGCAGTGTCTCGCCCAACTGGGCCGTGTGATCAAGACTGATCGAGGTGATGGCCGTAATCAATGGACTACAGACGTTCGTTGAATCCAACCGGCCGCCCAAGCCCACTTCGAGGATGACGAAATCGACCGCGTTTTGACGAAAGTAGTTAAATGCTAGGGCTGTCGACAATTCGAAGAACGTCGGCGGCTGGCCATCGGAGTCCATCTGTTCAACGATTGGCCGCAGGATGGTGATTTGTTCCTGCAAGTCCTCGTCGCTGGCAATGCGGTTGTCGATGCGAAATCGCTCACCCAGATATTCCAAGTGAGGTGATGTGTACAGGCCTGTACGGTAGCCTGCCTCCCGCAAAATCGACTCAACGAAATGACAAGTCGACCCTTTGCCTTTCGTTCCAGCGACATGAATAATACGCAATTGAAGTTGTGGATTACCGAGCCGCTCGAGCAGTTCCGTCATCCGCTGAAACTTGAGTTCCGGCGATTGGTACGGCATCGTTATCGATCGTTCGTAGTCGATTCGATTGAAGAAGATTTCCTGGCCAGTTTTCGTCAAGGCAGTCGACGACATGGTTGATCCGTTGGATAGAGGGTCGGCTCGGGCATTTTAGGCAGCCGAGCCAAATAAAACTACCAGCAGGCCCATTGCGACAGGCCAGAAACCCTGTCAGGTGTTCGACGACTGTTCCGGCCATTGGCCTCGGACAACGTTTCCGATCGATGCCTTGGTTTGACGCCTTGGTTTAAGGCATCGAATCCTAGACAAAAGCGGTGGATCTGCCAAAGAACAAATTCCCGGTCGCTTTTAGCCTGAATGCGAGCGGTCAAAATGTGTTCCGAAGGAGGGTCACGACAAGGCCCTTGTTGTCTCGTATCGACATCTGGGGAAAACACGAATGGCGATCGTGGCGTCGACGGACCGGCGAATTTGGACATAATTTGCCGGAAAAATCGGCACAATCCGTACAAACAGATGAATGCTTGCCACTCTGTCACACTCGGTTTATAGTAATCTTTCCCGGTCCAGAATCGAGTCGATTTGCCGACGTCGATCCCACAGAGACCACCTTGTCTCCAGAATGGCGTGGTCTCCAGCTCTAGAACCAGGAAATTGAAAGTTTCACGAACCGGACCCTTCTCTCAAGCGTACTCACAACAGCGAAGTGCGCTTCGTCAGAACGGTCTCTTGATCTAATCCAACTTCTCCGAACGTCCCGCTCCTGTGGAGTCATTGATGGAAGCAGCGACCCAACCTGAGGTTAAGGGCACGCCCGAAACCTCCGAGGTAATTCTCGAAACACGAAATCTGAGCAAAGTCTATCGAGATTTTTGGGGCCGCCAAAAGGTGCGTGCCCTCAAGGCTCTCGACTTGGAGGTCCGCAAAGGCGAGATATTTGGACTGCTCGGCCCCAATGGATCCGGTAAATCGACAACGATCAAGTTATTGTTGGGGCTGTTGTTCCCAACCAGTGGCCACGCCTTGGTGTTTGGCAAAGATGCTACTGATGTCAGCAACAAGGAGCGGATTGGCTACCTGCCGGAAGAGTCCTATCTGTACCGATTCCTGAATGCCGACGAGACATTGGACTTTTACGGTCGCTTATTCGATATGTCGGCAGCAAAGCGGAAGGAACGGATCGACGAATTGCTGACCATGGTTGGACTAAATAACGCTCGCCGACGTCAGCTGCGTGAGTACTCCAAAGGCATGACGCGCCGCGTTGGATTGGCATCCGCACTGATCAACGATCCCGATTTGATTCTGTTAGACGAGCCGACGACAGGGTTGGACCCGATCGGTACTCGCGAAATGAAGGACATGATCCTACGGCTGCGTGATGAAGGCAAAACGATCCTGATGTGCAGCCATTTGCTGGCCGACGTGCAAGACGTGTGTGACCGAATCGCGATCCTTCACCAGGGTGAGCTAAAAGAGCTGGGCCGGGTCGATACCTTGTTGACCGTCCAGGATTCGACTCAAATCCGGGCCGACGGGCTTTCCAAGGAAGCGGAAGAGGAGATCCTAGCGGTAATAGAGAAACATGGCGGTTCATTATTGTCGATCGAGAATCCACGTACGACGCTAGAAGAGTTGTTCTTGAAAATTGTTCGGGAGAGTGAAGAACGACCGGGCCGTCGAGCATCGGGTCGGTAGTAGATCCAAAAGCGTCATGTTATTGATCCGATAGTCCATTCCTGTGACCGACAAATATTATGACCCTTGATTTTGAAATCACTCCGTTCGGTGACTGGGTGGGCATCGCCTTACTCAGCTTCGGCATCACCGTTCTGATCGGCGCTTTGCTGGCTGCGTTTCTCTCCTACGTTTTCTGCGCGATACGGCACGGTCCCATTGAGGCCTTCTACATTGTTGGTCAAACGGGTGCCGCCGCCATTCCAGACTTTATTGCCACGTCCCCGAGGCGGGTGATTGCCATTGCGAGGTTGGCGGCCAAAGAAGCAATGCGGCGACGTGTTTGGGTTTCCCTTGTCGTCTTTTTTATCGTGTTGCTTTATGCGCAGTGGTTTCTAGACCAGGGAAGTGAGCATCCTGGGAAACTGCACATTGCGTTCGTGATGACGGCGACCAGTTATCTAGTGCTGGGTTTATCGTTGTTCTTGAGCACGTTTAGTCTGCCCGACGATATCAAAAATAGAACGATCTACACGGTTGTCACTAAACCTGTTCGTCCCAATGAGATCGTCATGGGCCGTATTCTCGGATTTGCCGGCATTGGAAGTCTATTAATTCTGGTGATGTGTCTCGCGAGTCTCGCCTTTGTGGTCCGCGGACTTCACCATACGCACACATTGTCGTCTGACTTGAACATCATCCTGCAGGACATCGAAACGGACGGGTTTTGGCAGGGCCAAACCACATTCGATCACCATCACCGCCATTCGATTCGGTTGGAACGTAAAACAATTGACGGCGAGTCGGTCATTGAAGGTCAGACCGATTTGGCGATGGGACACGTTCACACGGTGCAAGTTACCGGAGATGGTGAAGACGCACGCGTAATCATCTCTGGACCCGAGGATCAACTCCTCGCCCGAGTTCCCATGTTTGGTGAGCTGAGCTTTTTTGCGAGGGATGGGAAGCCGTCGAAGGAAGGAATTAACGTCGGCGAGGAATGGGGCTATCGCGGCTATATCGAAGGCGGGTCGTTGGGACGCTTCGAATTCGATTTTCCGGACGTCAAGGCGAAGGACTTTCCTGACGGCCTGCCGTTCGAGCTGAACATCAGCGTGTTCCGAACCCACAAGGGGACCATCACGCGAGGCATTTTGGGTACGATCTCACTGGTGAACATCGATCCGAATTCCGAGTACGTTCAGTCTTCGCCAATCCACTTTAACGCCACAGAATTCGTCGTGGACAAGAAGTTCATCCCGCGAAAAATCGGAGCTCGGAATCGAAAGACCGGAGAGATCGATGAGATCGACCTGTTTGATGAACTGGTTTCCGACGGCAAGCTACGCGTCGTTATCCAGTGCTCTGAGCGAGGGCAGTATTTTGGCGCGGCCCAACGAGATGTCTACTTGCGAGCTGCGGACCAGCCGTTTTGGTCAAATTTCATTAAGGGCTTCATGGGCATTTGGTTGCAAATGCTCATCGTGACAACCCTTGGGGTCACGTTTAGCACACTCCTCAGCGGCCCAGTTGCTATGATGGTTTCGTCCGGAGTGATCGTGTTGGGGCTCTGCCGAGGCTTTATCGATCAAGTATTCGGCGGGGTGTTGGATAAAAACAATGTGCTGAGTTTCCTGAGAGGGATCGTAATGCGGGAACATGAGCTTGAAGGAGTGGCTCATGGTGGTGGACCACTCGAGTCGATCATCCGCATCCCCAGCCAACAGAATGTGATGATTGACCTGGACGCCATGCCGTGGCTGACGAATATTGTGCAGTTCGTCGATATCGGTTTGATGGCGGTGATGTATGCGGTTGCCAATGGACTTCCCAACTTGGGTCGACTTAATAACTCGGTGTTTGTCGCACAAGGTTTCAACGTTGATAATTCGCTACTGGCGCAGCAGTGTTTGACGACGGCAGCTTGCTGCTCGGTCCTTATCGTCATTAGCTATTTTTGCCTGAAGACACGGGAGATCGCGGCGTGAATCAGAATTCTCCGATCATTCGCAAGGTCGTCTATCTGTCGGCGATTGCTGTGCTGATGCTTCCCTTGTACTGGCTTGGTCAGCCAGCCAGTTACAGTGAAGATCGAACGCCAGAAGGTGGTGGGCAACTGGCGCTGTTGAGAATGGAAAATCAACTATCACAAGCCGAGCTTGGCGAGATTGATCCGACCAGTGAATCGATGAAGCTGGCAACGCTTGGCCTTCGTGGCCCGGCGGCCAACTTTCTGTGGAACAAGGCGATGAAGTATCAGCGCCGAAAAAACTGGGATGCCCTATCCGCAACCGTTCAGCAGATTATTCGCCTGCAACCGAATTTCCTGGGCGTCTGGGAATTCCAAAGTCACAATCTGACCTACAACGTTTCGGTCGACTTCGACGATTACCGACATCGCTACACTTGGGTCAAGAAAGGAATCGACTTCCTCTGTATTGGAAACCGCTACAACCATGACGAGCCCCGTTTGCTCCACTATACCGGATGGTTTATTGGCCAGAAGATAGGAATAGCCGATGAACACGTCGAGTTTCGGGAACTCTTCCGAAACGATCAGGATTATCACGACGTTTTGAGAAAGGCAATGAGAGACTTCGAGCACGACATGGACAGCCAAGATGCAAGTGGTCGCCATAACCGGAAACCAGACAACTGGTTGGTGGGACGACTCTGGTACCTACAGGCCGTGCGCGCCGTTGACTCGCTTGGAAAGTCCATTCGCAAGAAAAGCCCGCTCGTTTTTCATGCCGATCCCGCGAAGTCGCGGATGAATTACGCCGATGCGATTGAAGATGAAGGACATTTCGGGGAAGTGGCTCAAAATGCATGGGCGCGAGCAGGAAAAGAGTGGGAAGTCTATGCTGATCATCCGATCCCAACGTCTTGGGGAATGACAATCAAATTGAATCTCGCTGATGAAAATCGGCGTCGGATCAACGAGATTCAGGAACATCTCGAATCTTTGGTGCCCGGCGTGAAGGATCGTATCATCAAACGTCGCAAGGAAGATCTTTCAGAAAGAGAATTGGCGATTTGGAATACACCCGAGGACAAACAGAGTGAGTTTTCTGCCGAGGACTGGTATACACGCCACCTGGTCGGTCAGAAGCTCTCCGTAAGTCATACTCAATTGGCAAGCCAGGCGCCGGAATCAAAACGCGACGATGTGGAACAGATCGTTCGTCGTTTGAATCGAAAACTGCAATTGTCGCGACGAGTTCGCTCCTATCGACAAATCGTAAACTTCGACTACTGGCGAACCCGCTGCATCGTCGAACAGACGATGGAGGCCGCCAAGGCGCGGGAGCACGGCTACAAGGGAATGAAGCACTTCAACGAGGCGGAACTTGAACTTGCCCGAGAGCAGTTTGAAGAAAGCTGGAAAATGTGGCTTCAAGTGATCGCACGGTTTCCTCAACTCAAGTCGGGCGATACTCGAGATGAACTACTAAAGCAAATGCAGAGCTATAAGATGACGTTGACGCACTTGGGCGAGGAACAACCGTCGTTTGTCGATCCATTGGAGTGGCTTGATTCCACGGGACCAATTGACACCAAAAATCCACCTTCGGACATGATATTGAATGCGGGTGAATCCACAGACGAACCCGCTAGCAGCGGTGCAGACGATGACGATCCACCGCCGGTAGAGCCAAAGAAGTAAGTGCTGTTCACCAGACCTGCATTGTCGCCGAATGCTCTATTTATTTTCGTCGAGATCGATCGGCCGGAACAACGGTAGATGACGGTAATAAACTTCAAGCGTGCAGACCGCTAGTGCTGTGAAGTAGAGTCGTCCGCCACTGTCTGCGTGGGGTCCTTTGGGGTCCCAACTGCCGGCGTTGCTTCCTCGAACCCGTTGGGTGCGAACCAGGATCTCACGCATCCTTTCATTCCATGCATCCCACGGTCTTCCCCCATAATGGTGCATGACCTGCGTCGCGTAGTACCAGTAGTAGATGTTGGGTGAGTTTACTTCCGGGCGATTTTTCTGGGAGAGGTAGCGAACGCCCTCACTCAAGCCGATTTGGTTGTGGTCCCAACCGAGGTAAATCCGACATAGGAGTGCCTCGGCAGTCATTGTGGGGCTCGGATAAGGACGACTGGCAAGATACGCGTATCGTGATCCATCGTCCGACCCCGCTCCGTCCAGGAATTGACCCGCCAATTCGAGCGTCTCCGGCGGCACCTGCAGCCGAGCTGCACGAGCGCTTTGAAGCGCCATCAATTGCCAACCTAGGACGCTGGTGTCTCCTTCGACCGGGCGAGCTGGATTGTGTGGGCCGTATCGCCAACCCCCGTCGTCGTACTGAGCCGCAACGATAAAGTCGATCGCTTTTTGGCAGGGCTCGCGAAGCTTGTCATCCCCGGTCATCAGGAACGCTTCGCAGAGCGCGATGGATGCTTGTCCATGAGCGTACATGGCGGCTTGAGAGTCTGACCGACCACGTAGCCCGCCGTCATCTGCCTGAGCGTTCAGCAGCCAGGCGAGACCCTGAGCTACCTCGTTGCGGTACTTGCCGTGCAAATGAGTCTGTCCGGCACCGAGGAACGCCAACAATGCCATGCCCGTTGCCGATGTGGGACTATGGATCTTGGCTCCACCATCAAAACCGTGCAGTTGCCAGGAGCCGTTAGACTCTTGCTGTTTGGCCAGCCAGCGCAGACCACGGGCCACAGACGCTTCGGTCATGGTCGTGCCGCCCTCTTTGCTCACAAGTTCTGAACGAACACGCGGGTCTCTAGCCGTCAGTGACAATCGCATGTCACCAGGCGTGTTGATCTGGCGGCGAACGGTCGTAAGGTCGGCCTGTTGAGGGTCTGATGAGTTCGGATCCTCTTGCAGCTCGTGGGCGTCTTTCTTCGCGAGTATGGCATCCTCGCGGTCTTCCGGGTTACTCAAGTCGATGTCGTCCGGCAGCGGCATGTCGAACTCAACAGGTAGCTTGGGATACGGATTGTCGAGTCGGGCACCCTCCGAGTCCGCCCGACTGATGAGCGTGGACAAAGTAATAAACAGCGAGTCGTGATCGGCCAAGCTGAGCAATCCCAAAATCGTCAAGGCGATCAGGTGTAGCAGCAGGCTGATGATCCAGGCGGGTGTATCCCGAAAGAGCCGCCGAATAATCGTGGCGTATGACCATGACTCAACAGCTGGTTGTGGACGATCGGGCGGCGGCGGAGGCGTCGGGGGCGGTGCCGGTGGCCGAGGTGCGGACATTTCCGCTCTTATGGGGGGTGCTGGAGGGATCACCGTTGTCGGCGCCGCGTGTTCCGCCGTGGACGTGACGTGGTCGTTCAACCACTCATCGGAAATCTCGATCCGTGTTCCACAGCGCCAGCATTCCGCCAACAGCAGCCAGGATCGCACGGCCATCGGTGCCCCGCAGTCCGGACACGGACAGATCAACGCTTGTCCATCAAGCAAGACGGGGCCTCGCACGGCCAGTCTGCGAGGAAACGTCGCCTGAGGCACCTGCTGGGGCAATTCAGGAATCGGGACGTCCGAATCAAAGGAGATCACCATCGGCCAACGTTTGGCTGTTGCAGGATCGGCCGAGGACTTTGACATGGGGTGCCTGTGGAGTGCCTGTTTCTCAGTTGTTACCGGCCGACATGCCCGCGTGACACGCCATGTCGAGACCCTAGACTCTAAACTAACTTCTCTGGGCTCTAACGATCAAGAGGCTGGTGACAGGAATCACGCGACAAGTGAGACTAGAATGATTAGAGTTGATACTGCAGAAGAGAGAGTCTTGTCTTTGATTCGCATCTTTGCGAGAAACCGTAGATCAAATACGGCGCCTTGAACGGCGTCGAGACGCCCATATGTCGATCGATGTCTCCAGTAAGTTCTCCCGTTTAGAAGAACATCTTCAAACGGTTATCGTCGGAAAACCCGAAGTCATACGACTTTGCCTCATGGCAATGCTGGCTGGCTGGCTAACTATATCGATCTATATTGTATTTATATTGGCGAACATATCTTGCTCGAAGATATCCCAGGCGTTGGAAAGACGCTGGTTGCCAAGGCGTTGGCGAAGAGCATCCGGGGCGAGTTTTCGCGGATTCAATTCACACCGGACTTGTTGCCGAGTGATATTGTCGGCAACGTTATTTACAATTCAAAATCTGGCGTATTCACTTTTACTCCCGGGCCTTTGTTTGCCAACGTCGTATTGGCCGACGAGATCAATCGTGCCCCGCCACGAACGCAAAGTGCTTTGCTGGAGGGGATGAGCGATAGCCAGGTGTCGATGGATGGTGAGACGCACAGTCTACCTCAACCCTTTCTAGTGATTGCTACACAGAATCCCTATGAATTCGAAGGGACGTACGTTCTTCCGGAGAGCCAGTTGGACCGGTTCTTGATTCGCTTGTCGATCGGCTATCCGTCAAGAGAAAATGAACTAACGGTGTTAATTAGCCATCGCGACGGTGAACCCGTCGAACAACTGACGCCGGTGGTGACGGTTGACGATATTATGGAACTTCAGGATCGGGTCCGCCAGGTTGAAGTCGAGGATTCGATTAATGACTACGTCTTGGATCTAGTGGAAGCAACGCGTAACAGCGATGAGCTGCGACTGGGTGTTAGCACGCGAGGGGCGTTAGCCATATATCGGGCCAGCCAAGCCTGGGCGTTGTTGGCCGGCCGGGAATACGTCACACCCGACGACATAAAACACTTGGCCGTGCCGGTATTCGCTCATCGCATTCTGCCTCACGGTTTTTCAGAAGGTGACAGCCGGCGCGTCCTATCGGAAGAAGTTATCACCGGGATACTCGACCGAATCGTTGCGCCGTCGTAAGGATGATATAGTTCCAGTCCGTGGCACGAGATCTTTCAGGAGGCGTTCATTGGTAAGTGGACCCCGAGCGAGGTTGACACGGGAAGGCTGGTATTACCTAGCATTCACTCTGTTCATTTTGGGTGGTGCCGCCCTTCGCCAAATCAACTTGTTGGTTGTTTTGGGCGGAATGATGGCTGCTCCGATGTTATTCAGTTGGCGATGTGGTGTCCTGTCTCTCCGCATGACGGCGGTTCGCAGATTGCTTCCCAAGCGGATATTTTCTGGACAACCAGCGTTGGTAACTGTCGAGGTCAACAACAACCGCCGTCGTACAACCTCGTGGATGCTAGTGATTGACGACCAGTTGACTCGACACGAGTCAGGTACTGATCAACGCCAACGCGTGAAGGGACGCAGCACATGCATCGTCCCTACTCTTAACCCGCAATCCAGTTGCACACCGAAGTACCGAGTGCAGTTCGGTCAACGCGGCCGATACGATTTCGGCCCACTCCGAATCTCAACTCTGTTCCCGTTGGGACTGCTGCGAGTCATGCGAACGTTCCGAGTCTCGGACTCACTGTTGGTGTACCCACAGATTGGCAGGCTTCTTCCGCCCTGGCATCGACTAATGGAAAGCGAGAATCCAGGAGTTCAGTACGCCTCTGCACGGCGCGGATACGCCGATGGGGACTACTATGCCCTGCGGGATTGGCAGGCTGGAGACAATCGTCGATGGATTCACTGGCGAACGACAGCCAGACGAGGACGGCTCGCCGTGCGACAGTTTGAGCGTCAAAACAAGCCGGACTTCGCCCTGTTGATCGACCCTTGGGTCGGTACGGGTAAGGGCTGGCAGGACGTGGAACGAGCAATCAGTTTTGCCGCTACGGTTGTCGTCGACTTGTCTCACGAAGGCTCCCAGGAGATTACCTTTGGTGTCGCAGACGGCCAGGCAGACTTCGAGACACACACCAACAGTCGTATTTTCGCCAATAAGCTGCTCGAGCGTCTCGCGGCAGCAGGAGAGTCCAACAACAACCAACCGTTCTTGCGACTCTTGGCCGCCGCACAACGGGACGTCCGATCGCGTACGCACTTAGTGATCATCAGCTCCCGTTCAAAAACAGAGGCCACTGAGGCATTTCATTCGGCTGCCAGCGACAATTCAGATAGTCTGGCCACGCTGGCACGTTCAACGTGGATCGACTGTTCAAGCGACCAATGGCGCAAGTACTTCCGGTGGGATAACGATGTCTAGCAGTCGAACCGAACGATCCGTCCAAGGTACGATTGGGCTACTTGTCGCATTGAGCGCGGTCATGCTCGATGTGGCTCAGGGTCAATGGATTTTGACGTTCGTTGTCGTGCCGTGCGTCGTCTTGACTCATTTTTTTACCGATCGATTGAACTACATTCAGTTGCCCCGGATTGTGGTCGCGCTATCGTCGTTGGGTGCGATTGTATTTTTCTACAGTCAATTCGAAGTCGATTCGAGCACTCGACAACTGCATACGATTGGCAATCTCTTGATGGCTTGGTCTTCGTTGACGCTGTTCCAAAAGAAGGCGGAACGAGTCTATGGAAGTCTGGCCGTTTTCAGTCTCTTGGCGGTTGTTGTCGCTGCAGTCTTGAACGTTGGAATCGTCTTCGGCTTATTGCTGTTGGTTTATACGATCGTCGCGTTCTTTGCGATGCAATCGCTATACCTTTATCGCGAGGAAGGAATGGCGAAGACGCGAGCCGAGATCGGCGACGACGAATTGTCGATGGCTCGCAGTCTCGGTTCGACGGATCTGTTAGCCGAGCGATCGATCATTGCCTACCAACCTAGAATAGCGGATCGCGACGAAGGTAGTGTGCTCGGCTGGTCGACGATTCGCCCGACTCTGTCGCTGATGATGGTGACGTTTGTCTTTGCGGTGGTTTACTTTTACTCAATCCCCCGTTCCGCTCAAGACCAATGGAGGCAAGGGCGAGGTGTTCGATCTGACCAAACGGTGGGTTTCACGGAGCGGATCACGTTTTCTGAAATGGGCAAGATTCTGGAGAGTGATCGGCTGGCCATGCGCGTGGCCTTTATCGATGACGAAACCGGCCAACCCTATTCTATCTTTGGCGATGTCTACATCTTCGGAAGGCCGCTGCTGTACTACGGGACGCATCAAGGGGAGACCGCGTGGACTGGATACCGCTGGCGAGAATTGCACTCGATGCGTTTGCGTCCTCACCGTAGCAGAGATGATGATGAGAGCGAAAACGTGCGATTGGAAGTCGCATTGGAGGCGTCACGAGACAATACGCGGTTTGGTGTCTTTCCGTTTGTTCGATCGTCGCGGGCCGACTCGAGCGACACTCTGCGTTGGTCTTACTCACGACAGCGACTCTTCAGTCGTTTATTCGCCGACAATTCAGAAGGATATTTGCCCAACCGATATTCGGTGGCGACAACGGCTTTTCGCAACGGTGTCCAATCGGTCGTTGTACCCGCCTACGAGGAGTGGCCAAGCTCTCGCACGGCCGGACGATTGCACCCCCGACATATTGCGTCACTTCTGGCTATTAACCGATCCAAATTAGCGGGTCTGATTCGCATCGCTGACGAACTCACTGCGAATGTGGATGATCCAAGTAACAAGTTTCGAGTCGCCCGTGAAATGCAGAACTTCTTCCGAAGCGACGAATTCGAATATACGCTTGATTTTTCTGCCGTTCAACGCGATGAGAATCTGGATCCTGTCGAAGATTTCATGGTGAATCATCGGACAGGTCACTGCGAGTATTTTGCCAGCGGATTGGCGTTGATGCTTCGCAGTCAAGGGATACCTGCGCGTGTGGTGGTTGGGTACCGTGGTGGAGAGTACAACCAAGTGGGCAAGTACTTTCAATTCTACGAACGCGACGCACACGCCTGGGTCGAGTGTTATTTGACGCGTTCCGAGGTGCCTGGCAACACATTTACGAAATATTTCGTGGGACGATCGGGAGGTTGGCTGCGTCTTGATCCCACCCCATCAACGGCCACCGAGGCAGACGTGCACCGTACGGCAATTGATCAATGGGTCGACTATGCCCAGTTCATCTGGAATGATTATGTTGTGGACTTGAATCACGAAAAGCAGCGAGAGGCTTTCTACGATCCTTTCGCCACCAGCAGCACGGCAATGTATGGTCGTGAATTGTTAGATCTGAATTCTGGCGTCTTGTGGACCAAATTATCGGCTGTGACGTCGACGGCCTGGAGATCAACTCGACAGCTCGGAGTCGTCGCGCAGGCTGGTCTGCTAGCGTTATTGGCCGTGGTTGGCGTGCTCTTGTATCGGGCGATTCGATTCTTGATTCGACGATGCAGGGGATGGACGAGGCGGCGGGCGATGGGGCAGAGTTCACGGCATCGCCAGCCGATCGATTTCTACGTTCGTCTTGAACGGCTAATCCAACACTTGGGAATAACTCGCCGCGAATCTCAGACGCCATTGGAGTTTGCGCAGGCGGCTCGAATTCGATTGCTTGAATTGAATGACCGAGACGGAGTTGCTTCCATCCCTGGCCGAATCGTCGCTCGTTTCTACGACGTTCGATTTGGCGAACAGACGCTCGAATTGAAAACGCTGCAACAGATTGAGGGCGATCTGGCGTTGCTCGAAGACTCGGTCTTGGGCCTGAAGGGCGGCGGGGGAACGCGGTGACGGCGGCCCGCTGATGCCCAATCGGCAACGCTGTTTACACTCGTCGAATAAAGTGGGCGGCGAAGCTTCGAACTTCTTTTCCGTTGAGCACATGCAAGTGCCGAAGCTGTTGAATCGTTGCATCGCTGAATTGGCCCAACGGCAAGTGGACCCAGTGCTTCTTGAAGCGTTTCGCCAACTTCCGCCAACCAGCCCCAGGCGGCAGTGAACTCAATAGGGCAATCTGTCGCGAACGAGAATGTAAACAGGCAGCGGCCAGCATTCGCTCCTCCAGCGTCTCGGTAAAATCGAGTCGAGGATCCGACCAAATGTCCGGGATCGCTACGGGAGGAAACAAAAACAGTGCACCTCCGTAAATGGCCAAACCGATGCCTGGACCGACCATGTTGGACTTGAAATCGCTGGCAAAGAACGCCAAGGTGGACTCTTCATCGTGTTCCGCATACCAAGTCGTTCGCCAGGGGTATTCGCGAGGATCGGCGGGCGCATCAAACAGCATTACGACGCTGTCCATGGTGCCCCGCGTCGGCCGCACTTCTTTGACATAGATGTCTCCATCGTACCAATGGCGGAGCGTGTCGCGGATGTCAATTCCATCTTTGATGCTGCTGGTGAACTTTTCGGTCTTGGCGAGTTCCAGGCCCGCAATGGACTTAGCTCGTTCGAACACGTGGGCTCGAAATCGCTCGATCAAGTCATCTTCTGGCGGGTAGCTGCATTGCGAGTGCGGATTCCATTGAATTTCCCACCGTTTTCGATCCATGTCGCGGGGACGGGGGTTTAACTGCATCGTCCGCCATTCCACATTCGTTCCAGGAAGGCGGTTCATCATGTAGACGAGGTCGCCATCGGGCATTCTCGCTCGGCCAATTCCCAGCTTAACGCTACCTAATCGGTCGTCCGACGCGCACGGATAGTCCTTTGCCGTCTCTGCCACATGCAAGGCATATTGATCGCCTGCCACTTGCTTGGCCGCCATCACGATCGTGAACAGATCCGGGGATAGACGTTTTTCGATAAGCGAAAGGTTGCGGATGTACTTCAAACAAGTGCGAAGGTGGTGCGTTGTTATACGCCGAGCTCTTTGACCGAGGTCGCGACGGTAGCCCTCTCTCGCTGCCAACAGCAGCTCTTTTATTCCGTCGATCGTTAGATTCTCATCGTCCTCCAATTCAGCACGAGCACGTTCGTAAAGACCCGTGATGAACGGTAACTCGCCCATCAGGAATAGCAGTGAATCGGGGTTTACCTGGTATAGATCGGGTTCAACGGTCTTCGTCTCCTCGAAATCGATCGGCGGCTGCTCGAGGTATGCCTCGCGAATCCACGGCCAGTCAACGATGGAGATCACAGCGACGATCGACTCGTATCGCTCTTCAAGTTGACGAAGTCGACGGGCCATCCATTGGATGCGTTGCGTCTCCTGTCCGATCGGTGGTCGCTCGATGTGTGGCAGAACGGCCGCAGCAAAGCGTTCCAGGGACACGTGTTTCAACGCGTAGGGATCGGGAAAGAAGGCATCGGGCGAGTCGAACTCGAGGCTCTCCATGTCGATGAACTCGATCGCCTTGTGTTCTCCAACCGCCAGTCGTAAAGCCGCGATGACCCCCTGACAGGGATCGATCGGCACGTAAGTGGCCGCTGGATCTCCCGGATCTGCTGCACTTTCCGATTCGGGCGTCCACTGCGTGTACAGTGGCGGAAATCCGCGTTGGACAGCGATTGTGGGCGCTGACAGTCGATCGATACCGTCGAGCACAACGTCGTGAAACGATGGAGGTAGCGGCACGGCCAGCGCATCAAAATCGTTGTCGAGAAGAAGACGGCGAACTTCCAACGCGAAGTCGCCGCTTCCATGGATAATTGGAAGCAACGTTAATCGAGAACCAAGGCGTAACGCGGGGTTGATCATCTTTTATTCCGCCCAACCGGCAGACTTGCTGCGGCCGATCTATAGCAGGTCATCGTCGTCATCATCGTCTCGGTCTGGATGCAGCGGGTCATCGGGCGAAAAAAAGAAGTCGCCCAGACCGTACGGCACTGCGTCGCCACCCAACCGTCGTTTTTTTCGCTTGGCAAGCTCATCGAGATCAACGGCGTCTTCGCCGAGGCAGCGTTCAAGTGCTTCTCGCCATGCCTGGTCTTTACTGATCGGGTGATCGGTTTCCTGCGCTAGCCGCTTGATCGCGTAACGCAACAGGCTAATACCGTCGCGAGGGGAAAAGTCGAGTTGTAATTCGTGCGATTTTTGTAGGAAATCAACGGTGATGGCTAACATTTCGGGTTCCGCGAACGGGAGGTGATATTGGAGAATCGCCAGTTCGTCGGTCTTACTTGGAAAGCCAAGGGGGAGAGTGGGTTGGAGGCGACTAAGGATGTAATCCGGAACCTCGTACGTCGATTCATCTTCATTCATCGTGACCGCAGCGCGAAAATTTTGGTGAGCTGGAATTGTGATTCCGGCCACAATCGACTCAACGTAGCGGCGGTGGTCAAACAACGGCGCAAGGCTGGCCCATGATTTTTCGTTCATGCGATTGCCTTCGTCCAAAATGCAGACACCACCACATAACATGGCCGTTACTAGAGGCGACGCGTGATAGGCAATTTTGCCATTCTGAGCTAGCACAGGAGTAACCAACAGATCTTCGGGACGTGTATCCGCGGTGCACTGATAGATGAACAGATCTTGTTTTCGCTCGCGGGCGGCTGCCATTGCCAATGCCGTTTTCCCAATTCCTGGTGCGCCAGTCAAACGTGGAGCAAGCGGGAAGTCGCTTTCGTCGACCACCATCCAGCAAGCGAGTAGCTGCGTGAGTACCTCGCGCTGTCCAATCCACTCGCCGCTTGAATCGTGCGGGTGCGAGAGTTTTAGTTCGACTCCATCAATGTTCTCTGTCACATGCATCCAATTCTTCCTTCAAACTGAACTTCGAAGCGCCACTCCAGTCGTCCATTATTCTCTAGGAAACAGCATCGAGAAATACACTTCCAATGTAACCATCCAATCTACCATCGAGAACCGGTGGGGCGGGATTGCGGGCGAAGCGACCCAAAGACGATTGAAAAGAAATTTCCATTCGTTGTCTGGCCGATTTGACGTGACACCGATCGGCAGTCCACAATCCATCGTTTGACTCGAGTCGATCTGCGCATTCGCCGGTGGCGATGCCTATCCACACGGAAAAAGCGTTCCCATGGACGAAGGTAGCCATCGTTGGCGAATTCTGGTCTTGTTGAGTTTCGCTGAACTCTTCGGCATGTCTCTATGGTTAACGGCCAGTGCTGTCTCAGAGCAGTTGGCTGCGGGCTGGAATCTGACCAACGATCAGGTGTCCAGCCTCACCACCGCGGTGCAAATGGGATTCGTTGTTGGCACAGCCTTTGCCGCGTTGTTCAACTTGGCAGATATCATCTCGTCCCGATTTTATTTTGCCGTCTGCGCTCTGCTTGCGTCCGCGGCCAATGCGGGGATTCTGGCCGTGGATAGCTACATGGCTGCCCTCAGTTGTCGCTTCCTAGTCGGTCTCTTCCTGGCAGGAGTCTATCCACCGGCCATGAAGATGATCGCGACTTGGTATCGGTCGTCGCGTGGTTTCGCGATTGGAACGATTGTCGGTGCGCTGACATGTGGCAAAGCAATGCCCTATTTGTTGAGTGCAGTAGCGCCTGACGACCACGTTGGCGTCATCGTGAGTTCGTCCATCGCCGCTGCATTTGCGGGTCTGCTCGTGTTGGCATTCTACCGCGACGGCCCGCACGCTTTCCCCTCGCGCAAGTTTCGCTTGGCGTTGATCGTCAACGTTATAAGACACCGTCCGACGCGTTTGGCGGTTGCCGGATATCTTGGGCACATGTGGGAACTTTACGCGATGTGGGTTTGGATTCCAAAGTTCATCATGGCCAGCTTTCTTATCAGTGGCGGAACCGTGCGGGCGGCCAGCCTGGCTGCTTTTCTTGCTATTGCCACCGGCGCCGTCGGCTGTCTATGGGGCGGTTGGGTTGCCGATCGGATTGGGCGTGAAAAACTAGTTAACCTCTGCATGCTGGTCAGCGGAATCTGCTCGATAGGAATTGGTTTCAGCTTTGGCGGTCCGCCGTGGATCGTCGCGATCATGGCGGCCGTGTGGGGATTTTTTGTCGTGGCCGACTCGGCCCAATTCAGCACAATGGTCACGGAAGTCTCGGCACCTGAAAACGTCGGGACGGCACTCACGCTGCAAACGTCACTCGGGTTCCTACTCACGATGGTGACGATTGAAGGCGTGGACGTGCTGCGTAGTTACGTCGGTTGGGAATGGGCTTTCGCCGGGCTCGCAATCGGTCCATTTCTGGGAATCGCCGCAATTTCAAAGCTCCGCGGCGAGAGGCCCACGGCAGAGAATGCCAGCTAGTCACATCCGTTCCATTGACATTTGTCTTGATCACCACACACATCGCAACCACGGTGGTCGTGTTGATGATTGAGGCAGGTTTCGATGCGGTTTTCGAGGATCGAAAACACCATTTCGTGCAGTGCGATTGGGGCGACAAGGATCCATGGTATCTGCGGATATGCACGCGCCGCCTGCGCTGCCAACTGGGGGATATCGGTGGTCCAATGACGGCCCGGTAACAGAAAGAACGGGCTGATGACGATCTTTGTCGCCCCACGTGAGACCGATGCGACGAAAGCGTCGTTGATGCTTGGCGAAGCGATTTCCATATGAGCCGCCTCGATGATTGTCGAGTCGCGTCGCGTCTGCCACGCGGCAGCCAACTGTTCCAGCAGACGATTACTTTCGTCGATTCGAGAACCATGGTCCACCAGGATGATCCCGGTACGGCTCTGCTCACTTTCCTGCTCGTCAGGGTTCCAAAGGGACTGCTTCATCACGCGAGTTCCGATTCGCCGAAGAGTGCTTGCAACGCTTTCGTTCGATAGTCGAATATGCGCCTTAAATCTCTCCGTACAAAGATAGGATGTACGATCGGAGCGAGCCAGGTGTGATAGTCAACCGTGTCGATCACTCGTGTCCCGTTTTCAGTCTCTTCAAACCGATGTTCGTGAATCCACCAGCGATAGGGGCCTGCCAGTTGGCGGTCGACAAATCGAACGGGTGGCTCCCAAACCGCGATCTCAGTCCTCCACCGCAAGGGAATGTGGTGGAGTCGTAGACGGTAGTTAATTAGAGCGCCCTCCGTCATTCGGATCGGACGATCTGTCAGGACGCGGAAACTGAGATATTTCGGTGTGATTGACTCAAGATTTGCCGCATCCGCAAAGAACGAAAACAGCTCGTCGCGAGGCTGGGTGAGCAGCAACTCGCTTTTGAGCCGATAACCGCGTTCAAGGCGTTCAATTTTCAGCGACACTTGCTGGCCTTTGCGTGAGTCACGTATCCGGCATTTCGCGTTCGAAGTCCCAGCCGTACCTACCGGACTGGCAACGTTTCGTTAACCGGAAAAGTCTACCGGATTGCCGCAGGCGGTACGACAAAGAATTCTCGATGAACACCAGCGATGCGGGCCGATTGACAGGAAAAACCGTGCAAACCGGCACAACCGCTAAAAAAACCTTGTCAAGCTACAACCCAGGGGACGCTGATGAGACTGTTTACTATCCGATTTACGATCTTGGCATTGGCTTCCGCATTCATTTGGGTTTCTCCCGCAACCGGGCAATTGGTTCCCGGGACCGGAGTCAAACTGACGAAAGTTGGCGACGACTTCGAGGATGCGGAGTGGGCGTTTAAGTTCAACTTGCCCAAAAGCTCGAAGAACATCAACGAGTATGGCGGTGGTAGCGGTGGTCGGTCAAAAAACGGTCGCTGGTATGAAGGCGTCAAACGGGGGCAACCGGACGTGATCAAACGAGTACCCACTCCTGCCAACGGTCCCGCGGGTAGCGAGGGGGCGCTGCTCTTGCGTTCACTCTACACCGGCATCCCAGGTAGACCCACGTTCAAGCTCCAACAGGACGACTACATCGCCGACGTCAACTATCGATTGGGCGGGTCGATGTCGGTGTCGAAGTCTCCCAGCGTCGTTGTACGCGTCTTCCTGCCGCCAATTGAAGAGTGGGAAAATCGCACCGGCCCCAGTTTTGCATTTCGACTCGCATTGCTGACGACCGCTCGCAAGACCAAAGGAACCGGGTTCTTCGCTCGATCGTCAAACGATGCGGAGACGTATTGGCCCGGGTTCTTTATTGAGTTTGAAAGTGAGACCGACCGCAATCGTGATCAAGATTCGGCTTACCTTCGAATCCGAGCCAACAGTCGCGGAGGCGACTATCGGGGTCCGGTCATCTCTCAGACCGGCTGGTGGACCTTCGGGATGTCGTGCACGCCCGATGGACGCGTCCACTATTATGGGAAACCAGGCCTGGAGAATCTAACTGCCGCGGATCACATCACGTCGAATTTTCCGTACGGCTACCGGGCAGAACGTTTCAAGACGTTCTTCTTCAATGTCTGCAATGGCGACAACGGGAAAACCTGGTCGACACCCTGGATCGTTGACAACTGCGAAGTCTTCTACGTGCCTCGATAACAACGCCGACAAGCCATCAGAGGGCGACAGCGTGGGACTGCAAGTCCTCCAGGTCGACAAACTCCAACGCTGAAATGTGCGTTGATTCCAGGACGACGGGGGGCGCTACACCTGCCTGATGCGCTTCCTGCCAGCGTTGGACGCAGAGACACCATCGGTCGCCAGGTACCAATCCGGGGAAGTACTGCTGCGGCGTCGAGAGATCGTTGCCCCGTTCGGCGGAGAACTCGAGAAATGCTTCGGTGACCTGGGTACAGACCAGGTGCAAACCGTAATCATCGCTTCCCGTCCGGCAACATCCGTCTCGGTAGAATCCTGTCAGTGGATCGTGGGAGCAATCCTGTAGTTCGTTGCCCAGCACGTTCTTTGGACGATTCATCGTTGTTTGCTCACATCCGAAAAAGTTGTACGTAGGTCACTTTCGCCGAAAGTGACCAGCCCCGCCAACGTCCGACTCGCGTCATATTTGAATCGTCACATTGCGCAACACTGGCAGAGCCAACTCTGCCAGTGTTATCGCACCCTCGTGCTTGTATTTCCAGTGCCAGAGTCCTTCAATTTTTTACCGGACACGATTGGGCAGAACCAGTGCCACACATTGGCTGGCGTCCGGTGAATCCAGTAGTTCAACCGTGGTAAAGAAATCGAACCATATGATAAAAGACGGGTGCCGCAAAACACAGTGAGTCGATGCGGTCAAGCAGGCCCGCATGACCTTGGACTAATGTGCCGTAGTCGGTAACACCTCGGTCGCGTTTAATGGCGGACATTGTCATTGCGCCGCAAAATCCCATCACGGCCACTGTCGCCGACAGGACTGCGGCCTCCACATATCCAAACGGTGTCACCCATTTGAGGGTGATTCCCAGGATCGCCATGCTCAACACGCCGCCGATAAACCCCTCCCAAGTTCGGCTGGCGTTGATGGCCGGGGCAATCACCGTCTTCCCGACCAATTTGTCCCATGCGAACTGCAGCAGATCGCCCAGCTGTACGATCAGGAAGAAGTAGAATAACAGCCCTGAGTAGTCGCCATCCCAGGGTGCGTTATCAACTTTCAACTCGAGGGTCAGCAACGCCGGAGCATAGCTGAGTGCATAGACACAAATCAACAAACCAAACTGGATCTTGGCGCTGCGTTCCAGGAACCTCTTGGGATCGCCCGAAATCGTGATCCTCGCCGGGACGAACAGCGAGGCGTAGACGGGAATCATGATGCTATACACGCCATACCATTCCTGGCCCATGGCAACAAGAACATACTGCAACGGCGTGCAGAGGAAGAAGACCCAAAACAGCGCGCGATGATCTCCGCGGCGGGTTGGGGTCATTGTGATGAACTCTCGCAGCGCCCAAAACGAGAGACAAAAGAATAGGACCATCGCGCCGTTGCGGCCGAGCAACATGGCCGCGACAAGGATGGCTGTCATCAACCACCAAGCTCGCATCCGTTGATTGAACTTGCGGACCAATGCCGGATTAACCGTTCCCTCGGGACGCTCCCGCAGGAACCGTCCAAGCAGACTAAGCACCGCCAAGACGCCGAGCACAACGCCCAACAGCCACCGCGTGGGCGATTGCATGACGGCCAGTAGTAGGGGGGCGGGGACTTGGATCCACATCCTAGATATCTTTCAGTCGCTTTACGGCATTTTGAGCTCGGGTCAAAAACGCTTTCTTTGGCTCGCCCGCTTCGAGCCACATCGGAGGACCAATCGTGATACTACTAAGCAGTGGAACCGGTAGGAACTCACCGCGGGGCAACACTCGGTTTAAGTTGTCGATATAGACTGGAACCAGTTCCAGATCTGGTCGTTTTTTGCCAATGTAGTAGAGGCCGCTTTTGAACTCGCCCATTTCACCCGTGTTGCTGCGACCACCCTCAGGAAAAATGATCAGCGAGTGCTTGTCTGCGACTTCTCTCAGCATCAAGTCGACTGGGCTCTGGTGAACTTTGATGTTCTTTCGATCGATCAGCAGGGTGTTTAGCGACCAAGCCACGTGCCGACGAAGAGCATTCTTCTCCCAATAATCTTTGGCGGCAACAGGACGGGTTACAGCGCGGACGTGACGTGGCAAGCTCGACCACAAGACCACGGCATCCAAATGGCTCGTGTGATTGGCAAAATACACCCGTTGACAGGCGTCTGGTTGGCAATCCACCCAGCGCACGGAGGCACCGCTGAATAGCTTGGCCAGCAGGGTCAGAACATGCGCGGTCAGGTGCATCCGGAAAACCACCCTCCAGGCGGGGTAGAGTAAAATCCAAGGACAGTAAATTTGCGAACAATTACCTCCAAACTACCCATTCTACGGTGGTCTGGCCAACACCCAAATAGCCAACACACCGATATTTACAGACTCTATTCGCTGCAAACGCGACTTTGTCCGAAATGTAACGAAAATAACGGGAGTCCTGTTGGGAAAGGCCAATCGGGCATCGGCGCATTCGCCTCACTTTTTTGCGGTTCAGGACAAGCTCCGCGTATACTAATGGTGTGCGAATGCACGGCCGGTCAGGGGATTGGAATTTACCAGGCAGCTTAAAATGTACCCAGCCTATCGATTTCTAAGTTTGACGTTACCCTCGCTCATTTTGGCCGCGGCGGCCCTGTTCGGTCATCACGGATCCGCTTCTGCGGAAGTTTTCGAGTTGTTCAACGGTGGACGCATCGAAGGGGAGCGAGTTGGCATCGAGGAGAAGGATGGGAAGCGGTTCTATATCATCAAATCGACAAGTGGCGCCGTCCTGACGTTGGCTGCTGAACAAGTTGTCGGAGAAGTCACTAAGTCGGAGGCCGAATTGTGGTACGAAGCGTGGCTTCCCAAGACTCCTGACACGGTTGAAGGGCACTTGGCGATGGCCCGTGAATGCAAAGTACGTGGCCTTTCCTTCCAACGTGATCATCATTTTCTTCAGGTGATTCGAATCGACCCGGAGAGCGAAGTCGCGCGTCGAGGGCTCGGTTTCGGTCGACTCAATGGCGAGTGGATTCGAGTCGACATTTCCCGACGGCAAAATGGATTTGTCCGCCACAAGGGAAAATGGTGGGTCGCACAGGACTTGGCGATCGAGCGAGAAAAGGAGCAAATGGAAGAGAAGCAAAACGAGTGGAATCAAAAAATCAGATTGTTGAAGAAGATCATTCTTCGCAAGTCCGACAAAGCGCCAGCGGCGCTGGCCGAGCTAAAAGCGATTCGCGATCCTTTCGCCGTCAAGTGTCTTTCGGAGTTGGCTGAGAAAGGCACTAAAGACCCGTTGCGAAAAGTGTACATGCGGGTCCTTGCCGAGATTGGGACTCCACCCGCGATGTCGACATTGGTCAAACAAGCTCTGGTGGAGAAGAAGATCGATGTTCACGAGTACGCGACCGAGTTAGTTGGGGACAGTGGCAGCATGTGGGCCGCTCGCGCTCTGACTGCTGGGCTAAAAAGCAAAAGCAACGTAATTGTTCGCCGCGCGGGTAAGGCACTTGCACCACTCAAGGATGCATCCGCCGTCCCTGCTCTCATCGTGGCACTCAACACGAAACACAAGTATGTCCTTCCCAGCGGCGGGAACATCCAGGCTGGGTTTTCAAACGGTGGAGGCAACGGTCTGACATCCGGTGGCGGACAACAGGTCATCGAAAGAACGCGTTCCAACGTAGAAGTTCGGGACGCGTTAATCGCGGTAACAGGGATGAACTTCGGGTACGACGAAACCAAGTGGTGGGCTTGGTATGAATCGACACACACGCCGCAAACGGCTAGTTTGCGACGTTCGCCCTAAGAACATTCGCCCAGTGATTGAGTGGGCGGTTTGCAACTATCGAGAGACACATCTGATGAGCCCATTTGATCGTTTCCTGCATTGTTTCGTCGTCGTCGTGTTGGCCGCCGTTTTCCTCGTCGTCGAGCCTGCTCGCACTCTGGGTCAGGGCACGACGTTTGGTCAGGGAAAAGGATCTCGTCCAGCCGAGAACGGTATTCAATTTGGTGAAGAGAATGTGCAACGCTGGCAAGTCGGAATCAAGATTCGGGCTAACGGGCACTGTCGTGGGATTTTCGCTACGGCTCCAATCCCCACGGATTGGCCAGAACAGCAGGTAGTGATATTGGAAGAGGACGTCTCTCCGGAAATCCGTAGTTTGAGTTACCGCACGTTAGAGAACGGCGTCAAGCAGATGGTGGTGACCATTCCGCAATTGGCGGCCGGCCGAACCGCTCACGCTCTCGTTACGGTCGAGGTACGCCGCAAACAGATCCTCGCCCCCAAGAACGGATTGTTGTTTATCAAGCCTAAAAAAATGCCCACTGCGGTGCGAAAGTTTCTCACGTCAAGTCCGTTCATTGAAACGCGAAATCGAGAGATCAAATTATTGGCTCGCGAAATATACCGTGATCTGCCAGAAACGACTCCTGTTTGGAATCAAGTTGCCGCGATGTACGATTGGGTCCGCGACAACATTGAGTACAAGAATGGAAAACTCAAGGGTGCCGCAGCGGCCTTGAAAGACAAGACAGGCGACTGTGAGGAATTGACTTCTCTGTTTATCGCTCTCTGCCGAATCAACGGAATCCCGGCACGCACGGTCTGGGTACCGAATCACTGTTATCCGGAGTTCTACTTACAAGACGACTACGGGAATGGATATTGGATTCCGTGCCAGGCCGCCGGCACTCGTGACTTCGGAAGCATGCCCGATACGCGGCCAGTCCTGCAGAAGGGCGACAATTTTAAGGTCCCCGAAATTCGAGAAAAAAAGCGTTATGTCGCTGAATATCTCCGCACGCAATCAGTGAAGGGCCTGCCGCCGACAGTCAACTTCGTCCGAAAGACGGTTGCTGGAGAAGAGAAGAAGGCAGCTTTCGGCGGTTTCGGCGGATTCTGATCAGCGGCGCACCTACTGCTTCACGCCTTGGTTCTTGAGGCCTTGGATCTCTACGGCTTGGTTATTGACGCCCCGCAGTGGATGTTTGGGCATCTTGGCCTCCCGCAGCTGCCACCATTCCCGCCAACGCTGCTGCACCGCGAGTCGTCGCTCTAGATCGTCCTGCCACTGCTCGACGGGTTCGCCCAAGTTCGTGCCGGCAAGTCGGACGAGCGCTCGGCTACAGATGGCTGCCACTTCGGCATCGTCGTCAGACAACATCCCGATGAGATCGCCAATGGCCCACATCGGTGCCAGGTCACTTGTCAGACTTGCCGCTCGTCTTCGCTGCGGTTTCTGATTCTTGAATTGTGGCGACTTCAAGTAAGCCAATAAAGGAAGCACCGCTTGTTCCCCAAGGCTGCGGATCTCATCGTCGCCGTGAAAAACCACCTTCGTATAACCAGCCGCCAGAAGACGAGGCAACGTTCATCGCGGTGATTCGCGAGGGGATGAAAGCTGAAGAACCTTCCGACGAGATTCCCGCCGTGCTGAATCGCCGAGGCCGTTTCGCCGAACCCGCATTACAACAGCTTGCCGCAGCCACCAAAGATGAGAAATTGCGGGAAGAAATCCTGAGGTTGTACAGATTGGCTCGAAATAGGCGTTGAGTGCGGTATCAGCCGGCACGCGCTAGCGTCCAGTTCTTCCAGGATGCTCAACAGCATGATCCACTTTTTGGCTGGCGAGTAGGAACCGTGGGCTAGCGCCCAGCGGCTGATTCACGGTCGGACGAGCAAGGCAAATTGCCCACTAGAAGTCGTAGTCGTCGATGTTCGACTTGTCGAAGATCAACGGTGGTCCGAGAATCACTTGGTCCTCACGGACCTCGATGTTTTTGAGTCGCCCGAAATCGTGAGTTCCAACGGAGAGGTTGCCGTCGTTGAGTCTCTTGGCAACGTGTACGGTCAGATAGCCCAAATCAACGACATCCCACAATACGAACTTTTCGACGACGTCGTCGTGCACAAAATCACGCATTAGGCTGGGGACACTAAGGCCAGTCACGTAAACTTGGTCTGTTTTTCCGGCATCCGCAACTGCCTTCGCCGCGGCTGGCAATGCCACCGAAGTGATACCCCAGATTCCTTTCAAATCTCCGTATTCGTTGAGTGCGGCCACCGTTTGTTCTTGAGCTTTCTGCTGATCTTCACCGGGCGTGAGGTGTTGGAGCAACTTGATTTCCGGGTGCTTTTTCGCGATGTAAGTCCTCATGATTTCCATCCATGTGTTCTGATTTGAGGCCGTTGGCGTACCACTGACAATCAAGTATTCGCCAGCAATACCAACTCCACGTGCTGTCAGACCTTCCACCATGACGTCGACCATCGCTTCAGCAATGCGTTGATTCTCTGCCTGATTGACAAAGACCTGTCGCTGAGAAGCACTGGGATTCGCGTCCGTATCCCAGCTTAAGACCGACACACCGGCATCTGCCGCCGACTTCAGGGTTCGCGATATTCCATCCGGATCGTTGGGTGCTACGGCCACCACGTCCACACCCTGTGCAACCCAGGTGTCCAGCATCCGAATCTGATCTTCATTGCGAGCGTCCACCGGTCCGTCATAGATCAACGCGACACCCAATTCGGCAGCGGCTTCGCGTGCGCCCGTCTCGGCCGCATCAAAATATCCAATTCCGACAAGCTTCGGCATCATGCCGATTCGAAGTGGGCCGTCGGCGTTCCGACTCTTGCACCCAGCCGCTCCGCAAACGATCCACAGAATGGACATTCCCAGGATGAACTGGCAGCGGGTTCGTCTCATGACTCTGGTGCTCCTTGAGTGCGTTCGGTCCAAACGGCGACAGCAATCAATAGCGTGCCGATGACAATCAACCGGGATTCGGAGTTTACAAATTGCACACGACTACTAAGAAACCCCAACGCGATATCGAGATTGGAGATGATCGCCAAGCCAAGCAGGGTTCGCAGGATGCTCCCGTGTCCGCCGGTGATCAGGGTTCCACCGACGACAATACAAGCGATCGCCTGCAACTCCATGCCCACATGAGCATTCGGTATCGCGACATTGTGCCTCATCGCGTTCAGGATGGCAACTAAAGCGGCAACGACACCGCATGCGGTGTAAAGGCAGAGGTCGACTCGACGAACTGGCACAGCGGCGAAGCGGGCAGCGATTCGATTGTCGCCGATCGCGTACAGCCAGCGACCGAACACCGTGAAATGGACGATCCCTCCGCTGGCGATCAAGACGATGGCGAGGAGAAAGAACTGAGTTGGAATTCCGAACTGGATGGATTGCTCGAGAA
>DUDC01000335.1:45507-46635 GCA_012959465.1 Planctomycetaceae bacterium
CGGCAGACGAGATGGTCATGGCGAGTCCGCGGAAAAAGGCCATGGTTGCCAATGTCGTAACCAGTGGCGAGATGCCCATAGTGATCAACGTGCCGTTCAGTGCGCCGGCAGCGGTGCCAGTCGATAGTGCGGCGATTGTCGCCGCGGTGGCAGTCCATCCGAAATCTTGGATCAGTACGCCCATGACGATCCCGCAGAGCGCAACGATCGCGCCGACGGAGAGATCGATACCCCCAACCAACACGATGGGTGTCATGATCAGTGCCATGCAGCCGACTTCAGCCCAGGGTACCCAGACGTTGAGCAGCAGACGGGGTCTTTCCACCTGTGTGCATACAAGGGCGACCGAGACTAGAAGCAACAACCAGGGCAACGTGTTGTATCGCCACACGATGTGGGTCGTTCCGGCATTGCTGGGACTTTCAGTCTCACGGTTCACTGGCGTCGCCCCTTCCAGCAGAGATCTAGCACCACCGCCAACAGGATCAAGCCTCCCACCATTAGGTCGACGCGGTCGTCAGGGATTCCCCAGTGAACCAAAACGCTATTGGTGAGTCGCAATAGCGTGGTCCCAAGAACAACGCCAATCACGGTGCCGCGTCCGCCAGAGATTGAGACACCGCCGATTACAGCCGCCGCGATCGCCACCAGCTCCCAGCCCTGCCCCAAGCGGCCCTGCATCTGCATACTGGTGGCCAATTGCAGGACGCCGGCCATTCCGGCAAGTGCGCCGGACACACCGAATGCAATTAGCCAAGTTCGTCGCTTCGAGATCCCCATCATCCGCGCGGCGACCGAATTGGATCCAACGGCGTAGAGTTGGCGGCCGTGAGGCGTGTGGGTGAGCCAGACGTAACACGCGAAAGCGATCAGGCCGGCGAGCACCACGCCGAATCGAAATCCCGACCCGGAGTGCATGGCGAGGAATCCAAACTCTCGCGGTAACGCTGTCATTGCGTTGCGGCCCAACATAAGGACGACGACCCCGCGATAGATCGTCATGGTGCCCAGAGTCACTACGATCGGGTGAACTCGGCCCGCGAGCGCGATCCAAGCGTTGAGAAGACCGGCTGCTGTGCCAGTGGCAATGGCAGCGGAAACGGCGACATGAATCGACTCCCAGGTAGG
>DUDC01000335.1:46645-55685 GCA_012959465.1 Planctomycetaceae bacterium
CACACACACACACACGCCACCTCGACGTACGTGGACGGTCCACGTGACCAACCGGGTGACGCAACGACCGCGGCCAAAGCCAATACCGAACCGATGGAAATGTCGATCCCTCCGACGAGAATCACACACATTGCAGCCAAGCTGAGCAGGGTCCAGACCGAGGCTGCTGACGCCAAACTCAATAAACTGAATCCACTACTCGAGGCCTCTAACAGCACAATCAGGACCGAGACGCAAAGTGCCAATACTATGTCTCCGCTGGCACTTCGACTTCGCAACTGACTCAGTCGTTTAGCAAGTGGATGGGTTGCCACGTGCGGAGGCCGCGATACGTCCTCTTTCGATTCGGATGTTGGAAACGCAGCGTCGGCGATCGGCTCGATCGACGTGACTCGCGGGTCGAACTCAGCAACATTGCTTCCGCCGCGAAACACAACGACTCGATCGCAGTAGTCAGTGACCTCCAAGAGTTCGGAACTGATCAAGAGTACCGCTGTCCCTTGTTCCGTAAGATGTTTGATGGATGAGTGTATTTCTTCCCTTGCCCGGACGTCAACGCCACGTGTCGGCTCATCGAGAATGAGTACTTTAGGTGCCGTCAGCAGCCATCTTCCCAAGACTACTTTTTGTTGGTTTCCGCCCGACAAGGTGCCCATGGTTTGCGACGTGCTGAGACAACGGATGTCGAAGTCACGGACAATCTGATCAGCGGTGAGATCTTCCTGAGACCGGCGTACAATCCCAGCGATCGACCATTTTACCAGCGTGGCAATCACACCATTCGCTCGAACAGAACGGCCTGAAAAAACACCTTCACAGAGTCGATCTTCCGGTACGTAGGCGATTCCGGCCTTTACTGCCTCACGTGGTGAGCGAATTGAGACCTCTTGTCCATTAAGGTACACGCGTCCTCGTTTTCGTTTGCGAATGCCGAACAACGTTTGAGCGAATTCTGTGCGGCCCGACCCGATCAGGCCGTAAACGCCGACGACTTCACCGGGCTGGATCGAAAGGGAGACCGCTCTCTCTTCATGAACTGAATCGGACAGGCCATCAACAACTAGAACGGGACTGTCCGAATTGGCCATCGCCACTTTCGGCTGACCTTGTTGCCGGCTTGGGGATGTTGGCGACTCTGGCTGGTCTCCGGCAATGCCACGAACCATGGCATCACGGGAAAGATCTGCCGCGGGACGTGTCCAAACGTGCCGTCCGTCCCGCATCACCATCACGTGGTCTGCGATCCGGCGAACTTCGTTCAGGCGATGTGAGACGTAGAGAATGGCCGTGCCACGCTGTTTCAGTCGTTCGATCTGGCCAAACAGCCAATCACATTCACTCTGGCTCAACGCGCTTGTCGGTTCGTCCAACACCAGAATCCTCGGTCGGCTCGCGATCGCAGCAGCAGTCTGTAGCATTTGGCGTTGAGCGATGCTCATAACGCTCGCCGAATCACGAGGTTGGGGAGGCTCGGTCCATTGCGCTAAGCAAAAGTGCTTCTCTGCTTGTTGGTTCATGCGCCGGAACTGTATGAGTCCGCAACGGTTGACTGGATACTCCGTCGCTAGAGCCATATTCTCGGCGATCGACAGCGTCGAGAAAAACTCTCCCTCCTGGTGCACCGTGACAATGCCAAAATTCTGAGCCACGCGGGGAGAATGGAATTCGACGTCTTTCCCGTCAATTTGAATGTTCCCTGAATCGGGTTTTAACAGCCCGGACAGAATGTTGATCAGGGTGCTCTTTCCGGCGCCATTGCTACCAACTAATGCGTACACCTGACCCCCATGCAACTCCAGACAGACATCGTCTACCGCAACGACACCCGGAAATGACCGGGTAATGTTGATTAGACGTACGCAATCTTGTTCCGGTTGCATTACAACTCACGAAGAAAGTACCTGGGAGGAGGTGTCAACGAACGCGCCATTTTAGGCCACGTGGCGAGGCAGTGGGAGCGGAGCCGAAATTGACGCCGCCAGTGAATGGTCGTGACAGAATTTCGAGCAGTACACCATAAAATCGTCTCGCTTGGGCCAGCCGGTAGGCAAATGCCACGCGTGCTACAATAATTGCTTCCCTCATACAAACGTCCCCCCGAGTCGAAGATTCCAAGGAGTTTCACCTGTGACACGAAGGCGTCGGACTACTTGGGTCGTTCTTTACTTGTCAAATCTGTTTGCTGTGAGTGGAGTGTTGTTATTTCTCTTGGATGTTGGATCCGCCGATGAGTTTCCGACCATCGTCAATACACAAGAGCCGGGAGAAGAACCACCCAGTCCGTTGGAAGCAGCCGGTGCGATTAGTGTGCCCGACGGATTCAAGGTAACACTGTTTGCTGGCGAACCCGACGTGCGGCAACCCATCGCGTTCGACATCGACGACCGTGGACGACTCTGGGTTGCCGAATGCTACACCTACACAAGTCGCGCTTACGATTCCAACATGCGCGACCGATTGGTCGTCCTTGAGGATACCGATCAGGACGGACGATTCGACAAGCGATTTGTGTTTTGGGATCAAGGGACGAGCCTGACCAGTGTCACGCTCGGTTACGGCTATATTTGGATCCTCAACAACGGTCGTTTGCAACGTATTCCCGACCGTGACGGTGACGACAAGCCGGATGGGTATCGGGAAACGCTGCTCGATGGCTTCAATGTGCAGGACATCGGACACAATATTGTCAACGGATTGCGTTGGGGTCCGGACGGTTGGCTGTATGGCCGCCACGGCATTACTGCCACATCGTATGTCGGAGCGCCGGGGACGCCGCAGGATGTCCGCACGACACTAAACTGTTGCATCTGGCGATACCATCCGAGCATGAAGAAGTTCGAGGTGGTCACTAACGGAACGACGAATTCATGGGGAATGGACTACGATGAACACGGCGAGTTCTTCTTTACCAACAACGTGATCGGTCACCTCTGGCACGTGGTGCCCGGGGCGCATTTTCAGCGAATGTTCGGCGTCGACTTCAATCCGTATCTCTACGAGTTGATGCCGCAAACGGCGGACCATTACCACTGGGACAACGGCGAGTCCTGGACGGACTCGCGAGACGGAAAAGGTCCACATGGCGAACTGGGTGGTGGCCATTCGCACTGCGGCGGCATGATTTACTTGGGCGATAACTGGCCAGCCAAATACCGCGGCTCCATCTTCATGTGTAACACACATGGTCGCCGCGTTAATCAGAATCTGCTCGAACGATCATCTTCAAGCTACGTGGCCAAGCGTGCGTCCGACATGCTGATGGCGAATCAGCCGTGGTTTCGCGGTGTCGATTTGAATTACGGTCCCGACGGTGGCGTGTTTGTGTCGGACTGGAGCGACCTTGGCGAATGCCACGACCGCGACGGTGTGCATCGAACTAGTGGCCGCATCTACAAAATTGTTCATACGGCCAACTGGAAGCGGGCGACCCTTCCGTCCAACGGCCTGGCTGGCTATTCGAATACAGAGTTGATTGCTTTACAGCAGCATCCGAACGAATGGTACGTTCGCCACTCGCGTCGCCTGCTACACGAGCGGCACTTGTCGGTGGAGTTCGGTGATGCGGAACTAGGTGCGTTGCGGCAGCTACTCCGCTCGGGATCAACAACCGCCATTCGTCTCCGTGGTCTATGGTTACTCAATCTGATAGGGCATCTTAACGAAAGTGAGTTGGTTGCATTGTTGAGTGACGCGGACGAGCACATGGTCGTCTGGGCGATCCGTTCACTGGCAGACCGCGGCCCAATTGGCGGCGACGCCTTTGACCGCCTTCGAGCGATGGCTCAGCAACCGATGTCGGGCCTCGTTGCCAGCTATGTTGCATCGGTATCTCAACAGTTGCCAGATTCGCAGCGATGGCAATTGGCGTCCACATTGGCGCGTTGTGAAATGAGTTGGATGGATGACAAATTGCAGCTCTTGATCTGGTACGGCATGGAACCGACGGTGGTTGGCAATGCCGATTCGGCGATTGACACAGCAGTCACGGTCCCGCACCCGCGGTTAGCAAGGTTTGTCGCCAGACGATTGTGTGAGAATTGGAGTGACGACCTGAAAACACGAGACAAGTTGTTTACTGCGATTTATCGGACTGGCGATGCAAAACAGCAAGTTTTACTCGATGGCGTCCAGCAAGCGCTGCGCGGTCGACGCAAGGTGGCGGCGCCATCCGGTTGGTCGCAGTTCGCCGACGCGACGCGTTCGTCCAATAGCCAGCCATTGCGAGATTTGATTGCCGGCCTGCAAGTTGTCTTCGGCGACGGTGTCACGATGCAACACTTGTTGAAGGTTGCCGGCGACGGAGCCAAATCAACGGATGAACGCAATCGAGCATTGCAGGTATTGATCGAGAACGGCGTGGAGGGGACGGGCGACGTGTTGTTCAAGCTGATTAACGATCGAGCCCTGGCAACGACCGCAGTCGCAGGGCTAGCTAGTTTCGACCATCCGAAATCCGCTTCTCGGATACTGGATCGCTGGCGATTATTCGACCGCACCGCTCGGCTAGCCGCTGTAAACACGCTTGCCTCTCGAAAAAAGTCCGCGGGTCAGCTGGCCGAGGCGATGGCTAGTGGGAAAGTGGCACCTGAATTTGTGTCGGCGTTTCAAGCGCGTCAGCTTCGCGGATTTAACGATCCAGCGATTAACGCTGCACTTGATGAACATTGGGGACAAATCCGCGAGACATCGGAATCAAAACGGAAGTTGATAAATACGTGGCGTGGGAAATTGAGTGCGGAGATTCTAGCAAAGGCCGATCTGGAAGCCGGCCGAACGTTGTTCGAGAAGACGTGTGCTACGTGTCACAGAATTCATGGCAAAGGTGGCCTTGTCGCACCTGACCTGACCGGTTCGAATCGCGACAACATTGACTACATCTTGGAAAATGTGATCGATCCGAGCGCCGTTTTGGCCGCAAACTACCGCATGTCCACTATCGAGACGGTCGATGGACGCGTTTTCAGTGGCGTCGTCATCGATTCCGGCGGCCCCACCGTGCAGATCCGGACGCCCGAGAAAGAAATGGTGCTCGACCGGTCCGAGTTACAACGGGTACGCAAGACCAAACTTTCTCTGATGCCCGACGGATTGTTCGATACACTAAGTAATGAGCAAGTGCGGGATTTGGTCGGGTTTCTGCGCCGCAAATGATTTGCGGGGCCACTTGTACTTGCTGCGAAACAAGCTTCGTACTGTTCGGGTAACCCGTATATACCGGTAAGGCCCTTTCCCCAGGAGACCCCGTCCCATGTCGACAACAAGATCCTCCTTTGGTGGTGTTGTTGTTCTCGCCGTTGTCTGTCTCTTTGCGACTTTCACATCAGCCTTATTCGCTGACGAAGAGCGGACAGCTTCGTCGTTGATGTCTGCGAACGTAGTTGCATACATCGAACTGACAGAGACGGATTCGTTGATTGCGCATTTGTTGGACAGAGAATTTGGAAAACGAATTCAGGAAGTCCCCGCTCTAAAGGCAGCATTGCAAAGCAATCAATTCAAGCAAGGGCTGGTTGTGTTGACGCTTGCGGAAATTGGACTGAACACGACGTGGCGAGAGTTTACTCAGGACTTTACCGCGGGTGGTGTGTACGGAGCGGTTGAAGCGAACGGGAATCCCGTTTTGTTGGTGAAAGCCAAGTCGGGCGAATGGCTCGATCAGGCGCGCGAGAAGGTGATGAACATCGTCCGCACGCAGGCCAAGAGAAGCGGCAATTCCGATCCGATCAAGGAATCCAACTACCGTGACTTGACGACGTATCAAGTGGGCGAAGCCTGGCTGGGTTACGTCGGCGACTGGCTGATTGTGACCCAGCACGAAAAGACGTGCCACCAGGTGATCGATCGTTTCTTGGATGGTGCCGACGCGACGCTGGCGGACAACAAGAGATTTAAGCAGGCTAAGGCCAACGCAGGTGAGAACTTGGCTTGGGCGTTCGTTGACGCCGAGAAGATACGTCCAAAGAATCCTCCTGACCAGCTCAAGTATACCGACAATATCCTAGCGGAGATTCTCTTCGGTGGAATTTTGGATGTTATCCGTAACACACCTTATGCGACCAGCAGCATCAAGATCGAAGGACGAAAACTAGCCTGGGAAGTAGCCGCCCCGTTTGACGCGAAATGGTCGGGCGAATCACGGCAACACTTTTTTGGAAAACAGGGCAAGGGAGAAGCCCCCCTGCGTCTGCAGACGAAACGTCATCTGGCATCGATGGCAGCCTACCGCGATATCTCGCAAGCGTGGCTGCGATACAGCGACCTGATGACGGAAAAGGCCGCGGACGGTCTTGCCCAAGCGGACGCAACGCTCGCGACATTTTTTGGTGGTAAGGACTTTGGAGATGACATTCTCTCCACGCTGAGGCCGCAGGTTCAGTTGATTGTATCCGGTCAAGACTTTGAAGAATTTCCCCTGAAACCCACCATCAAACTGCCGGCCTTTGCGTTGGTAGGCACTCTCCGCGATGTCAAAACAATGAAGCCAGAGTTGCGGCGAGTCTTCTTGAGTTTTGTGGGGTTCTTGAATGTCGTCGGTGCCATGGAAGGAAACATGCAACTCAACTTTGATATTCAAGAGGACGATGATACTTCATTGCTGACCTCTAGTTTCCTTCCGATCAAGGGAAAGGACGATCAACGAGTCGATGAGGCGCCCATCCAGTTTAATTTCTCGCCATCGGTTGCATTCCGGGGAGATCGTTTTGTGATCTCCAGCTCAAAGGCACTGGCCAAGGAATTGGCAACGGCTAAAGCAGTGCAAACCACCGCCAGTAACACGGACATCTACGCCGATGGTGAACAGATCGGGGCGATCCTGAAACAGAACCTTGAGTCGCTGATTGGGCAGAACATGCTCAACGAAGGACACACTCGAGAACAAGCTGAACAGGAAATCAACATCATCCTAACCATCGTCTCGGCGATCCGCGGGGCCGAGCTGCGACTTGTTACCGATGATGACCTGATTCGCGTCAAACTTCAGCTTGAGGTATCCGGGTCGAGCGAGGGAACCAGCGACCAGGCGAAACAGTAAAAATACGTGCGTGACGTCGAGGAGGGGAAGAGGTGAGTTGGTTTCAAGATATTGATCCTGCCTGGGCCTGGAGTGACTCGGAGTTTCGAGACCGTAAGATCGGCCTACGCGGAGCTGCTCATCTGCTGCGCAGGACCGGGTTCGGCGTGCCGTCAGATCGACAGCAAGAATTCGCCGAATTAACATCTCCCGAAGCAGCTGACCGACTGTTCCCCGACGCGGTGACGGTGGTGGAATTCGAGAAATCCTCTGCGGGTCTCCGCAGACTCGTCTTGGGAACTGGTGACACGAAGCAGGCCGCCGCCTGGTGGCTGTACCGCATGCGTCAGTCTCCCGATCCGTTTCGAGAGAAGATGACTCTCTTTTGGCATGGACACTTCGCTTCCAGTATCGACAAGGTCAAAGAAACCCTGTTGATGGTCGAGCAAAATGACCTGCTCTACAAGTATGCCACAGGTGACTTCTATGCGATGGCGCGTGGCATCTCGCACGATCCAGCCATGCTCATCTACTTGGACAGCGTGTCCAACAGAAAGCGACATCCAAACGAAAACTACGCCCGAGAGTTGATGGAGCTGTTTTGTTTGGGTGAAGGCAATTATTCCGAATTGGACGTACAGGAGCTGGCTCGTTGCTTTACCGGTTGGGAGATCAAAGGAGACCGGTTCCGGTTCAACAAATACCAACATGATGGCAACACGAAAAAAGTGTTGGGCAAGACGAGTATGTTCGCCGATGACGAGGCGGTCGGTTGGGTCGTCGACCATCACTCCTGCCCAAAATTCTTGGCGAAGAAGATCGTCACATTCCTTCTTGCTGATGAACCCGTACCTCCAATCGAGTTTCTCATGCCGCTTGTCGACACTCTGCGGAATGAGAACATGTCATTCAAGGGAATGTTGCACAAGCTGATCTCGTCGAACATCTTCTACAGTGATCAGGTCGTAGGTCGCAAGGTCCGCTCTCCCGTTGAATTGGCCGTTGGTCTACTGCACTCCTTGGACATGACGGTCGATTTAGTCGCTTTAAGCGACCGGCTTTACAATCTGGGCCAGGGACTGTTTCGACCACCGAGCGTCAAGGGTTGGCTTGGTGGCCGAGCTTGGATCAATTCGTCGACACTGCTGGGACGAGCGAATTTGGTGGAACTGTTGCTTCGCGAAGAGAAGACGAAATTCGCAGCCGGCAGTCTTGAGGAAACGTTAAAGCAGAAGGGCGCTCAGAAGCCTGCTGAACAGCTGCATTGGCTATTGGAACAGCTGATGGCCGTTCCCGTTCCTGACGGTGTGCAAAAACAGTTGATTCAAGTGCTTAAGACCAGCAAGGATTCCGTTGAGGAGCGATTGCGAATTACGGTGAGCGCCATTGCGACTCTCCCAGAATTTCAACTCAACTAGCAACTCTATTGGGAAATGTGGTCCCATCGGAAACAGACAACGCGGCGAAATTAGCCGCTGATGGACAAAGGGAGACTATGACAATGAGTCATCGACGCGATTTTCTCAGGACGGCTGTGGGTACATCGGTCGTTTCTTTGGGCGCGACTGCACCCGAGTTCCTTTGTCGAGCGGCGTGGGGCCAAGAAGAGAGCAACGACGATCGGATCTTGGTCGTTATCCAGTTATCGGGTGGGAACGACGGACTGAACACAGTCATTCCCTACGGAAACGATGTCTATCGTTCAAACCGACCGACACTGGCGATTGGAAAGGACGAAGTGCTCGCCGTTAACGATGATCTGGGTTTTCACCCATCGATGTTGGGAATTGCCGAGATTCTTGAGGCTGACAAACTGTCGATCATTCAAAACGTGGGGTACGCCAATCCGAACCGCTCGCACTTCGAGTCGATGGATATTTGGCATACTTGTCAGCGCAAGAACCAGACGCGGTCCAGCGGTTGGCTGGGACGATTTATTGATCAACGATCCGAGCAAGAACAGGACAGCGGTGCAGTCCACCTAGGCCAAGAAGAGAAACCGCTGGCACTCGCTTCGGAAAAGGTGCA
>DUDC01000336.1 GCA_012959465.1 Planctomycetaceae bacterium
TCGGCTATCCCGGATCCCAATCCGGCACCGGCTTCAACGATGACCTTGTGTTTCGCTCGCACCAACTCCTCGACGCCGACCGGCAATAGCGCGACGCGGTACTCGTCGCCCTTCACTTCCTTGGGTACGCCCACGATCATCGCATCGGCTCCTATTTTGCAAAGTTGATCGGCGATGACTCCACCGTCATCGGTCCCGTCGATTCGCCGACGTAATTGCCGATTTTACCTCTTCTCACCAGTTCCTGGAAACATGGGTAACTTACCGAACAGGTTCCGAAAAAAACGGCTCCAGAGCGATAGTAGCAACGAACTTTCAGGATTTTTCTCCGTAATGGACAGAGTTGTGACCAAAGGTGTCCACCACTCTGCGATATACCTATTGGCGGACGAAAGCCAACATCGGAAGTGGCGAGACTCCGGCGAGTTCAATCACGGATGCGGTACGAAAAGCAGTTCACATGAAATGGAAAAGGAATTCTCAAATGGCAAAATTTTATGTTCAATCCGGCACGTTACGTATGGTCATTCAAGCCGACGATGCACGCAAAGCGGCCCTCTGGGCCGTCCACAAAGCGATGCAGCAAATCCTGCCTCTGTATGATGACGACAGTTTAACCGCGTCACAGAAACGGCAGTCCGCGTTACGTTGTGGTCACGATGTATTGGGTGATGAAATAAGCCTGAGCGAACTGGGCTTTGAATCGGCCGAGAACGCCAAATTCGATATGTTTGATGTCGTGACCGAGTGGAACCAATTGATGGTGGCACTTGCCCGTATCGAAGAGAGCATGATGACCGCGGTGTAGCCGATAAGCAAGTGTACGACGGGCCATCATTTGGCATCGACGCCCGTCGTACATCGAAGTGCAGGGAGCTGTTTCGTGGCGATCGCCCGGGCAGTTATTTATCCGCAGTGAACACGAATTCATTACAACCGCGACCTCGACCACAGGTTCGCACACTTTTCAATCGAAACAGTCGCTCGCCAAAGAACTCGGTAATCTCGTCGGGCCTGGCAACTTCAAATGGATAGCCACCGACCCAATCGACCACATCCCGCCAAACGCTCATTCCCCGGTTTTTTTCTGGATATTCTCGCCAGGTCTGACCTGCACGTCCTCGCAGCAGGTCGCGAACGGTGGTCGGACCCCAAATCCGCAGCAGGGCCGGCCACAACACAAGAAACCTAAGAGCCGATGGAAGACGGTTGTACAGTTTCTTGATCGCTGTCCAACGGCGACTCGTTCGCCCTTGGTCGTTATAGATTGCGATGAACAATGTCCCCTTGTCAACAACGCAGTCCCCGGCGTTCCCCAGCGCGTCCCACATTCTTCCCGTGTGGTGCAAGACACCCCACGAGTAGACAACGTCGAATACTCCCAGTTCGGCCAGCGTGTCGCGGTCCAGAGCAGATCCTGTATGAATGGACCAACGATTCGATGAGCCAAACCGTCGCCGCAGTTCCTCGGTACATTGCACCGAGTCTGTATCCAAGTCGAGAGAAACGACCGACGCTCCGAGGCGATGAGCGGCCAGGCTAAAAAGCCCGCTCCCCGACCCAATGTCAAGAAATCGCTTTCCCGTCAGATCGGACACGTCGAGCATTTCGGTCAGTGACTGAACCGCCCGAGCAATCGTCGACTCGTCGACGCGTTGGAGAAAAGCGACCCAGTTTTTTCCAAATGCAAAGCGATCGGGATCTCGGTCGGCAACCGACGAATCGAATGTTGCGTTGGAACCAGATTGAGGTAGTTGCGAGGTCAAGGCTGAATTTCTGACGGGACAACGAAAGACGAGCGACGGTACGTGTTCGCCTACTGTATACGGACCAATCAATCTGTGCCAATGGCGCATGGGAAATCGCCGCCTCAACCGAGAATCAGCCGGCACCCGCTAGCGTCCGGTTCCTGCCAAGTCGAGAACCGTGGGCTAGTGCCCAGCGGCTGATCTTGCTTCGGAGCCCGCGACCACATTTGGCACGGCGTAGAATGCCGCCTAAGATGGGTGCGCTACGACCGATCAGAATCTGATAGTTGGACGAACATGCCAAGAAAACACCGCAACAAACCACGTTTCAGACGCAGCACCGACTGATGTTCGCATCGTTGTCTACTCGCCTAGCCACGTGATGGACTCGATTCACCTTGATAACCTGCCACGACTCATGGATGAAAACGAAATAACATGGGTCGATGTGGTTGGGTTGAGAGACAAAGAAGTCATCGAGCACGTGGCGGAACTGTTTGGCTTACATCCTCTGACCACCGAAGATGTGATCAACGTCCATCAGCGTCCGAAGGTCGAATCCTATCCAGACTATCTCTTTGTCGTCACTCGAGTAGCCTCGCGCGATGACCACTTTAAGACCGACCAAGTCAGCTTGGTCCTCGGCAAGCATTTCGTCCTGACGTTTCGAGCCCGACAAAACGACTGCTTTGGACCCGTTGCCCGCCGCCTGGAAAACGACACCGGAAACATACGCGATCGTGGTCCGGACTTCTTGGCCTACGTGCTGATCGACGCAGTCATCGATTCGTATTTTCCAGTTCTGGACGGATTCGCCGACGACCTTGAAGAAGTCGAGGACTTGATCAGCGTGTCGCGACCCAAGAATATTACGTCGCGATTTCACGACCTTCGCAATGAACTTCTGGTCCTACGGCGAGCCTTGCGTCCGCATCGTGAGGCGATCAACGAATTGTGTCGTCCAGAGCAAGATCAGATTGGCGACGAGACTCGCGTTTTTCTCCGTGACTGCTACGACCATGTCCTTCAACTGATGGAACTGCTGGAAATCTATCGCGACATGTGTTCTGACCTGAGGGACTATTATTCGACAACGATCAGTAACCGTATGAACGAAGTAATGCAGGTGCTAACGGTTATTTCGGCGATCTTCATCCCCTTGAGTTTCATCACCGGGTTGTACGGGATGAACTTCGATCGCAGATCACCCTGGAATCTCCCCGAACTCAGCCTGCGTTTCGGTTATCTCTACTGTTTGGGAGCCATGTCGTTCATGTCGTTGATCATGATTTTCTTTTTTCGACGTCGCGGCTGGTTGGGTGGGCGGCGAAACTAAAATGTGTGGCATTGGGAATGCCGACTGCAACACGGCCAATTCAAGCTGCGATATACTGCAGAACACAGTTTGCCGACACTCGAATTCTAGAAAACATCTCTATGACACGCGCCATCCAACGAGGTCTCTTCTCGCTATTATTCATGTTGACAGCAACAGCGGCGGCGAATGCAGAACCGTTCGTCGTCGGTTATCGGCGATTCGCGGAGGATGAATCGCGACAACGGCAGGCAGGCCAAATCCTGTTGCGTGAACTGGGTTGCGTACATTGCCATCGCGACGTCGCGGAGGCCGTACTTGCCAAACCTGCACCGAAACTGTCCGATGTTTCAACACGCGTGACACCGTCGTTCTTGCGGCGGTACCTATCCGGGCCTCAATCGGAGAAACACACCTCTACCATGCCCGACGTGCTGGCGCATTTTTCCAAACAGGAGAAAGCCGAGGCCGTCGAGTGCCTCGTGCATTACCTCGAGTCGTTGGGAGCCGCACCGACTCAAGACTTGCCACCCATCGGGTCGAAACGTCGAGGCGAGCACCTCTATCACGAGGTGGGTTGTGTTGCCTGCCACGGCGCGCGAAATGGAGAACCGGTGCAGCGCGACGAGATTCCGCTCGGTGACGTCGCCAAGAAATACACCCTTTGGGGTCTCGGCTCGTTCCTGCGAGATCCACACTCGGTGCGCAGCGGAGGACGGATGCCCAATCTACGTCTCACGAGTCCCGAGGCAAATCAGATTGCCGCCTATCTCCTCGGTCTTCCAGAAGTCTCCCGACTGACGTATTACTACTATGAAGGCAGTTGGCAAGAACTTCCCGACTTCTCAAAGCTCGAGGCGAAATCTAGCGGTACGGTCGACAAGATCGATGTGGCACCACGAGAACGGAACGAGCAATTTGGATTGCGATTCGAAGCCTTGTTGCTGGTCCAGCGGGCGGGCGAGTACAAATTTCACCTCGGCTCTGATGACGGCTCGCGACTTTCACTCGACGACAAACCGCTAATCGAGAACAGCGGGGTGCATCCCTACACGGTGCGGTCAGCGGGAATTCGTTTAGAACCGGGCAAGTACCACGTCGTTGTCGACTATTTCGAGCAGGGAGGCGAGGAACGTCTAACGGTGGAAGTCGAGGGTCCAGATCTTCCTCGCGGCGACCTGACTCGAATTCTGACAGCAAACGACCCAGATGTTGCGCCGCCGCCGCTTGAGGTTGTGAAACCAATTCCCGCACTTGTCGCTCGCGGTCGCGAGTTGTTTCGCAACGTGGGGTGTGCGGCGTGTCATGAGGCGGTGGAGTCCGGTCACCCGATCGCCAACAACCGGGACGCACCGACATTAAACACGATCATTGGGAAAAAGGGGGGCTGCATCGGATCGCCTGTGGGCAGGCAACCCAGGTATTTTCTCAACAAACCACAGAAAAACGCGTTGGCCGAAGCGATCGCAGTTTCGGCAGCTCAAGTACGGTTGCTTCCCGAGAGTGTGATTGAGACAACGTTGGCGAGTTTCAATTGCTATGCCTGCCACCAACGTGGCAAAATCGGTGGAATCGTTCCTGAGGCAAATCCACACTTCAAGACAACGATTCCCGAAATGGGAGATGAAGGCCGCATTCCACCTCATCTTTCCGGAATCGGTGACAAACTTCGCGTTGAATACCTGCGAAAGATCCTCTCCACCGGCGTCAACGATCGTCCCTACATGTTGACTCGGATGCCGCGATTTGACGTTGAGGCGGTAAGAAGACTGCCCGATATTTTTTCCGCCGTTGACCATCGTGAGACGGCGGGGGCGGTCGAGTTTTCAGAGACAAGCCTAGAGGTGAAATCTGCAGGTCGCGAAATCATCGGAGACAAAGGATTTTCATGCATCAAGTGTCATTCGTTTGGCCGCTACAAGGCGACCGGGATTCAATCGATCGACATGCAAGCAATGGCGGCCCGACTCAATGGCGATTGGTTTCGACGATATGTGGCCAATCCTCCCATGTACCGGCGAGGAACGCGAATGCCGTCGGCTTGGCCGCTGATAGGCAATAGCCTTCTCGACCATTTCGATGCTAACAACGATCGCCAGATCGCTGCGGTTTGGGAGTACTTATTGGATGGCAACCGAGCGCGTCTGCCGAGCGGATTGGTAATCGCGGCGATGGAATTGGTCCCGATCGATGAAGCGATCATCTACCGCAATTTTATCCAAGGGAGCGGAACACGAGCGATTGCGGTCGGATACCCTGAAGGTGTTCATCAGTCATTTGACCCCAATGACCTTCGCCTGGCACTGCTTTGGTCGGGTCAGTTCATGGACGCTTCTCGACATTGGGCTGGCCGTGGTGAAGGATTTCAGCCACCCGCTGGCGAGAAGATCCTAACGTTCTCGGATGGCCCCGCCTGGGCTCAGCTCGAATCGGCCGATGCGACTTGGCCGACGGAATCGGCCAGAGAACTGGGCCAACGATTTTTGGGTTACCGGGTTACGCCAGACCAGAGACCGTCTTTCCGCTACCAGGTTGGCGAGGCCATGATCCTCGATTCACTCGATGTGCGCGGCCTGGGCGGCGGCGAACCGATACCAAGGCGATTTATTGTCAAGAATAAAGGCCCTGCCGTCTGGTATCGCGCCGCCTCAGGAAATATCGTGTCAGAAGATGAGGGCTGGTGGCGAGTCGATGACCAGTGGCGTGTGCGAATTGAGGACACCACGGGCAAGTCGATCGCACAGTTGCGAGAAGCCAGCGGCAGAAAGTTGCTTGTCGTGGAAGTCCCGACCGGCGAAACCGTTTTTAACCAGTACTATCAATGGTGAAGGAGACGAATCAATGTCCCAAGTTCATCGTCGACGATTTCTCGACACCTCGGCCAAAGGAGCTCTTGCGGGCTTGGCCTTAAACAGCTTCGCCTCCACGGGTCGCGCACAGGGAGCAAATTCTCGGATCGTGGTTGGCGTGATGGGACTAAGTCGCGGTCGGGCATTGGCCGTCGGTTTTGCCAAGCAACCCAACGTCGAAGTCAAGTATGTCTGCGATACCGATTCGACTCGATCGGAAAGCGCCGTCAAACTGGTGGAGGGAACGGCCAAGAAAGCGCCGCAAGCGATCACCGACTTTCGTCGAATCTTGGATGACAAAGACGTGGACATTTTGGTTTGTGCCGCACCGAATCATTGGCACGCGCCGGCGACCATCATGGCATGCAATGCCGGAAAGCACGTTTATGTGGAAAAGCCCTGTTCCCATAATCCGCACGAAGGTGAGCTGATGGTTCAAGCTGCCCGCAAACACAATCGTTGTGTACAGATGGGATCGCAGCGGCGTAGCGGCGACGGCTTCAAGAGAGCGATGCAAGAATTGCGTGATGGCGTTATCGGCCGCGTCTATTTGTCGAAATCCTGGTACCTGGCCATTCGCGGCGAGATTGGTAGGGGAACGCCGGCCGATCCACCCGCCGCCTTGGACTACGATCTGTGGCAAGGACCGGCGCCGCGGACACCGTACATCAGCAATCGTATTCACTATAACTGGCATTGGTTCTGGCAATGGGGCAACGGTGAGTTGGGTAACAACGGCGTCCACACGCTGGATCTCTGCCGTTGGGGGCTCAATGCGGACTATCCAATCCGTGTCTCGTCCAGTGGCGGACGGTACCGCTATAACGACGATCAGGAAACACCGGACACTCATACGGTTTGCTTTGAGTTCGAGGGAGACCGCAAAGCCGTCTGGGAGGGAACCAGTTGTAACCGTCATGGATCTGGATTCGTCGCCTTCTACGGCGAAAAGGGAGCGATGGATCTCGACCAGAATGGTGGCTACCGAATCTATGACGGACCTAAGGACAAGCTGATCCGCGAAGAAACGGCGAGCAGCCGTGGAGACAATGAACACTTCGCCAATCTCCTTGATGCGATCCGAAATGACGACCCCTCGCGTCTGAACGCCGAGATCGAGATAGGGCATAAGAGCACGCTCCTCTGCCATCTCGGCAATATCGCTCATCGCACTGGCCACGTTCTGAACTGCAACAAGAAGAACGGCCACATACTGTATGACGATAAGGCGATGGAACTTTGGAAACGAGAGTACGCACCGGACTGGGAGCCCAAAGTCCTGTAGCCGCAGTTCATCCACTCCTGCACATAAAGACACGAAGAGCACAAACACCTAAATAAAAATACCTGAGAAACACCAATGACTCTCCTTAAACCAATTGTCGTGGTTGCCGCATTGTTGCTCGCTCTTCCGCAGGCCATTCTGGCCGAAACGGCTCGCGGCCAAGTTTACCACGATGCAAACGCGAATCTTCGCTTGGATGCCGACGAACGACTCTTGGAAGGAATCGCCGTCTCCAATGGAGAGCAAATTGTCGAGACGGACAGTGAGGGTCGATACGAACTCGACGTCAGCGATGACGCCATCGTATTCGTTATCAAACCAAGTGGTTGGCGAACGCCAATTAACCGTCAACGACTGCCACAATTCTATTACATTCACAAACCGGCCGGATCACCAAAATCGAAGTTCGCCGGCGTCGCTCCCACCGGACCGCTTCCCAAATCGATCGACTTTCCGCTCTATCCACAAAAAGAACCACGACAGTTCAAAGCGATCATGTTCGGAGATCCACAGCCGCGAAATCAAAAGGAGATCGATTACATTGCCCATGATGTTGTCGCTGAACTTGTCGGCTCCGATGCAGCGTTCGGTGTCACATTGGGTGACATCATGTTCGATGATCTTTCGCTCTTTGAATCGAGTAATTCAACTGTGGCGCTGATCGGCATTCCCTGGTACAACGTGGTCGGCAATCATGATATCAATCGTGAAGCTAAAGAGGATCGACACAGCGACGAGACTTTTGAACGTGTTTTTGGGCCAGCGTATTACAGTTTCGACTACGGCCCAGTCCATTTTTTAGTGCTGGACGACATCGACTGGAAATTGCAACAGGACGGCAAGACCTCGTACACCGGCGGTTTTAACGAAACTCAACTTACCTTTATTAAGAATGACCTTTCACGAGTTCCCAATGAAAAGCTAGTCGTGTTGATGATGCACATTCCGTTGGTGAATGTTAGCGACCGTCAAGAACTGTATCGCCTCATCGAACAACGGCCCTTCACGATGTCCATCAGTGGTCATACGCACACTCACGAACACCGCTACATCACACTTAAAGACGGTTGGCGCGGACCGAAACCTCATCACCATGTGATAAATATCACCGTCTGCGGCAGTTGGTGGTCGGGGGAACCAGATCAAAAAGGGATCCCTCATGCGATGACATCCGATGGCGTCCCGAACGGGTACTCGATCATCACATTTGACGGCAGCAAGTACCGTTTGAGTTATAAGGCAGCTCGTCGCCCGACGGACTTTCAAATGAACATTGTGCTGCCCGATAGCGTCCGCTTCTCGGAGGTCTCATCGACTGAATTGGTCGCCAATGTGTTCAATGCGACCCCTAACGCTGCTGTCAAATATCAGGTGAACGATGGCCAGTGGCTCGAGATGAAGCGCGATTTACGCGCCGACCCGCTGCTGCAACGAATCATCGCCGAAGAGGCAAAGATCGAGAACAAGACGTGGCGGAATCTCTCAAAACCTGGACCCTCTCGGCATATCTGGGTCGCGAAGCTAGCTCAGCTTTCCGAAGGAACGTATTCAATACGGGTGCGAGCCACCGAGCCGGACGGCACGACGTACGAAGGAAACCAGATTCTGCGTGTCAGTGGGCTGTGAACGAGAGCACTGTACTTTCGCAGAGATTGGGGTCACTACTTATTGGAGCTCGAACCCGACAGTTCGTGGCTTTGTGTGAGCACCTAGTAAGTCTCACAAAAAGGCACGAAGGAAATCACTTGCCCGCACTGATCTTCTGGCCGGTGCCACAATTCAAACTGTTCAACAAGTCCTCTCGTTCTATCGACACGTCGGCAGGGGGTGTACCGGCTGCTAACGCGGCGATTTGGTCACGGCGGAGAGTCATGCCGTAGACGGCAGCGGCAATCAGGCAGCTGCACCCGATCGTTATGAAGACCGGCATGTAGCCGTGATTTTTTGCGATCCATCCGAGAATCGGAGCGCCGCAGATCATTCCGGCATCAAGCGTCATCAAAGAGAGCGCCGAACCGGTGCCGCGAAGGTGCGGGGGAAATGACTCCAGCATCAACGACATCATCGTGTGAAACATCAGCGCATGTCCGGTGCCACCAAGCAGCGCTGGAATGAGTAACGTCCACAGATTGTCTGGAGATACAGCCAGGAACGCAAACATCTGTGCTGCCATAAACAGAGTGCCGGTGAACAGCACCTTGCCACGGCCGATGCGATCGACAAGATGACTTGTCGCCACTCGAAGAATGATGCCCCAGCCAGCGTAACCCAGAAAGAAAACACCGACGGCGCGAAACGAAGTGTTGGGCGCTATTGTGTCGACAAAACTGGCGAGAAAGATGAACGGAATCGTCATGCATAGGCCGAACGCGAGCACGACTGCGCTCGTCGCACCCGGCCAGTAAGCGGTTGATGTCCGGATGAAGTCGGATAGTCGAACGCCGTCCTGAGGCGATCCAGGAGTCCGTCGTACCTTGGGTATTACCAAGAGAGAAATCGCAGGAAACAACAACGCAACGAGTGCGATGGAAAACAGGCGATAGAACTGAGCACGTTCACGGACTTCGCCAGCCAGAATCCAATCGGCCAGGTAGGGCCCGATGATCATCCCCGCAAATCCCGCAGCTCCAAGAATCCCGATCGCTTCAGTTCGTCGACTTGGTGGTGCCGACTGTGAGATATAAGCAAGACTGCTGGCGAAAACAAAGGCAGCACCGACCGCCAATAATCCACGGAGAAAATAGATGGCGGCGTTGAGATCCGTCAGGACAAAATTACCAACTATTCCAACGGCAAAAACGAGGAGTCCGGTCCCCCAAACAAAGCGTGGACCGAACCGGTTGATCCACTGCCCCATCCAGGGTCGCATCACCAGACTGGCAATCGCCCCGAGACCCATGATACGACCGGTTTGGTTGACGTCCCCACCCAAGAAATCGATCCAACGAGCGTAGTGGGCGATCATGGTATTTGCGAGAACGAAGCAAACATTGCCGACCCATATGGTGATGAATTCACGATTGTAGAGTCGGTCTTCTGAGTAGACTTCTGCGGCCGGTTTGAGCATCTGAGGGGGCGGGACCTGGTGAGAGAGGCGGCGGGCGAGAACACTATTTTCGTCTGTAAACAATGTAGCGCACAGCCCAAATGAGGTTCCTGCGGGGATTAATACGGCGATAAGCCGCAGGTCTGGGTCACTTTCGGCGAAAGTGACCTACATTTCCTCCGGTGTCAGGCCGATGCTGTCGCGTACGTCCAAGAAACGAACGCGATCGATAAGCTCCGCCTTCAGAGAACGCTTGAAAAACCGAACGGCCGATTTGACAACACGCGTGCGAAGCTTTGATAGAGAGGATTCATCCATTGTCGGCCTTGTCAACGCCTGGAAATCTAAGCCCTCCCTTGGGTCAGCCGATGGCAAGCCAGAGCGAATTTGATACGGGTCATTGCGATAGGATTTCTCAGCATCGACCAACCGTTGAAATCGTTCATCGTACGTGTCAATATTCGCAACACACCGCTTGATCTCGCCAACCCGGAACTCGCCAACCCGGAACTCGAGGTTAGCCACGAGGCCGCTATCAGTGGCGGCGTGCTTGGACTACGCGAAGATCTCTTTGATTACGTGGCCGTGCACATTGGTCAAGCGACGTTTAATGCCGTTGTGATAGTACGTTAATCGCTCGTGGTCAATTCCCAACAGGTACATGACCGTGGCGTGAAAATCGTGCCAGTGCACACGATTTTCGACGGCTTTCCAGCCCACATCGTCCGTCGATCCATAACTAATACCGTGCTTAAGGCCAGCACCGGCAAGCCAGGTAGTGAAACCGTTTTGATTGTGATCGCGCCCCTTGCCAACTTCACTGGCCGCGGACTGCGCAAACGGCGTGCGGCCGAACTCGCTGGTAAACAACACAAGAGTGTCGTCGAGCATCCCAGTTCGACGGAGGTCCTTCAATAGCGCGGCGACCGGTTTGTCCATTCGGCCGGCCTCTCGACCATGGTTTCGGATCATGTCTTCATGACCGTCCCAGTTGATTCGTGGACTACCAAAGGCGCCGCCGGCAAAGAGTTGCACGAATCGCACACCTCGTTGTAAGAGCCGCCTCGCGAGCAGACACGACCGACCGAAGTCGCCGGTTTCTTTCCCATCAAGGCCGTACAACGCGTGCGTCTCGGCCGTTTCTTGGTCCAAGTTTCCGACGTCTGGCACAACGACCTGCATCCGCGCCGCCAACTGGTAACTGCCTATCCTCGCTGCCAGCTCATCATTTACACCTCGCGAGGCGAGATGACGACGATTCATTCTTTCGAGCAGATTGCGGCTGTCTCTTTCCAGCTGAGGCGTTTTTTCCACCGCCGGAAACAGGTCATCGATCGGCGTGCCACGACTGCGAATGATGACCCCTTGATGCCGCGCGGGCAAGAATCCGTTAGTCCAGTTGATCGAACCACCCGCGGGCACTCCGCGGGTATCCGGAATGACTACAAATGCTGGCAGTTCATCGGTTTCGCAGCCCATTCCGAACGAGAGCCACGAACCGGCTACAGGGAAACCGTTGAGTCGAAACCCGCTGTTTTCCTGAAACGTAGCGGGAGTATGATTCGACGTCTCGGCGAACATCGAGTGAATGACTGTCAACTCGTCTGCCACTTCACTCAAATGTGGAAACAAGTCCGAAACCCAGAGCCCGCTTTCACCCCGCTGTTTGAAAGCCCAGTCGTTTTTCCGCAGCAAACCGACCTTGCCAAAAAACACATCGGGCCGGTCGTCACTCACCAGCGATTTGCCGTGTAGTTTCTCCAGTTTTGGTTTGTAGTCGAACGAATCGACCTGACTCAAACCACCCGTCAAGCAAATATGGATGGCCCGCTTTGCGGGCGCCGGGTGGTGGGGCGGCGGATCACTCGCCTCGCTGGCGACGACGGCGGCAGCAAGCTTGCCATCACGGGCAAGCAGCGTGGTCAACGCAGCGCCACCCAGCCCACATTTCACCCAGTCAAACCACTGGCGTCGGTCCAAAGCAACAGAATCGGATTTAGTCCACATGCAGAAACTCGTTGCTGTTAATAATGACTCGGCAAAAATCTGACAAGGTGTGCGCGGCGACAAAAGAGACCGCATCATTTGACTCTTCTTCATCCGGATTTCGGTTGTACGCCAATTGGTAGGCACGACGAACAAGGTCCTGAACATCGTCGCCCACTTCACTTTGCAGTCGATCCGCAAAACGATCTGACATTCGCAGAACAAATGAGTTGTTCATCAGCGTCAACGCTTGAAGCGGTGTAACCGTTACCGCACGTTTCGGAGTTTTGGTCGACGGATCAGGACAATCAAATACGTCCAACATTCGATTGCGGCCAGAACGGAGCCATGTACGGTAGACGCTTCGTCGGTTGAATTCTGGTCCAACCGGATCGGTCATCGTGTAAAACTGGGTGTTCTTTGTGAACGTCTCAAAGTCACGATAACCCGGACCACCCATCTGCTGATTCAATTCTCCCGACACAGACAACACCGTGTCACGCAACGACTCCGCCTCCAAACGCTGCGGGGATTTGCGCCAAAGTAAGCGATTGTCAGCGTCCACTGCGGCCGAGGCAGGAACGTATCTGGACGACTGTCGGTAAGTGGCGGATGTGACAATCAATCGGTGCAATGACTTTACACTCCAGTTTCGATGGATCAACTCGCGGGCCAAGAAATCGATCAGTTCTCGATGTGACGGTCGGCCGCCATTAAAACCGAAGTCGTTCGGCGTCTCGACCAGACCCACGCCAAAATGATGGTGCCAAAGCCGGTTGCCGATGACGCGGGCAAATAAAGGATTCGTCGGTTCCGTGATCCACTCCGCCAATCGGCGCCGCCGATCCGCATCGCTAGCCTCCGCCAGTAGACCAAAGTCAGCCTCCAGCCCAACCAACGATTCTATTCCGTTGGCCGCAACCGGTTCGCCCACTGTGGCTGGATTGCCTCGCAATAACACGTGAGCCACGCCCGGATTTCGTGGCTTCACAGCGTAGATCGACAGATTCTTCGACCGCGGTATTGCAGTGGCTAGCTTCGATATCTCTGCTTGAATCGCCACTCGGCGTTTTTGTTCCGCTGGAGTAATCGCCTCATTGAAGGCTTCGATAAAGGCCTCTTTGACCGCCGCCGACCGTGCGATCTCGATAGGCGTCAGCGCTCGATCGTAAAGATGTGCGGCCTCGATCGCCCCGCTGAGCATCCGGTTCCCGCCTGGTGGAAAGTGCCGTAAGCCAAAGACTACTTTCGCCTTACCTGCTGAAAAAGTCAGTGGACCAGATGACTTGTACGGTGTTCCGTAGGGCTTCCCATCGCGGTACAACGCGATCGTTCCATCCGAGTGATAGGCGATCGCCACATGGACTGCGCGGTCCTTTGCATCCGCTTCAACCGCCCCACCGACGTCTTGCGTACGCTGAAAGGTGTCGCTGCCGGCCATCCAACGTCCCGGCTCACGCTCGCCGAAAACGATCGCGTCGAAAAGACCTCCGTCGAGTGATACAACACTCATGACGGCACCGCCACGCTGGTCGAGATCGTCTAGTTTTACCCACGCTTCAAGAGTCTTTTCACGTAGGTCGTCCACCAGCAGAGTTGTTGCCACAAAAGAACCCTTGCCGTCAACCACTAGACTTCCGTTTGCAATTTTTGCATTGCCCTCCCCGCTACCATGCAACTGGCCGACAGAATCATCGAGACCCGTGTCGAACAACCAACTCGCTCGCGGCAACGGAGCGTCCGGCAGAGCGTCGCCAACCGCAGCGGCGTTAATCCTCAAACGCACACGTTTGTCAAGTTCGCCCAGTTCGATGCGAAGGTCGTCAATTTCGGCCTCGAGCCGTTCAGCCAGACCGTCGTCTAACATCAGTTGAACGTCACGAGATCCGTGTCGAACCCCGTCCAGCGACGCCGTCATCTGATAGTACTCACGTTGGCGGATCGGATCGAACTTGTGATCGTGACAGCGAGCGCAGTTTACCGTCAGACTCAAGAATGTCTGACTGACGACGCTGACGATATCTTCGAGTTCATCTTGTCGGACAACAGCTTTCATCGCAGCGCTTTGTTGACTTTGGCCGACCTCGTCATATGGACCTGCAACCAAGAAACCGGTTGCGATGATCGCGTGACTATTGTTCGGATACAGCACGTCGCCAGCAATCTGTCTTTTGCTAAACTCGTCGTACGGAAGGTCAACGTTCAACGCGTTGATAACCCAGTCACGGTAGGGCCACGAGTTTTCCCGAATCTTGTCGCGTTCAAATCCCTGACTCTCGCCAAACCGTGCCACGTCTAGCCAATGCCGCGCCCAGCGGGCGCCGTAGTGTGGTGAAGCGAGCATCTGGTCTACCAACCTCTCGTACGCGTCGGGACGTCCGTCGTTCTCAAAGGCGGTAACTGCATCTGATGTCGGCGGCAGTCCGAGTAAATCGAACGACAGGCGGCGGATCAATGTGCGACGGTCTGCGGGGGACGAGGGGTTCAATTTGCTTGATTCGAGTTTTTCCAGAACAAAATGGTCAATGCCGTTTCGCACCCAACTGTCGTTCTGGACAACGGGTAGTGGATGATCACCAACCGGTTGAAGTGCCCACCAGTCGTAACCAGCTCGCTTGTTTGTTGTAAAGCGAAATGAATCCAACGGGTCCGTACCCCACTTTGCGCCTGACTGAATCCAACGCTGTAGAATCATTTTGTCTGAGTCGGCCAACGGTTTCTTGGGTGGCATCTCATCGCCATCCACTCGCTCCCATAACAGACTCATCTGTGGTTCACCAACGACAATTGCCTCACCGCTTTCACCACCAGCGAGCGTGGTCTTTAACGACGAAAGATCAAGTTGACCTTTCGGGTCGGTACCACTGTGACATTCAAGACAATGCTGAATCAAGATCGGTGCGACGGTTTCGTCGAATTGGCGGGCGGCCGCGTCAACACCGCATACGACTTTCGGGCAGCAGATTAAGATAACTGCGAGAATAGAAAACGATCTTGGCACGAGCACTCTCCGCGATGCGATCTGACGAGCATATTTTAGTCGAAGCGATCGTGAATGTGGAATCTCCGCGGCCAATTTTCAGACTGTCTACCGTGTCCGGTAAATAAGCGGGCCAATGGCCATTCCTTGCGCTGGATTTGAGCCGTAGCCAATGTGATGTGGCTCAACCCACGAATCACGCACACCAACGTTGAGCAGCGGGAGTCGAAGCTGCTCTGGAATCGCCATTTCCAACGTCGAAAGGTCCGTCTCGACGGGAATAGTCGCAAGAACGAATCTGCACACGGAATTCACTCAATTATTAGACCGCCGGAGGTGCGCGAAGATTCAAACACGCAAGTTCATGACTTTTCCAATGTATCAGAGCCAAATCGGTTCGAGCAACATTAAAGCGGTCCGAACAGATTCCCCGCGCCCCATAACGTCAGTAGAATGAATCGTCGCGCGTCGGGAAGAACGCCGGAACCAATGGTCACCGTTCAAGAGTAGTGGAGATAACCAAGTGAAAGTCTGCGGAATTTTTACCTCGTCTCTAATCGCATTGTTGCTGACGACTCTCGCTTCTTCATCCTCGGCAGACCAACCCGCTGGCAAACCGCTGAAAGTCTTTATCCTGGCCGGACAGTCGAACATGCAAGGGCATGCCAAGATCGCGACATTTGACTATATCGGTGACGACCCAGCAACCTTGCCGATGTTGAACGAGATGGTAGGAACCGATGGCGCTCCGCGAACGGTGAAGGACACTTGGATCTCCTATCTGACCCAAGGGAGAGGCACACCGAACGGAGAGGGATTCGGGAAACTCTCCTCTGGATACGGGGCACGAACTGATCCGACGTCCGCCAGCGACAAGATTGGTCCTGAACTCACGTTTGGCATCTATATGCAGAAGTCGCTCAAAGAGCCGATCTTGATCATCAAGACCGCCTGGGGCGGAAAGTCCCTGCACACCGACTTCCGGCCACCTTCGGCTGGCCGCTACGAGCTCAGTGATGCTGACGTTGCGTCGATCGTGAAACGAGGCGGAGACCTGGACGAGGAACGAGCCAAGAGGGCAGCGCAAAGTGGGGTCTACTACCGACTCATGATGGATCATGTAAAAAGCGTACTGAAAGACATTCAACGAGTTTACCCTGATTACGATGCAAAACAGGGTTATGAGGTCGCTGGTTTCGTTTGGTTCCAGGGTTGGAATGATGTCGTGAACAGTCGAGTCTATCCTCGCCGCGGGCAGGACGGCGGCTATGACAAGTACAGTGAATGGATGGCCGCATTCATCCGAGATGTTCGCAAGGATCTGAAATCCCCTGCGATGCCGTTTGTAATCGGAGTGCTCGGTGTTAACGGCCCAATCGATAATGTGAGTGAACGGTATCGGAGCATTCACGGAACGTTTCGAGAAGCGATGGCGGCGCCCGCCTCGCTGCCCGAGTTCAAAGGCAATGTCATCGCCGTACGCACGGCACCGTTCTGGGATATGCCGCTCGATCGAATTCAGAAGAAGCGGGAGGAAGTGAATCAGCAAAAGCGGCGTCTGCAATCTCAGGTCAAGAATGGAGAACTGACCGAAGAGGAAGCGGCAACCCAACTGGCGAAGGTCCAAGCAGGTCTGGTCTCGGCCGAGGAAGAGGCGCTTTGGAAACGCGGCGCATCAAATGCGGGCTACCACTACTATGGGTGCGCCAAGACTATGGCCCAAATCGGAAGAGCCTTTGCCGAAGCAGTGTTGGAAATGCAGAGCAACGAAAGTAAACAGGACTAGGCGTTGACGCTCTCCTATAAACACGTGATCAATGCGGCTCTGTTCGAGACTAGCCTGCCTGCGTGTCTGTCGGCAAACGTGACCTCAGAAACGCTGCATTGTCGTCTTCGGCGTGCTATTCTCATGAGTTGCACGTCTGGTCTAGTCCATCGCATTGCGACCACCAATTATCGTCTAGGTACTCACCATGCATCGTCTTGGGTTATTAGTCGTCGGGCTGTTTATCTCATTATCTTGGCCATCTCTGGTCGCAGCAAAGGACGCACTGAACATTGTTTTGATCATGGCCGATGATGTGGGCTACGAGTGTTTTAGCAGTTACGGTAGCGAGACTTTTTCGACGCCTGTACTCGATGAACTAGCCCGTAGCGGCATTCGTTTTGAAAACTGTCATTCGACGCCGCTGTGCACACCGAGTCGTGTGAACTTGATGTCCGGAAAATCCAATGTTTACAACTACCAGGATTTTGGCGTCTACCCAAAAGGCGAGCCGACGTTCGCCAACTACTTGAAGAAGTTCGGTTACCGAACGGCGGTTGCCGGCAAGTGGCAGTTGGCTGGAAATTCCAGGGGTATCATGCCAGAGGAGGCTGGCTTTGATACGCATTGTCTTTGGAATATCCCCGGCTCCAAACGCCCGCGGTATTGGGATCCGTCCTACGTCCAAAATGGAAAGACTCTAAAACTGCCCCGAGGCACGTACGGTCCTGACGTCATGACCGATTTCATCATTGATTTTATCGTGCAAAACAAAGACAAACCGTTCCTTGCCTATTACCCAATGAACTTGGTGCACAATCCTTTCCCACCGACTCCAGATAGTGTAGATCGAAATGAAAAAAACAATGGCAAGAACTTCATCGACATGGTCAGCTACATGGACAAGTGCGTTGGCCGCATTGTCGATACGCTTGACTCGCATGGTCTGCGCGACAATACGCTACTCATTTTCACGGGCGACAACGGCACGAATCATGTGCTGACTTATCCTTACCAGGGCAAGTCATTCACCGGGGGCAAGGGATTCACTTTTGATCACGGTACTCACGTGCCTCTGATCGCCAACTGGCCCGGCAAGATCCCGGCCGGCCAAGTGAATGATGACTTGATCTGTTTTTCTGACTTCTTCCCAACGGTGGTGGACGCGGTCGGCCTTGAGCCAAAAAATATCGCCAACGGCGACGGCCAGAGCTTTTGGTCGCAGTTGCAAGGCAAGCCCGCAGAAAAAACCCGCGAATGGATTTACGGGTACTACTTTCCACGTCCTTATGCCAAAAAATTTGACGACATGTACAACCATTGGGAAGTGAGGTTCGCCCGTGACAAGCAGTTCAAGCTCTACGGCAATGGTGAACTGTACGATACCGTCAAGGACGTCCTGGAGCAGAACGTAATCTCAGTGAGCCAGGATACGGACAAGTCCAAACTCGCCAGAATTCAACTGCAAATTGTGCTCGACAGTTACCCCGCGAACGGGCGCGGAGTGGAACGGAGCAAGGTCAACGGTGTACGCAAACCTTGAGCCGAAGGCGCTAGCTTCGGGTTTTGCAGAATCACACGATCAACCGACCTTCAGTTCATCCGGGACATCGCGACCGTCGTCGGGAATCAATCTGAGCACTTGGCGAGGTGGGTCACAACTGCCCGTGTCCAGCCATGATGCGATCCACGTGTGCTCGCCGGGTCCATCGAGTTGATCGCCGTCGCTGACTTCGTTCTCGCCATCTAACAAATACCAAGTGACCTGCCGCACAAATTCGTTGATATCGTCTGGATCGGCGATGTCGAGGTGAAATGCTGCCTCAATATCAGGAACGTCAAGCTGGAGATTTCCCACCGTATCCATCAGTGCCCAATCCGTCTCGACACTGAACAGACGCACATTGGTCCAGCATTCGATCGGTATGGTCTCTTGCTCAGCATGAAAACCAAGCGTCTCAGCGAAACCGGCACTGTCCAATAACAACTCACCATTCGGATTAAAACAACAAATCGCGCCATCTAATTCGAGTAGTGCGGACGTCAGACGATTAACGAAGTCGAGTTCAGCCATAGGATCGTAGTCCTCAGGAAGAACCGGCGCATCTTCATCCGACTCGCCGAATACGTACGAGGTGCGAATTCGAATGAAGGCTGTATGGTTGTGGACGATGTCCAAGTCGCCCTCCCAACACCAACTCTGGCTAGTCGCACGAGCCAGACCATTCGGAAAAGCGCTCGGACCGAAGTAACCCAACGCCCACGCGCCAAACAACGCCGCGTCCTGATCCGGGTCACCCATTTCATCCGGCCAAGGTCGGTCCACCACATCGACCGCGACGAAACCATTCACTTTCGGCTGAAAGGCGATCGTCAATGACGGTCCAAAAAACTCCCAATCCTCGGTCGCTGCCTGCTGACTGGCAATCTCTGCGACGTCGCCAAGGCACTGGGAAATCTCGTCCAACGACGGCGTACGGTTCAATAAAATGCAGACACACTGGGTAAAGCTTCCTTTGGGCATTTTTCTTTGTCATCTCGTCGGTTGATTGTTGATCGTTTGCTTCGTAAAACGCGGCTTCAAAATCCGCACCGATGCTGGGAATCCGGTCATCAGGTCGTTATAAAGGAGGTCCTCACACAGACATATCATCGTCTCACCTGTGGATTTCCTCACTAAAAAATACTATCGAGTCCCGCCAATGAACTCACTGCGCCCGCTTGCAGCCCGCCTTTTGGTTTTGTCATTACTCTTGTTCCAAACACAACGTCTACAGGCCGAAAATTGGCCCGGCTGGCGTGGACCGAGAGGCGACGGTAGCAGCAGCGAATTGAATGTACCCATCGAGTGGGACGGGACGACGGACAAGAACATTGCCTGGAAAACCGCAGTCCCGGGAATCGGGCACTCGGCACCCATCGTATGGGAGGACAAGGTATTTGTCACTACTTGTCTCCAAGATACCGGTGATCGACTGCTTCTCTGTTTCGATCGCGATTCGGGGGCCGAACTTTGGCGGAAGACGGTGGTCACAGCGCTCCTGGAAACCAAACACCGCTTGAATAGCTTTGCATCCAGTACACCAACAACCGACGGCGTGCATGTATTCGTCTCGTTTCTGAAGGTTGATGGATCGACGATACCCGCGCCAAATGTCGGCAACTCGAGGCCCGTGACGCCCGGTGAAATTTTGGTAGCCTGCTACGATTTCCAGGGCAAATTGGTATGGTCGCGGACCGTCGGTCATTTCGTGAGCGCTCACGGCTTCTGCAGTAATCCGGTCTTGTATCAAGATCTGGTGATCATCAATGGAGACCACGACGGAGATTCCTACGTTCTCGGCCTGGAAAAAGCGACCGGCAAAACTGTTTGGCACACCGAACGAATTCACAAGACTCGCAGCTATGTTACGCCCATCATTCGAAATGTTGCCGGCCAGGATCAGCTGGTGATGTCCGGAAGTAAGCGCGTCGTCAGTCTGCAGCCGCGAACCGGGAACCCGATCTGGACCATCGAGGGTCCGACGGAACAATTCGTTGCCTCCATGGTCTTCGATGGCAAACGGTTCTACATGTGTGCCGGGTTTCCCACGTATCACGTCATGGCAATTCGAGGCGACGGAAAGGGTGATGTCACCAACACCCATGTCGATTGGCATGTCACCAACGTTCGTTGTTACGTGCCTTCTCCAGTCGTCATCGGACCTTATCTGATCGTTGCCGACGACCGCGGAACCGCCAATTGCTTTGACACCGAAACGGGGAAGCGTCATTGGCAAGCACGCTTGAGCACGCATTTCAGCTCGTCACTGGTCACCGCCGGCGGGATCGGCTACTTGATCGCCGATTCTGGTGAAACGACATTGGTACGGCCAGACGACGATTTGGAAATTGTTCGCACCAACGATTTGGGCGAGCAGGTGTTCGCCTCGCCCGCGATTTCGAATGGTCGACTGTTCATTCGGGCCGAGAGGCACCTCTACTGTATTCAGTCGCCGAATTCGAAATCCGGCAAGTAATCCGATGAGAGGTCGACCGTCAGGCAGATTCTACGTCTGGTCGTTTTCCGTGTCGGCGTCTTCGTCACCACTTTTCTTGCTTAGACGGCTAGCTTCTCGGACCGCCTGTCGCAGGAGATACTCGACTTGGCCGTTGACGCTGCGCAGCTCGTCATCTGCCCAACGCCGAACGGCGTCGAGTACACGAGGGTCAATTCTCAGCAAGAACGACGTACGTTTTGCCACGCCTCACACTCTTTCTTCTTGGTAACCTAATACAAACTTCCCGCATTGATGACCGGCTGAGTGGGACAATCGAGAAAAAACTCCGGGTTTGTGACAGCCCACGGTTCCCTACGGGCCGGTCAAAAGTGGATTATGCTGTCGAGCATATTCGAAAAACCGGGCACTAGCGTATGGGCCATTCAAAACGGAACGAACATTACACCGAGGGAACGCAGCATGCGAATGGTCACCTATCCAGCGTTGGACGCCGAACGGCTGACGGCTCTTTGTGAGGCGGCTGCGATCGGGGTAGTGAATTGTGCGACGGAAGAGGAAGCCGTCGCGGCGATCGACACCGCCCAGTCGTTTTTCGGCAAAATGACGCCAGCGATACTAGCCGCTAGCGAACAGCTGCAATGGGTGCAGTCTCCGACAGCCAGCCTGGAACACTACTTGTTTCCCGAACTGATCGAACACCCTTGCACCTTGACGAACATGCGAGGGCTCTTTTCCGACGTCATCGCGGACCAGGTGATGGGCTACGTGATTTGTTTTGCTCGTAATCTGCACACCTACATTCGCAATCAAACAACGCGCCGCTGGGCACCGCAAGGAGGTGAACAGGAACGAGTCAAATTTTCGCTGGGACCGGGCCACATTTCAGCGATCGACCTGGCGCATCCCAACTTGAGTGATCAGACACTGGGAGTCATCGGCCTGGGAGCGATTGGTAGTGAAATTGCTCGGCGGGCCAGAGCTTTCGGAATGCGTGTTGTGGGAGTTGATCGAGACGAGAAAAATCGAGCGTGCGTGGACGAACTTTGGAGACCGACCGACTTAAATATGCTGCTATCGACCAGCCACTATGTGGTGATTGCTGCTCCGCACACACCGGAGACAGAAGGGTTGTTCGACGGCAAGCGTTTTGCCGCGATGCGAGATGATGCCTATTTGATCAACATCGGCCGCGGTGCCATCGTCCGCTTGGACGCGTTAGTCGAAGCGTTGGACAGCGAGCAGATTCGGGGAGCCGCGTTGGACGTATACGAAGTCGAACCGCTGCCCGAAGATCACCCGCTATGGGCTTTCCCGAACGTGATACTGACGCCGCATGTCGCGGGTTATTCGCCTAGGATCGCCGAGCGTCATTTGACGGTACTCGTTGAAAACACACGTCGCTTCGTCGCCGGCGAATCGCTACAGAATGTTGTCGACAAGAACCTGTGGTATTGAGTCGGGCGCATTAGCTCAACACAGTCAACCGACCGGAACTGTCGCCAATCGACTCAACCTCGGCTCCCAATCGATCGAGAATCGACAGGAACAGGTTATTCATCGGCGTCTCGCTTTGCATGACCAGATGCCGACCTGTCTGTATCGACCCGCCCGCCTTGCCGGCGAGAATGACGGGTAGATCATCGTGCCGATGTCGATTTGCGTCCGACAGTCCGCTCCCGTACAGAACAATCGATTGATCGAGAAGATTCCCATTACCTTCCGGTATCGCCTTGAGTTGATCGAGGAAGTAGCCGAACTGTTTGATCAGGAAGCCGTCCACTTTCTGTAGTTGCTCGACTTTCTCTTCATCGTCACGGTGATGAGACAGCTCGTGATGGCCGCCGTCCACGCCGACCATGCGATAGGCGCGGTTGCTTCCGGCATTCCCGAGCATGAACGAAGCGATCCGTGTTGTGTCGGTGCGAAACGCTAGAACCATCAGGTCGTACATCAACTTGATGTGCTCTTCCAGATTGTCCGGAACACCAGTGGGAGACTCGACATCGGCGGGCAGATCGCGACCCGGCTTCACAGCGGACTGTGCAATCCGTTTCTCCAACTCGCGCACGCTCTGGAAGTACTCCTCCATCTTTCGGCGATCCGTTTTCCCCAACCGCTGTCTCAACAATACGGCATCTTGCTGGACGTAATCGAGAATACTTTTTCGGTAAAAATCACGTTCCTTGGCCGACTTGGTATCCCCACGTGACCCAAAGAGTCGTTCGAAAGCCAAACGAGGATTCACTTCCTTAGCCATCGGCGTGGACGGATTTTTCCACGACACATTATTGGAATAGGCACAGCTGTATCCCGAGTCACAACTGCCGGCGTTGCGGCCGTTTTCGATTCCGAGTTCCAAGGACGGCAGTTTTGTCAAATGGCCAATCTTCTCCGCGGCCATCTGGTCCACCGAAACGCCGACTTTAATATCAGCGCCCGATGTCTTTACTGGGTGAGAACCGGTAAGGAAGGTCGACGAACACCGCGCGTGGTCACCTGCCCCATCGCCCTTCGCGCGGCCATTATCTTGGGCCAAGCTGGTCAACACATTGAAGTCCGATCGGTGGCGCTCGATGACGCTGATCGTCTCCGACAACTCATACTGCTCTCCTTCGCCTGTCGGCTTCCACGAAGGCATGATGGCACCGTTGGGGAAGAAGACAAACGCGGCGCGGACCGGCGGTGAAGCTGCGGCTGCATGAGCGGTTGCCCCCATCATGGCGTCCAAGAGAGGTAAGCCCATCGTCAGGCCGACACCGCGGAGAAACGTACGTCGCGCGATTTGCTGTTGGCTCATGGGGTTATCCTTTGCGGTGGGTTAGGGTCCATCGGGGTTCTCGCCGCGTCGCATCAGGAATGGATCACTCATGACCACACCCTGTGCGAGCGCCAAAAATCGATATTCACTTCCTGTGAGGTCTTTCAGGATGCGGTCGACGGCACACTGGTCATAATACTCAAGTCCGCGTCCTAAAGCATACGTCAGCATCTTCTCTGTGAGACATCGGCTGAATTCCTGCTTCCGCTTTGCCAAGATCCGCAGCATCCCCTCGGAACTCGAAAAAGATTCACCACTTGGCAGCGACCCTCGCGGGTCAATTGACCCGTCCTCGTATGCATCTCGCCACCGTCCGATGGCATCGAAATTCTCCAAGGCCAGGCCGATTGGATCCATTTCGTTGTGGCAAATCGCGCAGGTCGGATCTCGACGATGTTGCTCCAGCTGCTCGCGAAGCGTGGCCGCGGGGTTTTTCTTTCTCGTCTCGTCCAGGTCGGGAACGTTTCCCGGAGGCTCCGGAGGTGGGGCGCCCAGCAGGTTTTCTAAGATCCACTTACCCCGTTTTACCGGACTGGTTCGATTCGGGTTTGAAGTGAGGGTCAGGATGCTGGCTTGCGTCGCGATCCCCATGCGGGAAGTTGGCAGACGGACCTTCTTGAATTCCGATCCTCGCACGCCTTGAATTCCGTACAGCTTTGCCAATCGCTCGTTGACGAACGTATAGTCGGCATTGAGAAAGTCGGTGATCGCTAGATCCTCTTTCATCACAGCGCGGAATAGGGCGTAGGTTTCGTTCTTCATGTCTTCACGAAGCGCTTGATCGAAATCAGGAAACAGCTGTTGTGATGGAGTGACCTCGTCGAGGTTGCGGAGGTTGAGCCATTGTCCAGCAAAATTCTGCACTAACGCCTCAGCCTTTGGATCCGCCAACATGCGTTTGACTTGGGCGCGAAGTACGTCCGGTTTTCGCAGGGCACCTTTTCGAGCCAACGTAAATAATTCGTGATCTGGCATCGAACTCCAGAGAAAATAAGAGAGACGCGAAGCGAGTTCCAAATTCGAAATGAGGTGTCTGTTACTTGCGTCGTTCGGGTCGCCGTCGGCCTCGATGCGGAAGAGGAAATGAGGCGACACAAGGATGGCCGATATCGCGACCTGCATACCACGTTCGAAAGATTCCTCACGTTCGTTGACGACCAGTTGGACCAAGCGGACCAGCTGCTTCAGTTCGTCGGGTTTCACCTGGCGGCGAAAGGCGAGATTTGCGAGCTTACGAAGAATTGGCGCGGCAGACTCTGCGACTTGCACAGGATCCTTGGGATTCGCCGGTCGACGCTTCATGACTTCACGTTGCAATCCCCTGATCGACTCTGGGTCGATCTTCCGCGGCCCTTGCAATGTGATCTCGTAAATGTAGAGGTTGCGATCTTGATCCCCCTTTGGCCCCGAGGGGTTGTAGTAATCATTCGTAAAGGCGGCGGCCACTTCGAGCGTTCCACGCTGAGCGTTGAGCTCCATTTGATACGTGCCGGTGCTGCCGCGACGTTTGTCTACCTCGAACGCCTTTTCCGTCTTTCCAGCGGCGACTTCCATCCTTGGCAAACTGTCACCCGCCAAGTCACCGGCAGCTCGAATCAACAACGTGTAACGTCCGGTCAGTGGCACGTCGAATTTTCCAAACGCTTTTGCGCGGCTGGTCATCACCACCGCGCCGCCGCGCGATTGAGCTGAACCTTCAATTCGTAGCTGGTTGCCGCCGAGTGTCATGCGGGCAGTGGGGTCGGCCAATACAATTACTTCTGCAGCCAGTTGTTCGGCCGCGTCCATGTATTTCTCAAAGAGTAAAGGCGGCAGCGAGAGCACATCACCGATGTTGTCGAATCCACTGCCGACGTCGTCGGAGGGAAAATCGTCGGCCGGTCGGTGGGTCACTCCCAGCAGGTCGCGAATTGTATTGTTGTATTCCACGCGGTTTAGTCGCCGAATCGTCACGCGGCCGGGATCCGCTGGTTGATTGCAGTCGACGTAAAAGAGCGTCTTGTCGATCCAATCGACCAACTTGATCCGTTGTTGATCGGCGAGCCGGTCGGCGTCTGCGGGCGGCATGGCGCGAGCGTCGACCATCTTGAGAATCTTCTTCCAATGGTCGCGATTCTTTTTCATCGCGGCAACATCGGTAAATTCGTCCAGTTGCAGACCAGCTTCCGCATCATCACCCGTGTGGCAGTCCCAACAGAACTGCTTCATCAGCGGTCGAATCTCGTTGATATACGTCGCATCTGCCTTGGCACTCGCCGCCGTATCCTGAGCAGACAGAGCTGAGGCGGAGGCGGAGGCGAAGGCAAGAAAAATCGCAACGCAAAGAGGGCGGGATTGGATCATGGGCGGGGCAGGAAGGTGGGATTCGTGCAATCGACGACAGTTCCATTCTACCATAACTGCCCGGCACAGGTCACCGTCACCACTCGTTCGGGACGAGCCGGTTATGCGATTAACCGCGTCTAGAAGCTTCATTCGTCCATCTCACCTGAGACGTTTGTCGCAAGACCGGTCATCGCGGAGCACAGCGGGTCCGAACAATTTGTCGTGTTTGATCGGTCGCGATCTGATATTATTCTGGGGTGAGTAACGAAACTTCAATATCTCCCGCAAATGCTTGAATGATTCGGAAATTTCGAAATCGAACAGTACTTACGTTGACCTGTATCGCATGCCTTGTCGCGACACTCGCCATCGCGCAACCATGGAGCGGACAACCATGGAGCGGACAACGGAGAGCACGGCGGATGCCGTCGCGCAGTGACTTTCCAACATGGGAAGTCGAACGCGAATTCGAGCATGATGTGTTCACCTTCGTTCGAATTGAATACGATTCGACAGGGCCGTCCCGTTGGTGGGATCGCTGGGACAACGACTATCCCGACGGCGATTGGAATTTCTCGTTTCGACTACAACAGTTGACGGCGCTCGAAGTGGCCCCCAACAGCAAAGTCCTTCGCCTCTCCGATCCAGAACTGTTCGACCATCCATTCATCTACTTGGCGGGTGTGACCAAGATCAGACTCTGGCCCGAAGAGCAAACGGCACTTCGTCGCTACCTTCTCAACGGCGGCTTCGCCATGTTCGACGACTTCTGGTCGCGGGAAGGCTGGACGCATGTATTGAGCGAAATGCGAAAGGTCTTTCCTGATCGCGAACCGAGAGAGTTGACGCTGGAACACGAGATTTTCCACAACGTCTATGATCTCCAAGCACTTCCGCAGGTAGTAGATATTCGCACGTGGAACCGAGGCTACAACTTCGAGCATTTGCACGGCGATTCAGGCGGAGACGAATCACCTCACTTCTGGGCATACTTCGATGACAACGATCGAATGGTAGCACTGCTGTGCCACAATAATGATCTTGGAGACGGTTGGGAACGAGAAGGTGAGAACATCGAGTACTTCCGCCAGTTTTCAGAGAAGTGGTCGTACCCGATGGGAATCAACATCGTGACGTATGCTATGACGCACTAGGCGATCTGGACGACCGGGATTTAGAATTTTTCCGGAGGTGGCCGGCGAAAGTCCTTCGTGACTGGAGCGCGGAGCACGCTAGGAAAGATAACTTGCCGTCCAATAACAAAGCACCCGCCTGATGGCAGGTGCTTTGTTGGTCTTGAGCCACCAATCAAACTTCAGTTGCCGGCCTTGGTGAGCTCGTTCTGCTTGTCGCCTGAACTACCAGACTTTGTTGCGTCCTTTGCCTGGCCCTTGCGATTGACTCGAAGTCCCGCTTCCGTGACGATTCGACTTGCCAATTGGAGTTCTCGGGAGGTGAACAATTTCTCGTGAGCTCCGGTCAGCTGCGAGACAAAACGGTTCTTCTTGGCCAACTCTTTCCACGACAGTCGATCGGTCAAATGCCAGGCCGCCGCTTGTCCGGCATTCTGTGGAACTTCTTTCGTCCCGACCATGCGGCAGATTTCGATGATCTGAGCATTGGCGGTGACTTGCTCGAGCGGGACGATTCTGTATTCCATTCGGGTGTTCGGCGTGGGTTTGCCGTACTCCAAACAGACCGTGGTGACTTCAATTCGACGGACTTTTTCGGGGTCGACATTGAATAGGCCACCGCCGCCACCGCCGCCGCCGCCACCGAAGAGATTGCCGCCGCCATTCAGACCGCCATTCAGACCGCCATTATTACCGCCATTATTACCGCCATTGTTACCGCCGCCGTTGAATCCACCGCCGACGCCTTGACCACCGCCGCCAATACGGCCGACGCCACCGAATCCGGCGTCACCGAATCCGGCGTCACCACCGCCACCGCCGAAATCGAACTGGGCATCAGCGGGCACACCGGCGAAGGTCGCGGGAAGTTTAATCGTGATCGGCTTATCGGTTTTGTTTTCGATAAGCACTTTCCCACGACTCTCGTCTTTGGTGATCAGTCGGACTTCCAACTTGCCAGATTTCATGCCCTCGAACAAACCGATGACGGTGTCGTGGACTTTGATCTTGCCGGCTCTCTTGGGGCTCGCGGCAAACGACGTGGTGGATAGCGCGACGGCCACTGCGCAAACAACGCAGCGACTCATTTTGTTGCGAGTCATTCTAACATTCCTCCAGCAATTGCTGTTCTGGCAACTGACGCTGCCAGCCCCTCAAACGCTAGTTTCCTGTGCCAACGCCCTTTCCCGTCGTTGGCACACGAATCGATGTTAGATTAGTAGCCCGTCTGCTAGCGTCTGTATACGACCATAGCAAGTTGGAGTTTCGGTTGGCAAGTTCTTGCCAATATTTGAGCCGAAGGTGCTAGCCTCGGGTGTTTTTTTGTTGTCACGGTGAATCGCCAAAACCCGACGCGCTAATGTGTGGCCCTGGCTCTACCCGTGGGAAAACTAGACAACCGCGACGTCGCGAAGTTCTGCGGCGTTGCCAGCCTGACCGAAAGAGACCATTCGATCGATGCAGACTTGCTTCATCGCAGCGCGAGCCGGCTTGAGGTAATCGCGGGGGTCAAACTTTTCGGGACTCTCCATAAGCGCTTTGCGAACAGCGCCTGTGATCGCAAGTCGGTTGTCCGTATCGACATTGATCTTGCGGACTCCGTTTTGGATTCCCCGCTGGATTTCCTCGACCGGCACTCCCCAGGTCTGACGAATCTCACCACCGTATTGGTTGATGATATCCTGAAGTTCTTGCGGAACGGACGAGCTACCGTGCATCACCAAGTGCGTATTCGGCAGACGCCGATGAATCTCTTCGATGCGGTCCATTGCCAGCACATCGCCGTCCGGTGCTCGGCTGAATTTGTAAGCGCCATGGCTCGTTCCAATGGCCACCGCCAGCGCGTCGACATCTGTCGCCGCCACGAATCGTTCCGCTTCCTCGGGGTCGGTCAGCAACTGGTCCATCGTCAATTGGCCCGTTGCGCCGTGCCCATCTTCCTGCTCCCCGGTCCCCGATTCTAGTGAACCGAGGCAACCCAGTTCTCCTTCCACGGAAACACCTTTGGCGCGAGCGAGCTGCACTACTTTCGCTGTGACGTCGACGTTGTAGTCGTAATCTGCCGGCGTCTTACCGTCTTCCTTCAGCGATCCATCCATCATGACCGATGTGAATCCGTTTTCGATGGCGCTGAGGCACGTATCGACGCTATTGCCATGGTCCTGGTGCATGACAATGGGAATATGGGGATAGAGTTCCGTGGCGGCCAGGATCAGGTGGCGCAAATAAGTATCCTGCGAATAGGCCCGAGCTCCCCGAGAAGCTTGGATGATCACGGGAGAATCGGTCTCGTCCGCCGCTTCCATGATCGATTGGATTTGTTCCATGTTGTTGACGTTGAAGGCAGCCACGCCATAACCATTTTCTGCCGCGTGGTCCAAAACAAATCGAAGAGGAACAAGAGCCATCGGATCTATACCTTTGATTGGGGCGGGGTCGCCAAGATGAATAGAGCAGTAATTCAGGCTCATTATTGCCCTGACTGTCTCGTCAGACAATCCCAGATGGACTTCCGAGTGGACAGGATCGCCACCTTATCGCGATGATTAATCGCGCAAAGGACATTTCCGTTACCTTAGGGCCTGCTACTGGGGTTGGAAAGAGCGTCAAACAACCCATCACGTTGTGTTTGGGCGACGCGTAAAAGCACTAATCGGCAATTCGCATTGGGCTCATTCGAGTCGGCGAAGAAAGCACCTCCCAATCCCTGCGGAGGTTCGCTGCAGCTCAGCAAGACCGTTTCCCCGGCCCGCATTTCCATCGACATGGCGAGGTGCGAGAATTGGTGTTGGTCCTTGCGAATTGCCAATTGCCAAGTTCCGTCCTTGCCCACCGGCCGGCTTTTTGCCTCGCCGTATTCGACCATCGGAGTCAGGTGAACGGCGACCAATCCATTGGCCATCGGTTCCGCTTCCAATTCGATGATGCACTGGCAAGCTGGAAATGTCCGCCCGCGGATCGCCCCATCCTCACGAACCAGGATGTCACGCTGTTTCACTGTTGGCGAGACCACGATCGGGACGATTTTTCCGGATCGGCATTGAATGCGGTGTTGCGACGTTGTGGGGTTTGACAGTTTCGATGGGTCTTGGGCCACTTGTTCAGCGGTCACCTTCTGTTCATCGAGAGCATCCTTTAGCACACTGGGGAACTCGTTACCGACAGTTCCGGTTCGGAGGCCGTTCGCGTAGATCTCACGCCGTTGTTCCGGCGACAGATGCTGCTCGTCCGTTTTTTGCCAAAGTTCGCGGATCGGCTGCCGCAGCCTGTCGGACACTTGGACGAACGCTGCCTCCATAACAACCGTATTCGTCGGCACCTTCGCTTGCTGAAGCATCAATCGCGAATTCTCAACGTTATCGGACCAGCGAGCACACCCAGTCAGACCGGCCGTCCAACCGACTGCCGCCATCCCCAATTGATGAAGGAATCTGCGACGATTGGAGTGTTTTGCGTCGGACGAGGATGATGACGATGACATGCGATTGACCACGGCTAGAACATCGACTGGGCCGCGGAGCGTAGACGTTTCCGGTCGGGTGGTCAATGTCAGCTCAGAGCGGTGCCGGAAGGTCGCGACGAAGGAAACCGAGTGTGGCGACAACGTATCCGAGGATACTGATGGCGACCAGCCATAGAGGCGCGGCGAGTGGGCCCCATTGAGACGTGTTACGGACCGGATTGTCGATCAGCAGATTCCAGGTCACCTCGGGCGAATTTTGCGAGACCATGATAGCCGTTTCCGGCTGATAAAGTGTAAAGACCGTGAACCAGCCGACCCACGAGGCGGATTCAACGCTGGCGGCCAATAGACGGAGCATCATCTCAATAATGACAAAGCCGATGATGATGCCCAACGTCCGCCAACGGTAACGATCCATGGCCGAGAGCGCAGTGGTCAGCCCAGCGATACAGAGTCCGAGTGCGCCCAGATTGATACATGCCGTGGTAAAAAACTTGATGTGCGTCTTCGCACTTAACGGTGTGCGAAACTCCTCTCTCGCTGCAAACGGATTGGGGATTCCCAAACCGAACAGAGGAACATCGATTCGCGCCATGCGTGTCTCTTTGACTTCAGTCGTCTGAATTCCGACGTACATTCCCACCCAGGTCACGAATGTCAGCAGGATGACTCCGACCGTGGTTACAAACATGTTGGCCAAAAGTACCTGTGACCGACTGACCGGTTGGGCAAGGAGCATCTCCATGATCCCACCGCCAATCTTGGCGCTCACGGCTGCTGAACCCCGCGTTACCGACCAGGCGACCATGCAGATGATCATGATAGGTTCGGTAAAAGCCCAACCCACACGGCCCGTATACGTGAGGATCTGGCTCAATGGAACGGGCGAGAAATCTCCGACTTCGTCCCAGAGTTGTTCGAGGACGACTTGAAACCTCGCCATGTCCACCCGACCGACGATCCAGACTCGCATCCAACAAAACGCGAACATTGCGATAGCGCAGCCGATAAACAGCCACCTCGCCTCACGCCATTCGCGCCTCACCAATGTCCAATTCATCGCGAGCGTTCCTTCACTGCCCAACCTTTAAAATCAGGGCGTTCATCAGGTCGTCTCCGCGGAATGGAATCGGTCGTAAACGGAAGCTAGTCCAACCGGCTCGATTTCGACAGCATCCACATCCGTAGCTGCCAACCACTTCAGAACGGTGGATAGATTCGTTTCGGTCTGTGCCACCAATTGGTGTGGGTCGTCATTCAAACGGGCCAATCCTTCCGGAAGCTCGCCAATCGGTCGTTCGAAGTGAGCTCGAATTCGATGTTGCTGCCGAAGCTCGGACATTTCCTGTCGATGGACAACAGCCCCACACCGCAGTATTGCGACCGAATCGCATGTCTGCTCGACTTCGCTCATCACGTGCGATGAGAACATGACCGTTCGCCCCGCCGAACGAGCATCGCGTACCCAGTCCAACACGATTCCCCGCGCCGTCGGATCGAGGTTGGCAGTTGGTTCATCGAGTATCAGCAGTGGTGTTTCGGAGGAGACGGTAATGGCGAGTGCCAGTTTCTGACGCATGCCGGTCGACATCCAAGCAACACGTCGTGAAGTGTCGAGATCGATCTGATCTGCAAGCTGGCGAGCTTGTCGCGGCGAGGTTCGTCGCAACGATGCAAAAAAGTCGATCGCGTCTCGGCCCCGCATTCCGCGAAACAGCCTCGCATCTCCCGGCAGGTACGCCGTGTTCTTGCGAACTTCGAGGCTCTGACTGATCGAGTTGAAACCAGCCACGGTCGCCGTGCCCGACGTCGGTCTGAGAAATCCAAGCAACAGACGAATGAGCGTTGATTTGCCTGCCCCGTTGGGCCCAAGCAATCCAAAAACCTGCCCTTGTTCAACGCCCAGCGTGCACTGATGCAACGCTCGGACAGTGCCGAATGACTTCGACAGCTGGTCGGTCGAGATGATAGAAGTCATTCGCAATTATCGATTGAAAAGAAATGCCGGATTGTTGAGGAGAGCCCATGCCAAATCCTGGGCACCAGCCAAACGCGGGTTTTCCATTGCCTTCTTGACTTGTTCGGCCTGTTGTTTGAATTCGACAAAACTTGGATCTTGCGAATAGTAGAAGTCCTTTAACACGTGTGCCTGTTCGGCGGTCCGGTCGGCTGCCGCGATCTTCAAAATCGGCGCGATTGCCTCGGGGACTGTTGGCAACTCCAGCGGTAGGAGTGAGTTGGTAAACGAAACCTGCAATCGTCCAAGCTGATGTTTGCCGTCGGCAAACTGATGGTCAAGCTTCAGTCTCAACAACAAAGGCCCTTTCGTCGTTGTCGCCTGCGACGCCTCGAAAACGGCCGTATGTGACTTATTAAACTGCGGACTCACTGCCCAACCAGTCGCCTTGTTTCCATCGATTGCTCCTTTTACGGCCCAACCTTGTTGGCTGAACGTGGCCGAAGCATTTTGAAGTTTGATCGCCTTGAACTGCGTCGGATCCGCTTCCGATGCCACTTCAAGAGTTAGTTCGCTGATAACGAAATTTCCATTGTCAGCACGACCTGGTCCACCGGCTGGTAACCGTGAATCGGGCAACGCCGCCATGCGGATCCCGGTGATCCCCTGCATTTCGGTCCGGAACACGATCGCGTAAACGTCTTTACCTTCAGGGCCACTTACAAATATCGATCCGTCGTCCAATGACTCGAACTTGGCGCCCGTATTGGATTTTCCTTCCACCATCTGCGCTGCTTCCCAATTCGTGACGCGATTCCAGCTAGCTTCCCAGGCGTCATAGCCAGCATCCAATGTCTGCCGGTGCGTCTGCAGTTGTTCTTCGGCGATCTCGAGATCCTCGCCAACCGACTGCATCAAATCGATCGACAAGGTGACCTCGTCGTCGGTTGGGTGCCGTGAAAAAAAGCGGAGGAACAAGTCTTCCACTACCTTGCGGTCGTCCTTTTCGGTAGCGATCAAACGAGTCAGCTGGCTATTGGGATCGGCGATTGCATTGGCGACCGTCGGGCCGTTTACCAGCTTCATGATAGGGCCGAGTACCATGCCACTTGAACGTTCGCATTCGCACGAGCTCTCGCGAGGTGGTCGTCCGAAGTCGTCGAGAAACGGTAGTTTCACGCCCCCATCGGGGATCTGAGCGGCGCGGAATCCCGGTGGTAGTCCCGGGATACGGAGTACGGATCCGAGCACATGGTGAATCGAATCGTACAACACCTCGGCCGGCAGCCGACGCGGCATCGCGTGCGAGTAGTTGATTTTGTCGTCTTCATTCCAGCGAGTGGAAATGAGCGAATGTTGGTAGACACGCGATTTGCAGATCACTCGCATCATGTGCTGCACATCAAATCCACTGTCGATGAAGTCTTTCGTCAAAGCGTCGAGCAGTTCGGGGTTGGTCGGCGGGTTCCCGGCGCGAATGTCGTCGATCGGTTCGATGATGCCGATGCCGAACAGATACCCCCATAGACGGTTGACGTAGCTCTTCGCGAAATAGGGATTTTCGACGGACGTCACCCATTGTGCCAACTGTTGCCTGCGGCTGGCGGATCCATCGATTTTCCCCGCATGGTCGAATGGGAATTTCGGAGGCGAGATTTGGCCAGTTCGGTCGTGCTTTACTTCTCCACTGCCCGAGTCGTAGATCACCTCCACCAGCGGCGTTGCCCCTTCGACGGCTGAGCCGCCGATGCGCTTGCCTTTGAAATCAGGATCCTCTTTACGTTTGACCTGTGCGAAATAGGCGGACAATTCGTAATACTGGTCCTGCGTCCAGCGCTCGAACGGGTGGTCGTGGCATTTGTTGCAGTTGAACCGTATGGCCAGAAACAGGTGCGTTGTGTTTTCCATCAACGTTTCCGGTGTCCGCAACACCTTGAAATACGAGGCCGGTGGCGTCACTAGATTCGATCCGCTTGCCGTCAGAACTTCTCGGGCAAATTGATCGTAGGGCATGTTGGTCGCGACCCCCTGTTTGATCCAACCGCGAAGCAGAGCAGAACCCTCTTCACCCAGAAACTTGCGATTGACTTGCAGCAGATCGGCCCACTTGTTAGTCCAGTGTTCTACAAACTCGCCGCTACCCACCAACTCGTCAATTAACTCCTCGCGTTTGACCTGTGATTCTCTCGGGTCCTTGAGAAACTCGAGTAACTGCTTGGGCGTAGGAGGCAGTCCCAACATGTCGAGGTAGATTCGCCGAACAAACTCTGCGTCAATGCACTCGTTGGCCGGTTCGATTTTCATCCGCTGCAACTTCTGGTAGACCAATTCGTCGATGTAACTTCTGGTGGCTGGCTTGGTCCATTTGAATTCGCTGCGATCTCCCATCACTGTTAACGTGGTTGCCACGTAGGCGCCTTCATATCGCACCAGAACTGGAGCTTCACCGCGCCGCAGCATCGTGATGATACCGGTCTTGTCGGCTTCGATCACTTCGATGTCACCGCTTTCAATGAAGGCCTCCCGAGTTACGTCACGCTTTTCACCGTTGGAATACGTGGCGGAAACGGCCATCTGTTGCTTCATCCCGGCACGTGGGATGATCGGGTTTTCCGGGAAAACAGAGATCGACGTGACGCGGGGGCTGTCCAGATCCAGCCGTCCGCCGCTGCTAATCCAGCTGCGGATAATGTTGTAGTAACGGTCACCTACATTGGTGCTGACACCGCCAACGTGCGGGATGCTGCCCGTAGCCTTCAACAACATGAAGCTCTGGTCCGGAGCTGCCCGGTTGAACCGACGAGCTGCAAAGTCGTCGGTCAATGCGCGATGGTCGTACAACGGGTCGTATCCACGAAGGGATAGCTTGAAACCGTCTTTGCCGTCCTTCGCACCATGGCAGGTTCCCTGATTGCAACCCATTTTTGACAGGGCCGGCTGTACGTCTCGAACGAAACTAACCGCTCGTTCTTCACCAGATCCACTGACCGAAACCGCTAGCGTCAACGTCTTGCCGGCAACCGCAAACTCGACATTTCCGGAACCGTCCGCCAATGGTGTCACCAGACCACTTTGGTCGACCGCCGCATATTCGCACGGACTCGTGACCTTGGTCATACGAGTCAAATCGATGAATTCTCCTTCAGGAGTCGTGCCGAAAATCAGAACTTGGCGATAGTCTAGTGCGTGTCCCAATTCGATCTTCTCTGGGTAGATCTGCACGGTCTCGATAGTGACCCCGTCCGGCACTGCCTCGTCGCCGAATAGACCAGGTGCGTTCTGTCGCAGAAAGGTCGCCAAGAGAATCCCTACCAACAGGGAAGTTGTCCGCATCGACTTTAGGTTACGCATTAAGCTGTCCTATGCTTGAGCTTTTTTGTGCTCTGTCAGTAAGGGCGTCAGTTGGACGGCGGCGGGATGGTTATGAACTCGTGCACGATGGATCCATCTTCTGGATTGATAATAAAGACCGTGCCACTAAAACCGCCCGCGGCCACCCAGCGATTCTGTGGATCGTAGGTCACTGCGTAGATGCCGCCATCGGCGACCGGCGTTTTGGAGACCTGTTTGCCGTCTCCTGCTTGAAAGACAGATACCTGTCCGGCGCCGTTGAGACTACTCCCCGAAACAAATCGCTGGCCGTCTTTGTTGAAAGCGACATCAAATATCCGCCCGGGCATCACCGGAAACGCGCGAATCAAATTGAAGTCATCGCCAATCTTGCGGGCTTTTTCCCTGAATATGCGGTAAATCCGTGGAGTGCCGTCGGCGCCTCCCGATAACACTTCGTCTTTCGTCGGATGGCGGTCGACTGCGTTGAGTCCACCCTTGAGCGCTCCAGGCGTAATGCTGGTGACGTTATCGACAAATCGTTGAGTCGGTACGTTGATCAGCTTCATCGAACGATCGCGACTTACCGAAATCAAGTGATCGCCCTTCACCGAAAACACCGTGTCGAGCACCCAGTTGCTGTGAGCACCATTGAACAGTACTTCTTCACCTGACTCTACGGAGATCGCACGAATCGTATTATCCGGGCAACCAAACGCCAACAGTTTACCGTCGGGTGACCAACTCGCTCCGTAGGTTGTGTCGTATCCGACCGCGCGAGAGTAGACCAGGGCCCGTTCGGCGAAGTTCCACAATTGAACTTCACCCAACCTCCCGGGGGAACCGCCAGTGACGGCCAATTGATCTCCCGTCGGAGAAAACTCCGCCGATTCGATTCGCTCTGAAAGCCCGATCAAACGCGACTCCAACTGCCAATCGTCCGTCCGATAGATGAGTACCTCGTGATATCCAGAAACGGCGAGATACTTGCCGTCGGGAGAAAAATCAAGCGACGTTAACACGGGCGGCGAAACATACTCGGGCGGATGCTCGGCATCGTATCGAGGAGTTGAGGCGGGTGAATCGTTCGGGGCGCCCTCGGCAATCCACTTGGTGATCGTCTCGATCTCAGCGTCCGACAATGGTTTGGCATCCTTGGGCATGTCGGCTTCGCCATCGACCGGCGTGATCAGGTGAATCAGGGCACTCTCGTCAACCGATCCAGCAACGATCGCTTTCTCTTCGCTCTCACCACCGACCAGCAACCGATCGAAGTTCGTCATGACGTATTCGCCACCCGATTTAGCGGGCTGGTGGCATCCGTGGCAATGTCGCTGAAAGACGGGGCGGACATCGCGAAAATAGCTGATCTGTGTCGTTGTTGCCGATTCACTATCGGCGGGTTCGTCGGCGAACAGACTGCACGCTTGCCAACAGATAACAACCGTAGCAACGAGGGTGAGATACCGTCTGGGGAACTGCCGGTTGGTAGGCTGCATGGCGGGCCACGAGGGGAGGGAGGATCGAGACGCAATTCATCGATTGCCGAAGTGTCAAAACACAAAATCTACTATATCTCTAGGGGCCAAACGTATCAATAAAGGAGATTGCCGGTCGGCCCCTCGTTAGGGGTGGTTCCTGGGAGCTTGCGTCATGCTTTTAGGGGCAATTGGGGGCAGAGTTTTGGAGTGCGGTGCCTTGTCACCGCTTTCTCGAACGGACTTGAGCCATTTCCTGAGGCGCGCGCGACACCCATGTCCCGAGCCTCCCGCCATCTATGTCCTGACTCCACCCTCGACCCGACAAATGACTATTGCCAAAGATCCAATGACCAATACGCCTATATCTCCGCCTGCTAGCGTTGCTCAGAGTCTCTCGGACTGGGCTAGGAAAACTACCGGGGCGCTGGGTCGGGCTCGGCAAACCGCTTCAAATCCATCTTGTCGTTGTCCAGAGAAGCCGCTAAAGGTCATCCACTTCATCACAGTCAGCTAGGTACGTCAGGAAGGGCGTCCGTGTCGAGGAGTATTTGGACAACACGTCGGCTCCGTGCACCAGGGTCCCAGTTGGTACTGGTGTTTGCCGTTGCGCTATCAACAGGCTGCAGTTCCCTTCAGCACGTGACTGCTCCGCTGCTGCCATCGTTGGATCGCGACTGGCAGCGATCCATGGCCCGGCTCCCCACCGCCGAATTTCAAGACGGCCGCGTACAGATTCACGGGATCCGTGATTTCGTCCACACCAACGGTGACGACTACATCGAGAACTATCTTGACGCGACCTACAATCTGGACGATGTGGTTGGCGTCGACTTCGTGATGGCGCCTTTTGCCAAAGAGTCGAGTTTCGCGCACACCATGCTTAGTTTTCGTTTTCGGGACGGCCGAGTCCTGTCCGTTTCCGTGGAGGCTCGACTAGAGAAAGGGGAACATTACCACCCACTTCCTGCAAGCGTTCATCAGTTTGAACTGATGTATGTGGTGGCGACCGAGCGTGACGTGATCATGCGACGAACCAAGAGTGGAGTCGACGTCCATATTTATCCGATGCGAGTTTCTTCCCAGGAAGCGAAGTCTCTCTTGGTCGCTGTACTACACCGAGTTAACAAGCTGGCGAGTGAACCCGAGTTTTACGACACGCTAACGAACAACTGTACGACGAACATTGTTCGTCATGTCAATAGTCTGTCACCAGCGAGAATACCGCTCAACTGGCGCGTACTATTCCCAGGTTACTCCGACCGGCTGGCCTACGATCTGGGATTGATCGACACCAACCTGCCCTTTGCGGCTGCCCGGCGGGCGGCCCGCGTCAATGACCGCGCGCAGCCTCACTTGTCGACATTGGCATTCTCTGCCGCGTTGCGATCTACGACTATCGCCGTCGCCAAAAACCGGGAAGAACCAGCACCAAGACTGGGAATATTTCCAGGCGACCGACCATCATCAAGAAGATGAAATTCAACTTGGTCCACCAGCTGAAGTGACCATAGTTTTGGGTCGCTCCAACCGTCCCGAGTCCCGGTCCAATGTTATTCAGATTGGAGATCACAGCCGAGGCGCTGTCGATCAGCTTGTGCGATGGCCCGTCGTCGCCCCACGTACTATCGGGCTCAAAACAGACCACGGCACCCCAACTGATCATGAAGAGAATCAGGATCAACGAGAAATAGACCAAAATTCCGTGGGACAAGTCTGGGGAGTCGAGCGGTTTGCCAGCCAGCTTCAAAGGACGTATGACCGTCGGGTGATAGGCTTTCTCCATTTCTCGGTGGAGTACTTTGAAGAACAAGATATGGCGTATGACCTTCATGCCACCTCCCGTACTTCCAGCACACCCCCCGACAAACATCAACGCCAACAGAGTCGCGCGGCCGACGTTGTTCCACTTGTCGAAATCGTGAGTACCAAATCCAGTCGTCGTCACGATGGAGACAACCTGGAACAAGCCGTAACGAATTGCCGCACGCCAAGATTGGGCTCCACCAGCTGTGCCAGCCGATAGGTTACCGAAGCAGTAAAACAGAACTAACAGGGTGGCGATGACGATGATGCCGATGTACACCCGAAATTCGATGTCGCGAAACAGGCGTCCAGGACGTCCCATGAACGCAAAATACAACAGCGTGAAATTGGTTCCTGCCAACAACATGAAGATGACAATGATGTAATCGATGGATTCACTTTGAAAGTGTCCTATGCTGGCGTTGTATGTGCTAAACCCACCGGTCGCCATGGTTGCAAATGCATGGCAAAAGGCATCGAACCAGCTGAGATCATGTAGACGCAATATCAGAGCCAAAACGAGATTGAAGGCGAAGTAGGTTCCGGCGAACTGCCACGCCAGATGTTGCATTCGAGCGGTCGAGTTGTCGTGCGAAGGACCCGGCATTTCATTCCGCATCAGTGCTTTACCGGCCGAACCTCGACCGAGTACAACGACAAATAATACGATGATTCCTAAGCCGCCTAGAAAATGCGTACTACTGCGCCAGAACAGCAGGCAGTGTGGGACGTTCTTGTAGTTTTCCAGATCCGATATCACCGTCGCACCCGTCGTACTGAAGCCCGACTGAGACTCAAACAGTGAGTCAACGACACTCATCGGGACTCCGTTATCACGCGCAACACCCGCTAAGGAATAGGGCAATGAACCGAGGATGGTCGCCAAGACCCAACTCAAGCCGACCACCGCCATCGCCTCCTTGCGATACAGTTTTCCCTTGGCATGGCGACCAGCTCGGCGGAGAATTGCCCCAACGATGAAACAGATTGCGGTACTGCCCAGCAGTGCCCAAAATCCTCGCCACTCGATCGCGTCGGGAGTCGGCAATCCTTCGCGATAACCCAGTTTCGGGTGCGCCCACGGCAGACTAAACAGCATCGTCGTACCGATCAGTGTCGTGACGGTGCTGAGCATTCGGGCGACAATTTGGTAATTCATCCGCTCACAGCCATTGGGTGTCTGATTAAGGAAGCAGAGACATGCCTGCCGTCTGCCCTATCTCCCAGGGACTCGGAATTGTTTCATCGCTTCCTCAGTCGCATTGTCGTCCAGCAACGCCACAACGATGTCGCCCGGTTCCAAGCGATCGTCTGCTCCCGGTACGTGAACGAATTCATTGCGAATCAAGGCGGAAATAAGGCATCCCGATGGCAACGGAACGTTGGCTAACACATGTTGAGTCGCCGCTGCACCCTCGACAACCTCAATCTCAAAAAGACTAATTCTTCCCCCCGGTACTGCGGTGCGAGAAACCACCGGGCCCGTGTTGAGAAAACTGAGAACCTGCTTGGCCATTACGTCTCGTTCGCTTACGGCCACATCGATGCCGAGCTTGTTGACGATTCCTGCATAATCCGGCCGGCCGACCATGGCGAGGATCTTGTTCGATCCAATTTCTCGCGCCTCGACGCCCGCCATGATGTTGTTCTCGTCGTCACCCGTACAGGCGACAAAATAGTCGGCGCTGCCAACTCGCTCTTCCTCGAGAATGCTACGTCTTGTGGCATCGGCGTTGACCACAGTAGTATTGTCCAATGTCCTAGCTAGAAATTCGCAACGCTCTTCCGACTCTTCCATCAACATCACATCGTAACGATGATTCTCCAAGATTCGCGCCAAGTGATATCCGGTCTCGCCTCCGCCAGCAATCACGACACTCTCGGTGTGACCGTGTCGACCTTCGAATTGCTCGAGCACTTCGTCGACTTCATTGGACTTTCCTAAGATGGTAACTCGGTCGTCTACCAATAATTTGTCATCTGCTTTGACAATCCACATCTTGCCTTCGCGATAGATCGACCCGATGCGGACTCCTTTTGCCAGGCCGAGTTCGGATACGCGGCAATTGGCGACAGGTGATTTTTCGGAAACGACCGCTTCTCTTACTTCGATCTCACCACGGGCGAAGTTCTCCATGAGGACTGAACCGGGCGTGCGAATATTTCTCGCTAGCTCCGTGGCAGTCAAGTGTTCCGGGCTGAGTAAGCGGTCGATTCCAAAATGCTGCTGATAATCGAATGTGCTCAGGTCCCGAAAGACGGGTGAATAGACGCGAGCGATGGACCGTCGCACTCCCATCGCTTTCGCCATGCTGGCGGCCACTAGGTTCACTTCATCGCTACCGGTCATCGCCAAACAAAGGTCCGCGCCGATCACGTCGGCCTGAAATAGAACGCTAGATTGCGAAGCGGAGCCAGCAACACCGCGGACATCCAGTTCTTCGTTGATGTTGCGAATGTTCTCGGGATCTATATCGACGACCGTCACGCTGTGACGCAGCTGACATAGTAGTTCAGCGATCCATGTTCCGACCGTTCCGGCGCCAAGCGTCACGATTCTCATCGATCACTGCTCCTTCCGCAGAGATTGCCGAGAATTGAGCTTTTCGGTCGGAATCAGAAGGTCTTCTAAAATCTCATTGTTCATGATGGTCTTCACTACAATTCGCTCAACGTCATCAGTGGTGACTCCACCGTACCAAATCGCCTGCGGGTAGATTACCACGGTTGGGCCCAATTCGCACTGGTCGAGGCACCCAGCGTTGTTGGCTCGAACAACGCCGTCTACCTGGTGGCGATTGAGGCAGGCTTTGAAAGCCGCGCGGAGCTTGCCGCTGCCATCGGGATCGCAGCAACCACGCGGATGCCTGCCAGACCGTTGGTTACCGCAGATAAAAAGATGATGAGTGAATAAAGGCATAGTGAAGCGGTCGTACGTGGAGAAGATGTTCTTGGCCAGCCAAATCTCGCAGACCAAAATGCTTCACGATATTAGTAACCAGTCGAGCAGCCAGACGATTGCAAAAACTACAAAAATGAATCCGACAATCCAAGTCCCCGCCCGGTAGGCTTGGTGCAAAATTGCACCCATCTCTTCGTGTTTCGTTGCGCCGTAGACCAAGCTAAAGGAAATCACAAGGGGAACCGCGTACCACAACCGGTTGTGATCGATGCTGCCAAACAGACTAACTGAAAACAACAGTTGGGAGAGCAGGGCCGGTGAAAACAGTGGCCCTAAAATGCCGAACATGTAAGCTGTTCCTTGTTGAGGTTGCTGTGTGGGACTCAGTCCAACCGGGATCGAATCCAGTACACTCGACGTGGCTATTCGCGCCGCTTGCTCTTTTTCGTTGCCGTCCCGCCGCCGCCGTCTGAATCACCTTCGACTTGAGACGACCCCTCCTCGCTGACGGGATCGCCCTCTTTGCCAGAGGCGTCGTTCTCCGAATCCTGCGGTGGTCCTCGGCGGCTGTCATCTTCGACCGGAATTGGCGACGGTCCCGCGTACGCATCGAAGACAACCAAAATGTTCAGGATGCCCGCTACCATCGTGTACAACGTGCCCAACTCGAAGTAAAAGTTGAGTCGATCGTGCCAACTGGCCAGCGTATCCATTTGTTCTAAGACAACTTCACCCGGAGGTTCCATCCAGCCGTTCATGAAGGGCAGCTCTTTTTTGGTCTGCACTAAAGCTGGCAAGGCCGGTAGTCCGACTCCTACTTGGCAGACGTACTGCCATCTGCGGTCGTTCTTTTTCCAGGAAGCGTAGACGACTTTACCTTCGCCAATGGCCAATCCAAAGAAGTAGGTGCTTAGAATGCAGGTCATGAACAGCAGCCCCTTGGCGTACCGTTTCTGGTAGATGTGACCGGCACCTGGGATCAGCCACGCCCACAACGCCGCCAAGTTCGGGTTGCAAAGCTCGACCTGTATGATCTCGTGTTGTTGTTTTCGATTCGACGGCATTCGCCGTAAACTCCAGTGTCGTCTCGGTTTGATATGAGTTGAATTAATCGGGCCACGGGCCCCCATTCTAGTTATCCTGGCCGGACACACCAGCCCGGATTCATCCGGATGTGTCGAGGCGAGCGGCCTGATGGGCAGCTGCAGCGATGCGGTTTCCACGAGAAATCGACCGACCGTGGTCAGCCGGAAATCGGCAGCCTATAATGCCGGTGACTGTGGCCTTATTGCGGCTCCATTGTCCTATTCGGACAGTTGGGCCTCTTTCTTGCCTCGGCCCGTCAACACGCCGAATTAATGACGACCCGCCCCCCAATCCACCAGAAGTTCACGAGGAGATCTTAGTCATGCGAACTACCCCTGCGTTTGCCGTTGTGTTGCTGGCACTGTTCTCCCTGAGCGCTCCCGTCCAAGCGGAACAAGAGCAGTACAAAAAATTCGAGAAACTGCTGACCGGTGCAAAGTTGGCAGGCAAGTTCACCGTGGTGGGTCGACCCCAAAATGGCCCCCTGCCCGAAGAATCCTACATGATCGAAAGCGTGCGGAAATTGCCCGAAGGCGACAAGTGGCTAATTCGTGCTCGCATCAAGTACGGAAATACCGACGTCACCATCCCGCTTCCGCTGGACGTGCGATTTGTGGACGATACGCCGATGATTACCCTCACCAATGCCAAGATCCCGTTGATGGGCGAGTTTAGCGCCCGGGTGATTTTCTACAACGGAAAATATGCCGGTACGTGGACCCATCATGGCAAAGGCGGTGGACACTTGTTTGGGACGATCGAACGGATGAAGAAGAAAATAGCGCCGAAGAAAAACGATTCGCCGGACAAGAAAGATTCGTCAGACGACAATTCAGCCGGTAAGTAGCGCGGCTGCGATGTAGTTTTCAAACCTGGTCCCACCGGCACAGGGCCGGTGAAGTTACAGCACTTGCCAACCTCTGGATGCCTCGAAAAGTCGTTTTTTCGTTACATCCGCGTTTTCAGCCCGTTTGTCAATAGTCACCGTGCGAAAATGGCAGCGGCTGCTGTCAATCCGTTCGTCAACTGACAATCTTCTGGATCACCGTTCCGGCTACATCCGTCAAACGGAAATCACGTCCCTGGAACCGATACGTCAATCGTTCGTGGTCGATTCCGAACTGGTGAAGCATGGTGGCGTGAAGATCGTTAACGTGGACGTGATCTTCGATTGCGGCGTACCCCAACTCGTCGGTGGCACCGTACTTCGTGCCACCGCGAACACCACCGCCACAAAGAAACGTCGAGAAGCCCATGATGTGGTGGTCGCGACCATTCCCTTGAGCCATTGGAGTTCGTCCGAATTCGCCGCCCCAAATGACCAGTGTCTCGTCCAACATGCCACGCTGCTTGAGATCTTTAATCAGTGCAGCCGTTCCCTGGTCCACGAGCTTGGCGGTGACTTCCGCGCCTTTCTTGATCCCGCCGTGATGGTCCCAACCTCGATGGTACAGTTGTATAAATCGCACGCCACGCTCGGCCAACCTGCGAGCCAGCAGGCAGTTGGCGGCAAACGTTCCATCACCTCCCTGGGTACCGTAGAGGTCGTGAATATGTTGAGGTTCGTTGGAAACATCCATGAGTTCCGGGACGGAAGTTTGCATGCGGAAGGCGAGTTCATACTGACTGATGCGTGTGGCAATCTCAGGATCGTCAAACGTCTCGTTGCCGATGCGGTTTAGTTCTTGAACGGCATCGATCACTTCGCGTTGACCGTCGATGTCCACTCCCTGTGGACTGTTGACATACAGCACGGGATCGCCCTTCGAACGAAACTCAACACCCTGAAAGCGGCTGGGTAGGAAACCGCTGTGCCATTGGCGGGAGGCAATCGGCTGGGACTGGCCGCCGCCGACAGAGGTGAGGACCACATAACCGGGCAAGTTCTTGCTCTGACTTCCCAATCCGTAAAGTAGCCACGACCCCATCGATGGCCTGCCGGGAATACTCGTCCCGGTGTTCATCACCGTGTGGGCCGGGTCGTGATTGATTTGATCGGTCTGCATCGAATTGATGACGCACAAGTCATCCGCAACCGAGCTGATGTGTGGAAGAATCGCACTGATCTCCAGCCCGGACTTTCCGTGTTTATTGAACGGGTGTTGAGGCGCCAAGCATTTGAGCTCTTTACCTTGAAGCTGCGCTATCTGTTTGCCCTTGGTGTACGATTCGGGCATCGACTGACCATCCATCTCAGCCAGTTTTGGCTTGTGGTCCAACGTCTCTAAATGTGAAGCCCCACCCGCCATGCAAAGATGGATGACTCGTTTTATGCGGGGTGGGTGGTGTGGCGATTTCAGTACACCTGTCCACTCGGGAACGCGCACCACCGTTTGTTCCTCGGCACGAAGTAACGCGCCCAAAGCGGCCGCTCCAATACCAAGAGTACCGCGGCGTAGAAACGCCCTTCGACAAGGCTCGTTCAACCAGTTTTCAATCGAGAACATTATTGTTCAACTCAGGCTTTGTTTACGGTGTCGGAATGCGCGAGTGGTCAATTCTAACCCATTTGGGATCGCGTGCCGATAAAGTGTCTGCCACTGGCAGAGTTCACGATGTACTGGAATCACTGGCGAAGCCAGTGCCACACATTAGCCAGAGGCCGAACCGCCGCCAAACACTTCTTCTCGTAATCGTCGCATGCCACCCAGCCAACCATCATAGTCAGTCGCTTTGTGTTGAAAGTACTCGGCCACTTCCGGATGAGGCAAAATCAAGAACTGTTCTTTCGCAATTCCCTGCACCACGGACTCGGCGACCTGCTCGGCCGAAATGGAAGTCTTCCGCAGCATCACAGCAACCGGGTGATCTCCGTCGATCATCCGAGTTCTCACACCCTGTGGACATAGACACGACACCACAACTCCCAAATCGCCGTAAGTGATTGCCAGCCACTCGGCGAGAGCGATGACAGCATGCTTGGTGACGGAATAGGGTGCGGACGACAGTTCGGTCAAAAGCCCAGCAGCGGATGCTGTGTGCAACAAGTAGCCCTGACCGCGATCTTGCATAGCGGGCACCACCGCTCGCGCCGCGTACACATGAGACATGACGTTGACACTCAGTATGTCTCGCCAGCTATCATCTGATACTTCCAGTCCACCGGGAAACCCAATTCCGGCGTTAGCACAGAACAGATCCACCGGACCATACTTCGACTCCGCGGCGGCGACCAGTTCCTGCACTGATTCCTGGTTGCTTACATCACAATCTACGGCCGTGCCACCTGATAGTTCGGCGACCGTTCGAGCTTCGTCGACGTCAATATCTGCCACCACGATTCCTCGCGGTTGCTCTCGAGCAAAACGTTCACACATCGCGCGGCCAATACCGTGTGCGCCTCCGGTGACGATAATCGTTTTGTCGTTGAGAAGCATCGCGTTCCTTGGCTGTCAGGTAGATGCCGAGATGAAATGGTCACTTCAACCAAGAATCATCTCCGCCAACCGCTCACGATGAAACGTCGCATCGCCGAAGAGATATTCGTCCGCCTTTGCTCGCTTGTAGTATAAGTGCAAATCATGCTCCCAGGTGAATCCGATACCACCGTGTGACTGAACGGCCAGATTGCCGGCTTTTCGTACAGCGTCGGACACGTATACCTTGGCCACCGCGACCGCTCGATTCGCGTCGAGGTTTTCCTGGAGCGCCCATGCCGCGTTCCAAACGGCCGATCGTGCGCTTTCTGTTAGAAGCAGCAAATCCGCACACATGTGCTGGACGACCTGGAATGAACCGATCACGCGATCGAACTGCTTACGCGATTTGGCATACTCGACCGTCGTTTTCAAAAGCCACTGGAGAATACCGAGCATCTCGGAGCAGACTGCGACCATCGCGACATTTTGACTCTGTTGCAACGCCTGCCTCGCCTCGTCGCCGCGGGCGAGAATCTGGTCGCGCCGGATTGGCACGTTGCTAAAATCGCATTGATACACCTTACGCGTCGCATCGATTCCCGGAGTAGACGTGATCCGCAGTCCATCGCTGGCGACCGGAATCGTCAATAGGCAGAGTTCATCGTCAACGCCAGCAACGCACAGGAGATGGTCGGCCTGCTGAGCGTGCTGCACCAAGTACTTTCGACCGTTGAGGACGTTTACTGTTACTGCTTCTGTTACTGTTTTTTTTCCGTTTTCAGACAGTCTTGTCTCCATCACGGCCGGGTCGAAACTCCAGGATCCCTGTTCCTCCAACGCCGCGATCGTTATTCTCATCGAGCCATCGAAAACTCCCGGTAACAACTCACTGGCGACGGGTCCACCGATCGATGCAAGTAGAGTGGCGGCCCAGTTCGTGGATAGCCAGGGACCGGGAACACAGGCCCGCCCAAGTTCTTCCGCAACCACTGATAGTTCCACTGGCCCCAACCCCAGTCCGCCATACTGCTCGTCCAAATGCAAGCCGATCCAACCTTGTTCGGCCATCTCCATCCAAAGGCTGTCGTCCATTGCCGAGTCGGTTTCCATCAACGCTCGAACACGCGAGATGGGAATCTCACGCTTACAAAAATCTCGGACGCTCTGTTGAAGCAACTTTTGTGGTTTCGATAAATCAAAGTACATGGGTTCTCAGTCGTCAGTGTGTTCGGTGTTCGTTCCCTCGCTGACGCGTCGGGTTACGAATTCAATAACTCTTGGGCATGCCGAGGACTCGTTCGGCGAGGATATTACGTTGGATTTCGCTAGTTCCGCCTTCGATCGTGTTGCCTCGAGATCGGAGGTAGCGGTAGGCCCAGTTGCCGTTATCGAAGGTCGACAACTGCGCTGTGTCTCCCAATATTTCCATCGCGGTTTGCGAAAGCCTCTGATTCATTTCACTCCAATACAGTTTTAAGATCGAACCCTCGGGGCCGGGAGTCTCGCCCGCATTGGAGCGACTCAGTGCTCGATCGGTGTTCAATCGAAAGAGTTCCAGTTCGACGTGTGCTTGAGCAATGTTCTGACGCACCAAGGGATCCTCGGCCAGTAAACGACCGTTCCGTTTCCTTGTGCGGCAGTGTTCGATAAGCTGTCGCATCGTCTCCTCAAACGAGACATAGACGCTGGCGCCTAGATTCGCCCGTTCGTTCATCAGTACCACTAAGCCGACTCGCCAACCGTTATTCAGTTCGCCCAGCTGATTCTCAATAGGCACTCGTACGTCGGTAAAAAACACTTCATTAAATCCCGAGTCACCGGACATCTGGCGCAGGGGTTTCGTCGAAACGCCTGGCGATTTCATGTCCACCAACAGGCAGGTGATTCCCTTGTGTTTGGCAACTGACGTGTCGGTGCGAACCAACAGCAAACACCAATCTGCGATCTGCGCAAAACTGGTCCAGATTTTCTGGCCGTTGACAACGAAGTGCTCTCCATCGCGAATTGCCCTTGTACTCAATGATGCCAAATCACTGCCAGAATTTGGTTCGGAGTAACCCTGGCACCAGATGTCTTTGCCACTCAGAATTCGAGGCAAGAACTTCTGCTTCTGTTGTTCGCTGCCAACTGCCATGATCGTCGGCCCGACCAAGCCCTCGCCGATAACGCCAAAATGTTCGGGTGCTCTGGCCCTGGCGACCTCTGCCAGAAAAATCGACTGCTGAATCGGGCTCGCGCCTCGACCTCCGTACTCCACAGGCCAGGACACACCGGCCCAACCTCCGCCAAATAGCTTCTGCTGCCAGTCTCGCAGGTGGTCCCAATAACCGGCGTCCGCCTCTCCGCGACGGTGTCCAGGCCAAGGCTCGGGAACGTTAGCTGCCAACCAACTTCTCAACTCGTCGCGGAATTTCTGTTCGTCGGGAGTGAGATTGAGATCCATTGATTTCTTTCAAAGTGAGGCAGGATTCTTAAGCAGGTTGGGAAGGCGTCAATATCATGACTTGTCTCGATCACCGACATCCGCCTTGGCGGCGTTCGAATTCTCGACGCTGTCCCACAACAATTCAGCCACGTCTTTCACGACCACTTTGCGGTCCGACTGAAGAGCTCCGACTCCGTCTTCCAGCATCGTGGTACAAAACGGACAAGCGACAGCGATTGTGTCCGCTCCGCTACTCAACGCTTGCTTGGAGCGTTCAACATTCACTCGCTGATCGGGAGGCTCGTCGACAAAGCTCATCCCTCCACCTCCACCACAACAGAAGCTCTGAGTTCCGTGCTGCTCCATTTCAATCAATGGAGCCTCCGACACTTTCGCTAAGATTTGGCGGGGTTCATCGGTGATCCCATTGTGTCGACCGAGATAGCACGGATCGTGGAGTGTGATCGTACCGATTTGAGAAGCGTCGAGCGTCAGTCGATTCTCTCCGATCAACTTCGCTAGATAGGTCGTGTGGTGATAAACTTCAAACTTGCCGCCGAACTGCGGATACTCGTTTCGAAAAGTGTTGAAACAATGCGGGCATGCCGTTACCACTGTGTGCACTTGGTGGGAATTCAACGTCTCGATGGTTTGTCTAGCAAGCGTGTCAAACAGGAACTCGTTGCCGATGCGACGCGCTGGGTCGCCGGTACACGATTCATCGCGACCAAGAATCCCAAACTTGACTCCAGCGTGTTGCAGCAACTTTGCCAACGCGCGAGTTGACTTTTGATTGCGATCAACCAGCGCTCCGCCGCATCCCACCCACAGCAGCACTTCGGGCTGATCGACTTCCTTGATGTGCGGAACATCCAGCCCATCGGCCCAATCGGTCCGTGACGCCTGCGTACCGCGGAATGGGTGCCCTCGTTGCTCCATCGATGTCAGTGCACCTTGTAGAGTGCGTGGGAATTGAGCATCTTCCATCACCAGAAATCGCCGCATGTCGACGATCTTGGGATACTGTTCGATCGCCACCGGACATGTCTCGACACACGCGCCGCAAGTTGTGCACTGCCACAACGCCTCCGCTGACAATGGAGTGCCGTCGGCGATGATTGACGAAGGCTCGTTCGCCACGTCAGTATGGCCTGACAGTGGACGACCCATTGCGGGCAGCTGTCTTTGCAAGTCCAAAATAATGTCGCGGGGAGAAAGCGCCTTACCGACCGCGTTGGCCGGGCAAACGCTCGTGCACTGCCCGCACTCGGTACAAGAGTCGAGGTCGAGTAGATCCTTCCAGGTAAATTGTTCGAGATTCTTTACACCAAACACTTCCGCCGATTCAAAATCGATCGGCTGTAGAGAACCGGCCGGCGCGTCCAGGTTCGACGTGTAGATATTCAGTGGAGCGGTAACAATGTGTAATAACTTCGTATAGGGCGCCCAAGCGATCAATCCGAAGACTAACAACAAATGCCCCCACCAGACGATCAGGTGGGCCGTTCGTAACGCGTCTACACTGACGACAGTGGTGGAAACTCGAGCCACCATCAATCCAACCGGTGACCACGAGGACCATTCATCGTTGGTGGCCGCAATTCGCCAGCCTTCCAGCAAAAATCCGCTCGCCAGAATCACAAAGATCAAGACCAGAATCCCATTCGCTTCGTCGCTGAACACCAGTTTTTTTGGACGAAGACCCCAGCGACGAATTGCCGCCAACGCGACACCCACCATTGCTAGTGCTCCGAGGCAATCGACAAACAGAGATTGAAAGTAGAGGTAGAACGACCCCTTCATGATCGGTACGTTGAAGTCATGGTCGATCATCACGACCGTGGTAGCGATCAGCAATGTCACGAACCCCCAGAACATCATCGCGTGCAAGGCACCGGCAAGCGGATCTCGCCAGATCGTCGCTTGCAAGATCGCCATCTTCAGAACGCGAGCGAGTCGCTCGATGGGTCGGTCAAAGCGGGCGCTCGGTTGACCACGCCGCCATTGACGCACGTGACGATAGACGCCGTATCCAGCAACCACGGCTGTGGGAACAAGTAACACGTACATGACCCAAACGTGTTTAATGTTCCAGAGGACTTGTCGAGTCGCGTCGTCCATGAATCGTTTTTCGTTGAAGGTCGCAAAAGGGGAAGCGGTCAGCCATTCGACTCTTCGATCTGTTCTTTTAACGGACCGATGACCTTACGGAAATCTTCAACTAAACCGAATTGACAGTGCCGGAAGATCGGCGCGTCCGCATCCGTGTTGATCGCGGCAACCACTTTGGCATCGGCGATTCCCATCAAGTGCTGGCTCGCACCGGAAATGGCGATCGCCAGGTAGAGTTCGGGGGCGACCTTCTTTCCCGTCTGACCTATCTGCAGACTCGGCGAGACCCAACCGGCGTCGCAGGCGGCGCGGGATGCGGCCACTTCGGCCTTCATCGATTTTGCCAACTCCCCCAGCTCGGCAAACGGCTCGGGACCTCCCAATCCTCGCCCTCCAGAGACGATGACCTGCGCGTCCTCAAGGCGTACTCCCGACGCCGCTTCGCGAGACCGTTCAATGATCTCCGATCCGCTGCTGTCGTCGGTGCCACCTTCATGGTGTTCCACTTGGCACGCTGCACTACGTTCGGGTTCCGCAGCGAAGGCGCGGGACCTGGTCCAGACTACGGCCGGCTCGACGTTCGCTCGAACCACTGCGATTGCCTTGCCACCATAAACACCCCGCGTGACATGAATCTTCTCATCGCGGATTTCAATCCGCTGGGCATCGCCAATGGAACACCCCTGCAATCGATGCGCTAGTCGTGGCGCGATTTCCTGGCTGTAAGTGTCCTGACCCAGCAAGACAAGGCGCGGTTTCAATTCAGCACCAACCGTGTGCAATGCGGCCAAACACGGCTCTATTTGGTAATCGCCCGGTTCTTTCGTTGGCAGCACCACGACACGATCCGCTTGTCGAGTGGCATGTTGCAATAGTTCGGCCGGCACGCCGCTGGCGACTACAACATGTTCCACCGACAACTGCCGGGCAATCCGCTCTGCCTCGGCAACGAGCCCAATGGTGGCGCGGTCCAATTCCATGCCGGGCAGTAGACAACTCATAACGTTTGACAAATCCTCGCCCTCGTCTTCGCTCTCGCCCTCGCCCTCGCCCTCGTCTTCACGTTCACCCTTGTGGTTTCAAACCGACTGTACGATATTTGCAATTCGTTGAGCCAACTCGCGGATGCGATCATCGAGCGAATCGCCAGTGATGAATTCACAACTGCTTGTCTCCTCGGGAATATACAGTTCGACAACCTGAGTCGCGTTCGCCGCACGGGTCACCTTTTCCTCATCCAAACCGATGTCGTCCAACGTCCACGTTGTGAGTTCCTTGCGGTGGGCCAGCATGATATCTCGAGTCTTGGGGATACGCGGCACATTGGTCTCGGTGTTCGTAATCGATACGACCACAGGTGTGTCGGACACCAGTTTCTCGCGTCCGACATCCGTTTGACGTTGCAGGTGGACGCCCGCGTCCACGATGTCAATTTGGTCGACGAACGAAACACAATTCAAGCCGAGCATTTCGGCAACTAGCCCGGCCGTTTGCCCCTCCCCCCAGTCGCCCGATTCGCGACCTAGCATGATCAAGTCGAACGTACCCAGTTTCTTGATGGCCGCTGCCAGCACGGTGGCGGCCCCGGCTGAATTACAGTGGGGAATTTCTGGGGTGGCGATGCGGTATGCGTGATCGACTTTCAAGGCGAACGCCTTCCGCAATGTCTCTTCGGCATCATCCGGTCCGAATGTCATCGCCGTGATTTCACTGTCGCTGCCCTCCCTTAACTGCAACGCAGTTTCCAACGCGTTCTCGCAAAAGATGTTCGTGACAAGACTTGCCGAACCGAGAACGGCCTCGAGCCGATCGGGGTCGACTTGAAAGTCCCGAGGAGAAACCTCGGGGTCGAGTATCTGCTTTAGGCATACGAGTATCTTCATCGGTCAACTCATGAGCCGTCTTTCAAGAGACCGGAAACGATGAAACAGGCCGTTTCGCTGGCAACTCGGTCACTCGAAAAGCGACCCTTCGGTTGATACCAGCGAGCGACGCCGAGAATGGTGGAAAATAGATTCAGTGAGGCAACCGTCATGTCGACGTTGCGCAATCGTCCGGCCTTGTCAAGTTCAGACAACGTGTCGCGTACCAAGTCGAGGTAACGTCGTTTCCGGGCGACAATCGCGCGTCTCTGCGGAGCTGACAATTTGTTGACCTCTGCGGTCAAGACGGTAATCGCGCCACCCGTTACGAAAATCGTTTCCAAATGTCGAGCGATGATCTGGTGCAACCGCTTTTCAGCGTCCTCGATTTCAGCACAAGGACCGATGATATCGCGTTCCACGCAGTCCATGGCGAAACTGATGATCTTGTACAGCAGATCGCCTTTGCCCTTGGTGTAGTAATACAGCCCGGCCTTCGTCAGGTTCACGGCCTTGGCAATATCGTTCATGCTGGTCGCGTCGAAACCATTGCGGTAAATCAGATCAGCCGCCGTTAGCAAGACTTCGGCCGCGCGATCCTCGGCAGCAGAACGCGGTTGCGCCGGCTGATCAAGCACTGCAAGTCTGGCCATGTTCGCTTCCTTCCACTGCCGTGATCGGCTGATTTCAAGTCTGTTGAATCTTACCGACCGTACGGTAGAATGTCAACGAGTCGCAAGAGGGCGAAGCTCGTGATTCCAGCGTTACGCAACGCACTCTGGACCCCGATGGACCGTATCGTCGGAATGCGGCTTTTCGATGAATCGACCCACCGACCAATAATACAAACTCAATGAGTAGCATCATTTTTGTGCGTCATGCACAAGCATCGCTCTTCGAGGACAACTACGACCAACTATCCGATCGTGGGCTGGAGCAAGCGCGGCAATTGGGTAAGTACTTCTCGCAACAAGCATTGGCCTTTGATGAGGTCTACACGGGTCCCTGTCGGAGGCACCAACAGACGGCGTCGGAAGTGGCTCGGCATTCCACTCATCCATCCCCGCCGGCAATCGAAATCGCCGAGTTGGATGAACATCACTTGGATCAACTGGCGACTCAACATGTTCATAAAATAGCAGAGCAATTCCCAAATATTGGTGAACTGCAAATCGCTTTTCAATCAGCGGACGGTCGCGCGGAACGCCAGAAATCGTTTGCGCGGCTCTTCGAAGCGACGGCCGACTTGTGGGTCACAAGCCGCTGTCCCCTCTTTGGCGTCGAGTCGTGGCCGGAGTTTCACCAGCGCGTCAACGACGGAATTAGTAAGATCGTCGGTCGTGCTGTGCGGGGCAAAAAAATACTGGTCTTCACTTCCGCAGGAGTGATCGCTGTTGCGCTGCGGCGAGCGCTCGGCTGCCCGGATGACGTCGCGTTGGGACTCTCCTGGCGAACGTGGAACTGCTCGCTCACCGAATTTGCGTTCTCTCAAGATCGATTCTCACTCGACCGCTTCAACGCTCTACCACATCTGGACAATCGCAAAAACTGGACGTACCGTTAGGAGACCAGTCTGTTTACCAATGATCTTGGACGACAGCAGCAAATGGAAGTGCGGCAAGATTGGGCGTTCCGGAGCGAACAATTGGATACAAAGCAAATTACACACTCAATGCAGGTGAATGGCATGAATGACGAAGCGAAAAACTCGGATGTTGATGCGATCTCGAGCGACGAACGCACGTGGGCGATGCTGGCACATCTGTCCATCCTTGTGTTGGGCGTTATCGGTCCCTTGGTAATCTGGTTGGTGAAGAAGGAGGAATCGAAGTTCGTGGCTGATCAGGCCATGGAGGCATTGAACTTTCACATCGCCGTCCTTATTGCGACGGTAGTTCTCGCATGTACTGTCGTGGGGCCGGTGGTCGTTGCAATTGGTGCCGTTGTGTACGGCATCATCGCCGGCCTTGAAGCGAACAAGGGTGTCTACTATCGATATCCATACACGGTGCGCCTCATAAAGTAGAGCCGAATTCCCCACTGCTCACCCTCCGTCTTTCAATTAGCATTGCCATAGAACACTAAGGGCCGCGCCGACAACCCAACCTCAGATAAAGAAGTCTCGCTGCATCTCGACGGACGGATCGACAGCGTACTGGTCGAAGTCGGTGACCCCTTTGCTCTGCAGTACGTCGACATCGATGAAGAAGTTGCCGCTGCACGAGCGGCTGGGTTGAGTGAGGATATGATGCGCCGCGTCCGCCATGATCTGCGGTTTGCGGGAACGCTGGACGATGGCATCACCTCCTAGCAAGTTCTGCACTGCCGCCGTAGCGATGACGCTTTCGGGC
>DUDC01000337.1:0-1376 GCA_012959465.1 Planctomycetaceae bacterium
AGTGAGGCGGGTAGTGAGGCGGGTAGTGAGGCGGGTAGTGAGGCGGGTAGTGAGGCGGGTAGTGAGGCGGGACCTGTATTTTAGATAAGAAAAGCCCCTGTAGACAGGGCATGAATCGGAGCCTGGGGCAAAACAGTAGAAAAAGCGGCCCCTTGATGAGGTCGCTTTCGTGGTGGGTTTGTCCTGCCGCCGCCGAAATCCGGCGGGTGTAGTCGCAGATGATCGTCACTTTTCGGCGAAAGTGACCTGCACTATTCGGTTGGACTCAACTGGGAAAGGACCTGCAGGACCCCGTTAAGATGGGCAAGCCTGGGGCCAAATCGGTCAACAAATTCGTTGAGCATGAACTCGCCATCCAACAAGGCGTCTTCGCTGTCGAGAATCTCCTCCGTCAGCTGCCTTATGAACTCTCCCTGTACTCGCCCCAGTGTTTCTGAGGCCATCCGGCAGTTTCTTGCCAAATCGGGATTCGCGTCTCGCCAGTGCACCAACTCGGCTGCCCGTTGTTTTTGAGCGGAAACCAGCTGATGGCCTATGTCCTCAAGTAGCTCGTTGGCCCGCTGTTGTTTCTCCAGCATTTGGCGAAGCACGCCGATTAGATTGCTTCCCACCGCGTCCGAAGTGGCGTCCGGAGTGGAAGAATCAGCCGAAACATCGATGCGGAAAATGGGAGGAATCTGTTGTGGATCATGCATTATTGTCAATCCTAGGGCGGTGAACCGTTTCATGTCAGTATAAACGACGAACGAGGCATGTCGAGTAAATGACGATTCCGCCGGATTTTGCTGCACTTCAGACAGCCAGAACTTTGGAGTACCTGCTGTGCGTAAGCAATATCAAGCCGTCGACTGCTCCCCTCTAAAGTCCCGTGACCATCGCAGCCGATTCAACCCTTATCAGTGCATTGCAACATGAATCGGATAGAAAAACAGGACGGGGAATGTTGAACGAGCAGGAAATCCAGACGATTGGCTTCATCACCGTTTCTGAAGAGGAAGCGGGGGCATTTGGGGGATATTTGCTGGTTAATTTTGCCGGGCGACCGCTTGAATTTCATTGCACCACGCCCGTCCGGCCGAATCGAGCCCAGAAAATCCTCTACGGCCCGAGCCTCATGCCATACATTTACGGCGAGCTGATCGGTCGGGCTTTGGTCGCCAAGTCGAAGCTCGCCCCGAGCTGGATATCCACCGACCAGCCCTCCGTTTTGACAGTTCGCGAAGGGCTCGACTGCCCGGTAATCTGCCTGACAGAATCCTCTTCCGTAGCCAAACTCACAGCCGACGATTTTACGATCAGTGAGCCAGTTGCCTTGGGACCGTTTCAGGTCGTCACTTCGGTGCGATATCGAGAAGACCTCGCGGCGATGCAAACTC
>DUDC01000337.1:1470-10107 GCA_012959465.1 Planctomycetaceae bacterium
ACGGGCCCGCGCCGCGCGAGCGGCGTAGCGGTACATCGGCCACTGCAGATTCTCTGAGACACTGGATGTTGCATGGAATTATCGAACATGGATGGTCGCCACAGTCACCTGGATGTGATGTCCACTGAATTGGAATTGACCACCTCATGTGAGTCCGTAAAGCTATCGCGATTCGCCCATATCGAGTCGAGAAGTTACCGTACCGACATCAAACCCCCAGCGGCGGTCACCGTCCCGATGACTGTGCCGCAGGTCCAAGTGGCGAGTTTTCAATTCGTTGAATCGTCTACGGTAACGGAGCAACTTCCGGCCAAACAGTCCTCGAGAAAACGACAACCAAGTCCGCACTCTTCGCGGACCCGGATCGCGGCGCCTGGGGACATCGTAAAACTGTACGACCGTCTCTTCTATGCCCTCCAACCCCCGTTGGAAATGATGGTGGAAACTGGCGAGTTTCACTTCGCATTTGAGCCATTCCCTTATCAATTTGCTGGAATTGCCTTCCTCTTTCCTCGCTATGCGGCCATCCTGGCGGACGAAATGGGCCTCGGTAAAACGATGCAGGCGATATTGTCGATTCGCTTGCTCATCCGCAGCGGCGAAGTCCAATCTGTGCTACTTGTCTGTCCCAAACCGCTGGTAAGCAATTGGAAACGCGAGTTCGCTCTTTGGGCACCCGAAATCCCAGTCGACATTATCGAAGGCGACCAGACTCGCCGTGAATTTCAATGGCAACAGTCGATGGTCGTGAAGTTGGCAAACTACGAGCTGATGACACGCGACCGCACGTTGGTCGAATCCCTGGGGCTCGAATTCGATTTGGTGTTGCTCGACGAGGCGCAGCGAATCAAGAACCGATCGAGCGCCACCAGCCAGGCAGTGCGAGCATTACATCGAACACGAAGTTGGGCCCTAACTGGCACACCAGTCGAAAACAGCACGGAAGACCTCGTGGGGATATTTGAGTTTCTCTCGCCCGGTTATTTGCGAAGCGAAATGCAGCCGAAGACGATGGGGGCGGCGACCCGAGACTATGTACTTCGCCGCACTAAGGATATGGTGCTCACCGACTTGCCACCGAAGATGTACCGTGATGCCGAAATGGGTCTCTCTGGCTCGCAAGCGGAGAGCTACCAACTGGCGGAAGAAAACGGTGTTCTGCGACTCTCCGAGATGGGTCACGAATTGACGATCCAACATGTATTCGAGCTCGTGCTGCGACTTAAACAGATCTGCAACTTTGACCCGGTCAGCGGCGAGTCGAGCAAACTCGACCGACTGGAAGCCGACATGGAGGAAGTGGCGGCCAGTGGGAAAAAGGCGATTGTGTTCAGCCAATGGGTGCAGAGTATTCGCAAGATTGGCAAGCGCCTGGAACGATTTGGTGTGATGGAATACCACGGCAAGATTCCCAGCCGGCGACGAGAGCAAGTCATCGACCAGTTCCGTCAAGAGGACTCCAAGCATGTGATTCTGATGAGTTACGGGGCTGGGAGTGTTGGATTGAATCTCCAATTCTGCGAGTACGTTTTTCTCTTCGACCGCTGGTGGAACCCCGCAGTGGAAGATCAGGCCATCAATCGGGCGCACCGAATCGGTGCCGCTGGGCCGGTCACCGTGACACGTATGTTGATGCTGGACACCATCGAAGAACGCATTCACGACGTGCTCGAAGAAAAACGCGAGCTGTTCGCCACGATTTTCTCGGACTCACATACTCCCAAAGGTCTATCTCAGGATGATATCTTTGGTCTCTTCAATCTGAAGATGCCAAAGGCGGCGTGACCTTCATGGCCGGAGCACATTGTCGAGCCATCGATAAGATTCCACTCGCACCGGATCAGGAAAGCCGTGCCCCGCATCGGGGTACCTAACTTGGATTCCCGGTCCCGACGGCAACAATGGAACGACTTGCTCGACGGCACCGACGACTTTCCGAACCCCATTCACATCGAAATTGCCATCCTTGAGCGGAGCGTTGATGAAGATGCCGCGAGGAGCGATTGCGGCCAACACCCCGTAGAAGTCGAACGGCATCTTGTCCGGATCATTGTCGTACACATCCCGTATTCGGGGCATGTACCTGGGGCTCGTCCAGCCGGCGAGCCGTCCATCGTAATAATGGTGGAATGCGGTAAAGCCGCAGCTGGTCACTACCATTTTTAACCGCTGGTCAAATGCCGCCGTAAACAGCGCATTGTGTCCCCCCAGCGAATGTCCAATGCAGCCGATTCGATCGGCGTCTACCTGAGGGAGAGACTCGAGAAAGTCCACAGCGCGATGGTTGTTCCAGATCGCCTTCATCGTGCCACTGACATAGTCGTCGTTTTCAAAGTCGTACTTCGTGTAGTCGCCAAAACTCGGGTAGTCCGGGACCACACAGACGTAGCCACGACGGACTAATTCTAACGCGTAATGCAGTTCATTCCGCCCACCGAGACCGGCCGGTTCGCCCTTGCCAATACCTGTTGTTTGGTGCAAACAGAGCATCGCAGGGCGTTTGCCTTGTCTTCCTTTGGGGACGAAAAGGTAGGCTGGGACACGGTCGCCAGGCTCTGCCTGAAAGGTGAGCTTCATTCGCGTGAACCCGGGCTCGTCATGCGTTTCACTGGTCTTAACATCCAGCGGCACTCGTTTTTGCGGGCCAGGCAATGGTCCCATGACCGTTTCCATTTGCTTCAAGATCGCCTGCCGCCGCAAACCCCAGTCAAACCCGTTGTTGATCGTCGTCGCCACCTCGGTCCCTGAGGAAGGGGCCAACAGCTTGCCTGGCGAAGGTGGTGGACCGATCGAATTCGGTCGCGTTAAGAGCTTCACGTTTTCGCCCAACCGATTCCGTATCAAATAGAGTCCACTGCGATCGGCGACGACCAGATCCTGGTCTCCGTCGGAATCGATGTCGATCGCTTTGGGGTCCAACCCGGTGGCGGCTCTTGGATGACGCGAGATGGGGAAACGCCTGAACGAGCGCGACTCTTGCTGGAAGTGGTAACCGTCGATCCGCATTGGATCGTGTTCTCCAATGTCCTTGCCATCGTGCCCCAAGTAGCGTCGACCGGCGATGATGTCGCGTTTGCCGTCGCCGTCAAAATCCGCTAGCAACAGGCTGTGGACCTGCGTCAACTCGCTGTCGATTGTATGCTGTTGCCAGCTGCGTTTTTTGCCACCGTTTTTTTGCTCGAGCCAATAGAGACCACACTGATGTCCCCGTCCCCAGACAATATCCGCATCGCCGTCGTCGTCGACGTCGTGAACCAGGATTGGAAGCCCTGCGTCGCGGTGTAGCTGAAATTCGAGCATCGGTTGCCAACGATCGGAACGGGCGTTCGTGCCACTGCGAAACCAGCCGCGTGGGCTGACGATATCGCCTCGTCCGTCGCCGTCGATGTCGCCGAATCCGATCCCGTGCCCAACGGCTTCCGCGGGCAGGTCGTGCCGATTCCAAATGGGACCGTCTGGGCTCGGATCGATCGACCACCAAGCGGCGAATTTCGTCCCGTTTGGTAAAACGTCCAGCCGCCCATCACCGTCGATGTCGGCGAGACGACCGGTTTCCATCGAGCCGGGTTTGGCTGCCACTGTTCGTTCCCAGACTCCTCCGCCGCGCGGCGGTTGTCGCAGCCAGTAGATGGACTGGCTGCGATAGTTGCAACTGATCACATCCAGCAGTCCGTCGCCGTCGACGTCCAGCAGAAGGTTGCTGTAGTCGTCCAACCGACCCCGAATTACCTCCACTTGCCTCGCCCGATGGCGTTTCCAATTGGGGCCTGCATACCAGTGGTTGCCACAGAGGATATCGGTGATCCCATCGTGGTTAATATCCAACACCGCCACGGCGCCGCATTCGTTTTCGACGTCGATCGGCTCCACACGAAAGACAGGATCTGCCGCTTGCCCAGGGCACACGACCAGCAGCAGGAAAAACAGTACGCTTGGATAATGAAGGACAGTATTGTTCATGTCGTCTGGAAAAAGTCCCATTGAAGTTTGGCTGAGAGACGCAGCATCTATGCGTTTTAATTTGACCTGCGACCGAGAGCAAGCGGTTTCGGTCTTACCCTGAATTAATGGGCCGCACTCCAAACCTTGGAGTTACCAGCCGCGTAGGGGCGACAGCAGCTAATCGCCGCCGTGAGCTACTTCCACGCCCCTCCCATCGAGACGCTGATTACGCCACAATAAGAAGGTCTTTCTTCCCTTGGCGAGGTCTTGCATGTCGATACCCAAAAATTCCTACCAATACGATGTGATCGTAGTTGGTGCAGGACATGCGGGTACCGAGGCTGCGCTGGCTGCCGCGAGGATGGGGGCGCGTGTAGCGCTGCTGACCACGAACCTGGACACCGTCGCTCAGATGAGCTGCAACCCCGCGATTGGCGGAATTGCCAAGGGGCAGATCGTCCGTGAGATCGACGCGTTGGGCGGCGTGATGGGTGAGGCGATTGACGCGACGGGCCTTCAATTTCGCATGCTTAACATGCGAAAGGGGCCGGCCATGCACAGCCCCCGAGCACAGGCGGACAAGAAGCGCTACCAGGAGTTCGTCAAGCAGTTCGTCGAAAATCAGGAAAATCTCGAGTTGCGACAGGAGATCATTCTCGATCTGATCGAAGAGGAAACGAGTTCCGGACCGGTGATTCGCGGGGTTCGCACGGTCGGTGATACGTTCTACCACGCCCCGGCTGTCGTGCTGACCACCGGTACGTTCCTGCAAGCCATTATGCACATGGGCGAGGGTAAGACGTCTGGCGGTCGTGGGGGGGAAGGAACCACGTCCGGAATCAGTGGAGCCTTGAGTCGGCTCGGTTTTCAGCTGGCTCGATTTAAGACGGGGACACCACCTCGGCTCAATGGACGCACCATTGATTTCGCTCGAACCGAAGAACAGCCAGGGGACGATGTTCCGCAGCCGTTCAGTTTCTTGACCGACCAACTGGACATCCAACAACTTCCTTGCTGGATCACCTACACCAACGAACGAGTGCACGAACTGATTCGCAAGAACCTGCACCGAGCACCCATGTATAGCGGCCAGATCAGTTCGAGTGGGCCGCGGTATTGTCCGTCGATCGAGGACAAAATCGTTCGTTTTTCCGACAAGCCGAAACATCAGTTGTTTCTCGAGCCGGAAGGGCGGCAGACTCGCGAGGTCTATGTCAACGGGATATCGACAAGTCTGCCCCGTGACGTGCAAGACTCGATGTTCCGTGAGATCCCGGGGCTGGAAAACGCGCAGATCATGCGGTATGGGTACGCGGTCGAGTATGACTACTGTCCGCCCGATCAATTGCGCCCGACACTGGAAACGAAACGGGTTGCCGGACTTTACTTTGCCGGGCAAATCAACGGCACAACCGGATACGAGGAGGCGGGCGCCCAGGGTTTGATCGCCGGCGCCAACGCCGTTCTGAAAATCAGTGGACGTGATCCGTTGATCTTGGGGCGAGAGCAGGCGTATATCGGTGTTCTCATCGACGATCTAGTGACTTGCGGTGTTGACGAACCGTACCGGATGTTCACCAGTCGCGCAGAATTTCGTTTGTTGTTGCGACACGACAATGCCGACCGTCGTCTCACACCGACGGCTGACGCCTGCGGTTTGGTCGATGGCCAACGACGCCAACGGCTCCACGACAAGTTGGAGTCGATCAAGTTGGCCAACGAGATATTGGAAACGACGAAGTACCGCGACTCCAATTTGGCCAAGCACCTACGACGATCCGACACGACGTGGCAGGAATTGGTCACGCTGGCTCCCGAACTGGGGGATCTTTCCAGCGAGGTTGCCAAGCAGGTCGAACATGATGTGAGATACGCTGGCTACATTGCCCGACAAGACCAGCAGGTTGCCCGACAACGTCGCCTCGCACTGAAGTCGATTCCACTCGGTTTTGACTATGGGACGATGACTCAGCTACGGTCTGAGGCCCGTGAAAAACTCCAACATGTCCAACCGATCAATTTGGCTCAGGCAGGACGAATCAGCGGGATCACGCCGGCGGATGTCGCTTTGCTGCTGGCGCATATCGAACGCGGCTAGCCTGCTTTTGGTCGGTCAGCTCGTGATGCGGGAGGGATTATCACTCTCCTTAATCCGTCCTCAATTTTTGGCCATTGTCTGTAAGTAGTTATTTTGTATGAGTTTGCGTGTTATGGATCCGCCTTGACTGAGTTGGTCGTGCGGTTATAATTCGTGCGGTTGGCAAATTCGGCAAGATTGGAGGAGCCAGCAGTCTACAGCGGACGCAGAAACGCTGTGGGTTAGACATATGACGAAGTTCTGTATAGTGAGGGAGCTTAGGGCCGACCAACGCGAAGGCGTTCGGAGAGGATTGGACTGCCTAACTCAGAAGAATAACGGTGGTCATCAGGTTGGCTCATTCAATGGCCAGGAAGGGACGGATGGATTAAGCCATGTCAACTAAGGACGTATTTACGACGGGCGAGGCGGCCAAAATTTGTAAGGTTAGCCAACAGACCATCATTCGTTGTTTTGACAACGGATCCTTGAAGGGATTTCGAGTGCCCGGTAGCCGGTTTCGACGAATCCCTCGAGACAAGCTACTTTCTTTCATGACGGAAAACGGGATTCCGACGGACGTCCTAGAGAGTGGCAAGCGGAAAGTGCTGATTGTCGATGACGATGAGTCGTTGGTGGACCTCATGGTAGATGCATTTGAGCGCGACTCGCGATTCGAGATCCGCACAGCGAACAATGGATTCGACGCTGGGATGCAAGTGAAGGAATTTCGACCAGACTTGGTGGTGTTGGACGTTATGCTGCCCGACATCAACGGCAGGGAAGTGTGCCAACGAGTCCGAAGTGACAAAACGCTTGAAACGGTCAAGATCATCTGCATTTCGGGAATGGTCGAGCAAGACAAGATTGCGGACTTGCGAGCGGCCGGTGCCAACGACTTTATGAACAAGCCATTTGCCATCGAGCGGTTAATGGACCGAGCATGCGATTTGTTAGACATCGAGCGAACCGCGGCTACTTCATAGGTTTCCAGGCCGTCGCCAAATCGTCTGCATTTGGATAAAACTGCCAGCGCGTTGCGGAAATTTCGCGACGCGTTTTTTTCTGTTCTGTTCGGTCGCGCACCGGGAGAGCGGAGCCGCGTGTTCGGGGTGAGAAGAGATCCCTCGCCTCGGTGCAAACCTCCGGCGGATGTAGCTGGGACTTTGATGTGATTCGGCTGATTTTAAAGCGAAAACAGGCGCAGTGGGAAATCCCCTCCACTGCCGCGGTTTGGGCCGCTTGTGGTTCCGTCTTGACGGCGGATCATCTGGCGCTTTGGGAAAGCGCCGCGGTCACCGTCTGGGTCCTGCTGAGTGACGTGACGCTGCGAAAGGAGCCGCCCTATTCTTGGCCTACCGTCGCTCGGCGATCTTGGCGATCCTTGAGGGCGAGTCATTCTGAGTCGGGCAACGCAACCCAACTGACCTGCGACGAATCGCTCGCCGCGCAGTTGGAGACGGCCGCACGGCTTCGCAGAAGCTGTATTTCCGAGCGGACTCTGTCGGTCGCAGAACGCGACTGGCTGTTCTTCCTAGCTAACTCGTGGGACGCCGACCATTGGCGATCGCTTGTCTCGGGCAAGTCAAACGATGGCAAATGGATTTTACCTGACTGGTGGCGACGCCTGAGAGCGGACGCCGCCGCGGACCTCACTTTTTCAACCGGTGAAGACCCAGCGGACGCGGGGCGACAAGATCGCATTGCGACGTTCTTGATCGATGCTCTGCAGGGATCGAGGCCGGAGCGATTGCCGCTCCCGCTCCCCCCAAGGGTGGAGATGGACTGGCTGGATCTGGCAGGTCGATTGCAGCGTGTTCAGGAGCTCGAAGATCGATTTGAGCAAGCACTTGAATCGGCGAAATTGGACGCACTAAGGGAGTTTTCCTACGGGGCGAGTCACGAGATCAACAATCCTCTGGCGAACATTTCGGGTCGAGCACAGGCATTGATGGTCGATGAGGAACATCCCGATCGACGGCGAACATTGGCGACGATCGCGGCCGAGGCGTTTCGTGCCCACGATATGATCGGAGATGTCATGTTGGTCGCTCGTCCACCAGCATTGGAGGTCGGCTGGGTCGATATGGTCGGGTTGCTGAACGACGTGGTGACGCATCGCCGGGAGGCGCTCGATTGGCAGCAGACGGACATCCGAATGGCTAGTAATAGCGATGCGGATGAACCGATCCGAGCCTTGGTCGACAAACGTCATGTCAAAGAATGCCTGCAATTGTTGGTCGACAACGCCGCGGAAGCCCTTGGCCAAGGCGGCCTGATCGAATTGCGCGTGGTCCACGACAACGATCATGTCGAACTGGTTGTAGAGGACGATGGCCCCGGCATTCCCGCTGAGATACGCAGCCACATTTTTGAGCCCTATTTTTCCGGCCGCGAGGCCGGACGCGGACTGGGGATCGGTTTGTCAAAGTGTTGGGTGATCGCGCAGCAACATGGTGGTACCATCAGCTGTGACTCGGCGCAAGGTTGCACTCGTTTTGTCATGAGACTCCCGGTTGATGGAGGTGCGGCGGATCTGTCGATGCCACGCCAGATCAGCGAGTCGACCTAAATTAAGGCAGTAAAGACGGGTTGCGAGGGCCAAAAAGTGCATGATT
>DUDC01000338.1:0-7665 GCA_012959465.1 Planctomycetaceae bacterium
ATTTCCTGGTTAACTTGGAACAGGACAATTGCAAGAAAAAAGGCAGGCCGTCATGGCCTGCCTAATCACGTTTAGTTTTCCTTTTGTTCGTATTACTCTCCATAGAGTTCAAGGAAGACGGCATCTACCAAACGCGGCGATTCGGCGTCCTCCTCCTCTTCAACGTCAATGTCATAATAGCCGATGTCCAAAGTGGATTCTTCCGTGAGGTCGCCAAGGACGCAATCAACCACTGCGCTTTCCCGATTGACCGGTGTTTGATGATCCACAGCGTCAAAAGACTCGCCTTCGCCTACTGTTTGGTTCTGCAAGACCAAATAATGGAACACCGCAATTAGGTCTCGTACGGAGGCGCGTCCGTCCTGCGTAACGTCAACGAACGGCGACCGCGGAACGCTCAAATCTATCACTCGTTGACCGTTATATTGCAGATCAAATAGTACTTCAAAAAGGTCATGGACATTTACCGCTCCGTTAGCGTCCACGTCATACGGGTTCTTGGTGTTGAATGTGAGATTTGAGATCAGATTAGAAGTGCCACCCGTCACGGGCGGGTCAAAGTTGCCGACGACAGGCATTGAGTAATCGTCGCCGTATTGAACGAAGAAGTCGTTACCGAAGGGAGTTGGGTGGAAGTCGATGACGTTCGTGTTGAAGTTCGCATCAAAACGCATTCGGCTGGGCACCGAGGCTCCGTTGGAAACTAGGAAGTAGAACTCGCCGGATTCGCGTGGTGTTTGGCCTTCTCGGTCGGGGACCCAGAGGCCGAGATCATCAAAGCCGTCCATGTTCATGTCGGCTGCGATCGGGCGTTCCCGCGTGCCGATGAAGCCGAAGCGGAATTCGGCGTCCACCACACCGTCCCAGCCTCCACGTACGCCACCGGCGTAGTCGATTTGGAACGTGTCGTCGGTCCAGGTGCCCAAGTCATCGAAGCCATCTCCGTCAAAGTCGCCCACGACAGGCAGGCCACGCTGGGCCGTACTCAACGTCGTGTCGACCAGGAAGTCATGGTTGGTATCGAAGTGCCATGTCGTTCCGGTGAACAAGCCGACTTCGTCGCCGTTGACGTCATTGGCGTCGAAGCGACCCGCGACCGGCAGGCCATTGACGGCTGCCGGATCGGCCAGGTCGACGTTGACCACGCCATCGTTGTCGGTATCGACCAACCAGCGGAAGCCACCATTGATGAATCCATACGCTGCCAGCTTGTCGAACCCGTCGGCCGTGCCACCCGCAGCCAAGGCGAAGTTGCCGGCGAAAATGTCGTCCGTGACCAAGCCCATCACGTAGGTGATATCTCGATTGGTCGCGTCGGCGTTGGTCGGATCGAACGATCCGTTCCCGTTCGTATCGACCCAGATCGTGCCGCCCGCCCAGCTACCGATTTCCGGTCGCGTATCGACTGTGAAGCGAGAGACAAAGTCGCCCCCTGCTTCGCCGTCGCCGGAGGGGAAGGTCGGTACTTCCAGCGGCCCCACCGTATTGGTCTCACCGTCCAGGGCGTTGCCTGCCGGATCCAACAACGCGTCGGAGACCGTGAATGTGAAGCGATCGTCCGGCAGGAAGTCGGCGAACGTGATGGTGATAGTGCCACTGGCAATCGTATTGTCGGCCGCTGCATTCGCCGTAAATACCACGCTCTGGATGCCGATGTTTCCGTTCGCATCGCCGACCAAGCTGTAGTTTCCAGGGTTCTGGGCAATCGCCGCGTAGAGCGCGCTGTACAGGAAGTTGCCGTCCTGGGAACTGCGAGCTGGCGAGTCCTGCACTGAAATCGAAAGCTGGTTCGTTTTCGGTGTGGGGCCGTCCGTCGAAGGCTTGGGATCGAATAGATCGTACGTTGGCGCCGACGGGATCTGAACACCTGAGACCTGTGGTCCGGCTGTGTCGATGAAGATATCCAACACGGTGGCGGTACTCACGTTGCCCGCCACGTCTTCCGCTGTCGCCAGCACTTCTCGCACACCGTCGAGGTCAAAATAATTGCCGTCATTCAGATTGCGAATGAAGCCGGTTTCCCATTGACCGTTGCCGAAGGCGTCGTCACCATCGACAGGCTGGGCCACCGTCAGGCTGAACTCGGCCGGCGTGTTGATCGTGTTGTTGTCGTTATTGACGCCCTCACGTCCATCCACATACAAACGCACAAGGGCGTCCGCTTCCGCTCGTCCGACAAACTGAGCGTCGGTGCGGTTGGTCACACGATCGGACAACGTCGCTTGATTGCTGCTAATTCCGCTGTCAGAATTCAGCAAACCGATGATACTGACGGGCGGTGCCACGGTGTCGATCACGACCGTCAACAGGATGTCACTGCTGATGTTGCCAGCTCGGTCCTCCACCTCCAGTTTCAGGTTGTGGTATCCTTCGGCCAGCGGTAAACCGGCGGTGGTGACCAACATGTTTGAGGTCAGACCCGGTAAGATCGTGGTCGAATCGTAGATCAGCGTTTCGGCAGCGCCTTCCGGTCGGTCGAATATCCGGTAGGCCAAGTTGGCTTGCAGGATATGCAACGCTGCGTTGGGATCTTCGCTTGTCGCTGTAAACACCGGAGACGTATTGTTGGTGATGTTGTCGTCATTGTGGCGACCCGAATCGTCGGCTTCGCGAAGATCGAGGAACGCGGTGTTCGGTTCGATCGTATCGATTTCAATTCGCAATGCGGGCGTGGCCGTACTGATGTTGCCGGCGATGTCTTCGAAAGTCGCCGTGATGTTGTAGACGCCTTCGTCGAGAGCGCTGCTCTCCAAAGTCCACACGCCGGATCCGTCGGTATCCGTGCCGTCCGATTCATCCGATCCAACTCGCCCTTCGCCGATCTGTTGGACCTGTGCCGTGTTGACGTTCGTTGCCCAGAGTCGTACCAGGGAGTTCGCTTCGCCGAGGCCAGAGAGGCCGGGCGTGTCGACATTGGTCACGTTGTCGTTGTCGAAGAATCCGCTGTCACTGTCAGCGTCCAGGTCGGGAGCTGCCGGAGTTGTCGGCGCGGTCGTGTCGATTTCGGTGACCAATTCAGCGGACTGTGCACTGCGATTGCCCGGAACATCAAACGCTTCGATACTGATGATATGCGGGCCTTCCGCCGGGATGCTGTTGGCACCTGCCAAGGTGTCGAAATCAACGTTGATATTGCCGAATCCATCGGCCTGCCCGTCCAGCGCGTCGAAGGCAGCAGTGAAGACAAACGAACTGATGATCGTTTCACCGTCTTTCACCTGAACCCAACTGCCCTGCTCGGCCGAGATGCGATAGTCGACAATTCGTCCGGCAGCGGTTGGGTCACCGGCCGTGACGTTGTCCAAGTCGCTGGCACCCGTGTCGTCGACATTGTGCAAGTCGATCGTCGGCCGCTGTGGTGGAAGGGTGTCTACGGTAATTGCCTGTGTCGCATTCGAAGTTGAGATATTCCCGGCGGCGTCTTCGAGCTCGAAGGTGATGGCATAGTTGCCGTCGTTCAGCGAAGCTAATTCCACTTCCCAAGTTCCGAGGGAGAGACCCTGAGGTGCGTCACCATCGGATTCATCCGAGTTGACAACTGTCTGACCAACGAGCTCGCCGTTGGCAAAAACGCGAACTTTGCTATTGGCTTCCGCGAGTCCTACAAACAGTGGCGTGTCATCATTGGTGATGTTGTCCGTATTGTTACCAATGGCGCCGGTATCCGGCCCAAAGGAATCATTGGCCGTTGCCAAGTCGATCGTCGATGTCGCTACATTTGGTGCCGTGTAGTCCATGGTCACGTGCAGCTCTTCGGACTGGTGGCTGCGGTTGCCCGCCACATCGAATACCTCGGCACTCAGCGGATGCGGATCCTCGTCTAATGCCAAGTTCACAAAGACGAATTCCGAATTGGGCATCGTGAAGGTCTCGATAATCTGTTCACCATCCTTGATGACGACCGTCTGACCGACCTCGGCCGAAACTCGAACCTGCACGGTGCTGTTTGCACCACCGGGTGTCGTGCCCATGGTGATGTTGTCACTCGTCGACATGCCGGTATCCGAATACATCGGCGGCGTTAACGGGTTGCCGGCAGCGTTGCTGGGCATCGAGTCGACCACATCGGGACCGACCAGGTCAAGCGTCGGTCGTTGAGGCGGCAGGCCATCGATCGTTAAATTGAAACCGCCAACGGGACCTGGTGTGATGTTGCCGGCGATGTCTTCCATCGTATAGGTGATTTGATAGACATCGTTGACCATTGGTTCGGCTGTGATTTCCCACAGTCCCAGGCCGTTGCCAAGGATTCCGTCGGTCATATCCGAACCGACAACTCCGACGCCGAGAATAGCTGGGGCGTTGTGCGGTGCGGCTTGTTGTGTCCGAGCACCAATGACGCGGACGATTGCGTTGGCCTCCCCAACTCCGATAAAGGCGGGTGACATCTTGTTGGTGATGTTGTCGCCCAGTACTCCCGAGTCGCTGTAAGGTGCCAGTTGGATGGTGCCCACAACGGGTGCCGTCTGGTCAATTTCGACCAACAGGACACTGCCCGTGAGGGCTCGTCCGGCGGCATTCGCTGCTTGACCATCCACAACATAGACGGCCGCTTCGACCTCGAAGACGTCATCGGGCGGCAGATCGTTCGCGGCGAACGTGTAACGGAACAAGTCGTCCGTTTGCCCGCCAGGTGATGTTGGCGTTGCGAAACCGACTTCGGTACCGTTGACCATGACTCGAACAGCGACGCCAGCCGTGGTGCCAGCGGCAGCTTGTGCTGCGGTGAGGATGGCGACGTTTGCGTTGCGGTACGCTTCCAGATCCGCTTGAATCTCGATTGTCCCGACGTTATCGAACGTGATGTCGTCCGTGTCGTACGTGCCAGTGTCGTTGGCCGGTTGCAGGTCGATCGAGGCTGGCGAGGGAGCGCCATAGTTCTCAATCTCCAACGAGTAATCGTTCGACGCATTCGTCACACTGTTGACCGCCGCAAAGTACGATTGGCCAGCAACGACTGGGAATGTCAGGGTTTCGTCGTCGTTACCCGTGTCCGCAAACGGCGTGACGAGATTGTTGCCAGCGTCCAAAACTTGCAGTCGTAGGTCACCGTTGGCGTGTGTAAAGTTGATTGTCACCGTGGCCAGTCCGGTCTTGTTGGCCACCCACTCGTAGAGGTCCACATCGGCACTGGTAAAGCCGTTTGCAGTACCGTCGGTGCCGTGCAAGGTGAGGTTGTTGAGTGTGATTTCGGGGACCGAACCGAGGAACGAGGCGGTTGCCACCGTATTGTTGGCTTCCCAGGCGTCGGCTGCGATATAACTGACGCCATTCGCTTGCAGCCACTCAATTTCGTCGAAGTTGATCGGAGCTGCGCCGCCGCCGATTTGGAACGTACCCTCGTCCGCTTCGTCGCCAGCAGTATGCGAGACCGAATTCGTGCCGGTGATGACGTTCAGCATATCGTTGGTGGCCGAGTTGCCGTTCGGGTTGCCGCCGTTAATGCTGACGGTCACATTGGCCGCTGCGGTGACGTCAAAACGATCGACGCCAGAGAGTCCGTCGAAACGTACTGCCGTGATGTTCGAGACGGAACGAAGACGATAGAGAGCGTTGCCCGAAGCGAGGTTCGTGACCGTTACCATTGGATTGGCGACGTCACCGGCCGCAGCAAAGTTGATATCGAAGTCCTCGCGACCGCTCGTGGTCGGGTTGTCGTTGTTGGTGCCAAGCAACGTCAACGTGTCCGTATCGGATTGGGAATTGTCGTTGTCGTTGACAATGATGTCCAGATTATTGACGTAGGCAATGTTGACGATTGGCGTGCCGAACGACCCGTTGGTCACTCGGATCTGTCCATGCTGTTCACCCGATGGAGCAATCACGATGTTTTCGGATGCATTGCCGCCAAACACGGACGTGTTGTAGATCAACAAGTCCTGTTGAGTGCCATCATCGAGGGGAGCCTGCTCGTCGTAGAAGACATCGATGCCCCAGCCGGTCGGTACATTGTCGGCATACGGAGTGATGTCCAGTGTATCGACCTCATTTCCACCAATCACGTTAAGGAATCGAGCGCCATCGACGTTGATGGTAGCACTGCCGTTGATGTTCAGGAGGAACTCTTGGAAGCCACCGTCGGCACCGTTCAAGTCGGCGTTGGCACCGGTGACAACAAAGTTGTCGGGTTGGCCTTGGTTGGTGAAGTTGTCGTCGCCAAGTAAGTTGACTTCCGGATTAGCGGCATTGGGGCGCAACAACGCAAATTCGATCGAGCTGAACTCGACGCCCAGTACGGGTGTGCCACCGGGCGTTGTCGAAGTGACGGAAACTTGTGGAGGCGTACTCTTGTCGCTGAAGATATTGAGTTCACCGGGCATGTTGATTTCAAGACGGTCACCATTCGGTGCGCCGGCTGGTAGCGGGTCGCCACCGTTGACACCCAGTTTCACGACGGTAGATGGGACCACCGTGATCATGTCCGCGATGCCATTTCCCTGTGGATTCGCTTCGAAGCCCGTGTTGACGATGATTCCGACACGCTCGCCAGCGATTTGCCTGAAGTCGGTGCCGGGATTCGCGACGTCGACGTTGAGCAAAGCGCCTAGCAAGTTATTGGTAATGGAAACTTGAGCATCGCTGACGTTGACGACGTCAAAGGCATTTCCGCCACCGAGGCCGGGAATGATGACTCCCGTACCGAATCCCAGGTCATCAATAGCCGAGGCGCCATCGACCAGATTGTCTTCACCGGGAGCGTAAACGAATAGGCGATCGTTCGTCGGTGGACCGCCGCGTGGATTGACGTCAATGTCGTCGATTCCGTTGATGCGTAGATCGGAAGAAATACCACCGCCGGCGACACCGGGCAGGTTGGCAGTGAAAGCACCGCTGCTTGGGCCGACCCATGGCGATCCGCCGAGGAAGACCAAAGCGGAATCAACGAACGGAGCGATGGTAATGTCGTCGTCGATTCCCGTACTACCAAGTACGTCCAAGTCGTCTAAAGGACCGTCGCCATCGAAGATGATCGTCTCGTTGAGCAGACCAAAAAACAAACTTCCGATGCCGCTGATCAACGTTTGGCCGGTTATGCCGCCGTCGTATTCTGCGATGATTGACCGTGCGACACCGGCTTGGTCAGTGATTATCGCGGAGTCGCGATCGTCTTCGCTGCCGCCATCAAATACCACGTTCGAGGCCAACCCGCCGACATTGGTAAGCGTCACGTTGACTCGGTCGTCGTTGTTGCCACCGAAGAGGCGGACCAAACTACCGAGCGTGCTGCCGTCAGGGATATTGAAAGTGTCATCTCCATCTAAACCGCGGAAGACATTATTGACGCCCGGTTCGGTGGAGAGGATGTTCAACGTATCGTTGCCCGAACCGGCGTCGATGTTCAGGATTTCGGTCGTAAAATAGGAGAGGTCGCCGACGCCAAATACGGGACCGGCGTCTACGCTGTTATTGGTAATGTCGATCGTTCGGCCGCCGGCGAAATTGTTATCGAAGACGTTCAGCGTGTCGGTTCCAGCATCTCCAAAGAACTGGATATCGTCGCCAAAAGCATCCAGGTTTCTGCCAATGGGGCTGACATTAAGTGTGTCGTTTCCAGCGTTTCCAACGATGGTCCAGTCATCAGGATTATTGTTGGCAGGAGCAGCTTCCAGGTTGAACGTGTCCGACTGATCACCACCAATGAAAGTCGTGAAGTTGACCGCTGGG
>DUDC01000338.1:7684-10105 GCA_012959465.1 Planctomycetaceae bacterium
TCGCGAACGACGTCGCGGTCAGGATGTTGGCACCGCCGTTGGCCAGATTGACAGTCAGCGAATTTGTCGGCGACGTGAACTCTACCGATTCACTGACAGACGAGTCGAGTACGGTGTGCGTGCCCGGGTTGCCTGTGCTTTGGGTGAATTCCGCATCCAACGCGTTTTGCACGAACGTAAACACGCGGTTGGTTACGACGAGATTGTCCAAGATCGGTTCGAGGCCGGTGTAGAAAATCGTCCGCGCCACGTCGACAAGGTTGATATTGCCATCGTTGGCGTTATCGAAGGTGTGGATTACCGTGTCGAGCGACGTTCCACCGATAACGATCGAGTCGCCACTGTTTTGACCGTTGCCATTGACAAGTACGTCGTGGCCGGTCGTCGCATTGGCCAGGTTGAAGTTGAATAGGTCGTTGCCAACGCCCCCATCGATCTGGGAAAACGAGATCTCCGCGGTTGTATAGTTGATTTGTGTCGTGCCGGCTGCCACTCGGGTTGTAGTGCCGGTGGGGAAACTGATATTCCACGTGGTGTCCAAGTTGTTGGTGTTAGCAGCAAGCAGGTCGGCAGTGCCCGATGGATTGCTCAGGTTGACCACACCGATGTCGTTGACGTCGCCGTCGACGACGGCTTGGTCGTTGCCGCCACCCAGGTTGAGATTGACCGCGGCCGCGTCGGACGTATCGTTGACCTCGACGTAGTCGTCTCCGCCGCCCGAATTGATGTTGACCATGGCGGTGAAGCCATTTTCCAGGCCGTCAAGGTAGAAATCGTGCCCGTTGGGAGCACTCAGCCCGTTCACGGTCAGCGAAACTGTTGGGTTGACGAATTCGATGCTTTCCAGGCCGCCATCGATAGTCACCAGTGACGTGCCTGCGTTGCCTGAATCGGAAATGTCCGTGACGTGGTCGGCACCGCTGTTAACGTTGACTGTCAGATTGGTAATCGATCCGATTACGGTTATCGGCTCCAGGCCGGTAAACGTGATGGTGTTGCCATCGACGTTGACGTTGCCAGCACCCGGGCCTGTGGCGTTGTAAACAATGTTGGTTCCGCCGCCCTCGACGATCAGGTCGTCTGCGTCGGCGCCACCATTAAACGAGATGCCACCGATAGGGAACGGATTGCCAGAGGCCGTCTCGACGGTAAGTGTGTCATCACCACCAGCGCCGCCGATGGTTAGCGTTCGCAGGATGCTCTTTGGCAACGTCGTCACCCGCCCGTCGATCGAAATCTCGATGACGCCCGGCGCCGACTCTCGCACTCGAATGTCGTTATCGGATCCGTCGCCATTCAAGTTGAGATCGATATCATTCAGCGTGACTTGGGTGATCTGAGTGTTCCAGGTATTTCCCGGGCTGGCCCACTCTTGAGTGGTCCAGAAGGAAGTAGGATCGCTAGGATCCACGCTGGTTGCACTGTAATCACCCCAACGGTTGCGGCTGGATGTGCGGACGTACGTCGACGTGCCGGCTTTCGTCACCGTGACGGGCTCGAAAATCGTGGAGAGACCACCCAATCCGTTCACCGTATAGCCGACCGTTACCGCTGCCGAAGGGAAGGTAGCTGGGCCGGTCATCGTGAAGCCAATGGCGACCATGCCCAGGTCGTTGACGCCGATGGACGGGTCCAGGAAATCGAGGCTCGAGTCTTCGATCAAGCCAGTCTGAACGACCGTGTTGGTGCTCTCTTGGATCTGGTACCAGCGGACGGCGGCGTTGCTTCCGCTTCCCCGCACGCTGTGCGTTGTCCACAAATAGTCACCGACTTCTACCAAATTTCCCGTTTGCCGTGGCGAGACGTTTTCCAGGCGAGTCGCTCCACCTGGTTGGCGACCGTTTGGTCCTCTTTGGTAAAACGGCACCGTGATGGTTGTGGCCGCGGAGAGGGAAGCTCCACCTCCCGGCACATTGGTGATGTTCGAACGCCGCAGGGCAGTTCCGGAGCTGTAGGTGCCGAGAACGGGCGTCACATTGTCCGATGGTTCTGTACTGAGGGCCGCTTGGAGTGAACTGCCGAACGTACCGGAGCTGCGTGCTTCGAAGCGGGTCATGTTGACCAGTGTTGGCGTGGCCAAAAGCAAGTCGCTTTTGGGGATCGCGAAAAGGGAAACGTCGAAACCGGCGCTGAAATTGTTCGTGCCAATGGTGATAGCGTCCGCGTCGACCGACATGCTGGGATAGTCGTTGAATCGTGTACCGTTCAGCGTGTCGCCAATGAACTGCACGCTGTTCCAGCCACCGAGTGGATTATTCGTGTTCGACACGCCCACGTAGACATTGTTTCCACTACCACCGTCGATCGAAACGGCAAACCAGCGATCCGAATCGGCATCGTAGACAACGCGCGGATCAAAGGTGCCCGAGGATGGGACTCCAATCCTGGTCGCCCCCGCAGCGTCCCAAAACGCGTCCAAGG
>DUDC01000339.1 GCA_012959465.1 Planctomycetaceae bacterium
AAGCCAATCGTCAAGGTCCCAGAAAAAATCCCGCCCCACTCTCAGGGAGTCTCACGGGGAGTCTCAATCCCCCATCCGTAGCAAACCAAGTCGCTTTCGTATGTCTGTTATCGGAGCGGCAGTCGGAATAATTTAGAAAATCGCTACAACCGGTAAAGTTTTTCACGGCGCTCGTCGCGCAGACTCGACTCGGCCCTAAAACCTAGATTCGCAGGACTTTACGGCGTTTCTCTACTTCTCCCAGTTGATACAACGTGCCCTTTCCGCTACCCGGACAGATCTGACACGTTTCCTCCCAGGCCTCCTCGCTGCGCAAATTCGAGTCCCAGAAGGGCCAGGTACGGCACTGGCGCGGTCGCGCCTCGTAGACCGTGCACCGTTTCGTTTCAGTGCAGAAAAAAACACAATCGCCATTTGGAAATTCAACCAGGCTCTTGCGTATCCCTACTTTACGAACGTACTTACGCTCAAATTCGTCCACATCACCGACGGTCATCAGCCCCGCGAGACTCTCAATCTCCTGCTTATTGACCCAAACGAAACCGGGAGCTCCCGTACAACATTCTCCACATTGAGTGCACTCAAAACGCAGTCCATCTTTGTACCAGGGCTGTTGAGCCATTTCGGCGATCTTCCTTTATTGGGAAAACACGGTCCGCGTTAATGAATGGAGAGTCGGCGATAAAACGCTTGTTACATCTTCACTGCCGATTCGATCGTTTCCACAATGATATCGATCTGATCCATGGAGTTGAATGCGCCACCGCTGATTCGAATGGTCCCGCCCGAAACGTCGGTTCCCATGTGCCGATGCATCAAGGGAGCACAATGGAAACCGGCCCTTGCCTGCACGCGGCCAATGGCGTCCATCATGGCGGCAATTTCCTGCGGGTCAAAACCACGCAATTGGAAGCTGATCACTGCCAAAGAACTGTCATCCGCAGGCGAGATCCAGTGGACACAATCCAACTCGGCGAGACGGTTGCGAAGATGGCGGCTCCAATTGCTTTCGTGGTCCGCGATGCTCGCGATCGATCGTTCCGATTCGAAATAGGAAAGCGCAGCGTTCAAACCGGCAATGGAACAAATATTGGGGCTACCGACTTCCAACAACGAGGGCATTTGCGTCGGTTGTCGGTCATCGTCACTAAATGTTCCCGTACCACCACAGCGGGTCGACTGCCACTGTCGATGTAAATCGGGCGCCGCATAGAGGAACCCGAGACCTGAAGGAGAAAACAATCCTTTGTGCGTCGGTGCCGCCAGCAAGTCGGCTCCAATTGCCTGAACATCGACGTCGAGGTGGCCGAGTGCCTGGGCCGCGTCGACCAAGACAACCGCGCCAACCGCATGAGCCCTCTCGCTTACCTCGAGGACTGGCTGCAGAGCGCCGGTCACGTTCGATGCGTGCGTCAAGACAACCATCCGTGTCGTTTTCTCAAGAGCCGCGTCGATGGATTCCAGATGGACTCGGCCGAAATCATCGCACGGACAGCGCACGACCTCGATCCCGCGATTCTCTTCGAGGTATCGCAGCGGACGCAACACCGAGTTGTGTTCTGCCACCGTGGTGACAACCCGGTCGCCCGAGCGAAGAAGGCCAAACAAAGCGAGATTAAGCGCATCGGTCCCATTCGCCGTAAAGGCAATCGAGTCAGCTTCGGCAACTCCGATAATTCGGGCCAACTGTCGCCTCGTCGCGTCGACGAGGCGATCCACCTCAAGTGCTTCCGCATACCCACTACGACCGGCGGGCGCGCCGACTTCGGTCAAATACCTACCAACTGCCTCGGCAACGCCCGGTGGCTTCGGCCAACTTGTGGCCGCGTTGTCTACATAGATCCGACTAGCCATGTCACACACTGCAATCCGCGTTGAGAGGATCAGTCTTGGGGATCAAAACTCACCCACCGATCTGGTACATGGCGCGCTCGGGTCGTTCAAAATCGTCGCTGTCGATTCCATGGCCCGGCTTCTTGGCGGCCAAGCAGCGTTGCACGAGGTCGAGTATCTCTCGATCATCGGCCCCATCTCGCATCAAAGCCAGAACATCGTAGTCGTCGGTCGAGAATAGGCAGTTTCGCACTTTGCCATCGGCAGTAATTCGGAGTCGGTTGCACGTGCCGCAGAACGGTTCGCTGACAGGATTGATAAAGCCAATCGTCCCTCCCCCGTCGACGTACTGATAATCCACTGCTGGCTGACTCGGATCCGGACGTGGTGCGGCCGTCAATTCACCAACTTCCCGCTGAATCGTCTCTCGAATCTCGTTTCCGCTCAACACTTGGTCGGATTGCCAATGCTGTTCGGCATCCAACGGCATGAATTCGATGAATCGAAGTTCCAAGCCGCGTTCACGAGCGAAACGCGCCAAGGGGACGAGTTCCCCTTCCGTCAGATTCCGTATGGCAATCGCATTGAGGCGAACCAAATCGAATCCCACCTCCAACGCTGCGTCGATTCCCGCGATCGTCTGGTCTACTCCGGGACGTCGCGATATCCGTTGAAACGTCTCTTCGTCCAAGGTATCGAGACTGATGTTCACACGATTCAAGCCAGCTTCTCGGAGCGCTGATGCCTGCTCCGCCAGTAACATCCCGTTGGTTGTCAAAGCGATATCGTCGATCCCCGGTGTGTCACTCAGCTGACGGATCAACGATGGCAACTCGGATCGAACAAGCGGTTCGCCGCCGGTGATCCGCAGTTTATTGACACCCCGCTCGGCAACGATTCGCACAAACCGCTGAATTTCCTCAAATGTCAACAACTGATCGCGTCTCTTGAATTTCACGTCGACATTGGGCATGCAATAAAAGCAACGAATGTTGCAACGGTCCGTCACGCTTACACGGAGGTTGGTATGGACCCTGCCCAAGCCGTCCAGCAGTGGTTCTTTGTTATTCAACTCTCGTCCCTCGCGGGGTGCGACGGGCTCTCAAGCCCAGGGTGTACCCACTCTTGTCTACCATCCGCCCAATTCTCACATTTCCAAATCGGAACCTGTTCCTTTAATCGGTCGATCAACCACTGCCCGGCCTCGAACGCCGTTTTTCGATGAGCCGAACTGACCGCGATAGCAACGCTGGCTTCTCCCAAATCCACGCGTCCCAACCGATGCACCAACGCAATGTCGCACACTTCCCAACGTTCGCGAACCTGGCTCACTAGTTCCTCAAGTTTTGTCTGCGCCATCTCAGGATAGCACTCGTACTCCAAGTGAGCTGTTTGGCGATCATCGGTAAACTCACGTGTGACGCCGACAAACAGCACAATGGCTCCGGCGCGGCGGTCGCCGACTCGAGCCAAGAGTTGAGCCGTGTCGATCGGTTCGTGAGTCAGGTCAATCATTCCAAGTCTCATCTGCGTCAAAAGACGCAACCTAAGTCTAACAACTAAAAGACGAAGACCGAAGAGTGAGCAGCGTACGTCAGCCGCCGCTTACGGGAGGAATACAGGCTATTTCGTGGGATGGCGATAAGCGGAAGGCGTCGGACACATACTGACCATCTACGGCTATCATAGACGAATTCAACAGCGGTTCCATTTGCGGATACTGACCAGCCAGCGTTTGCTTCAAAATGAGGACTGTGGCATCGTCGCCCAATTCCAAGTCAATTTTCTCGGCCCCAACCAGCTGACGCGCCAGGGCAAAGCACTTTACAGACACGTGCATGGGATCCATTTCATGTAATCGTAAGCTCTTCGCCGCGTTCGTGAATCAGTGATTCGAACTCCGGCATCAAGCCATAGGAGAGGGCCAAGATCTTCAGAGGGTGAATAGTGGGTTTATTGGTCCCCTGTTCCATTTGTATTTTGCAGGATGCACATTGCGTTGACCCGGCTTGAAAACGAGGTTCGCGAATGGTTGAAATCAGTCCCCAGCCAGCACGCAAGCTGGACCGATAATTGGCGCGTTTCATACCGAACGCCCCGGCCATTCCCGAGCACCCCTTTTCAATTCGCTCGACCATTAGACTCGGGATCAAACCCAAGAGTCGTTCGGCGGGAGAATCGTTCGTTACAGCCCGCGTGTGGCATGGCAGGTGATAGCCGATCAACCAATGCAGTGGCCGAAGGTCGAGAGCCAACTTTCCAGCGTTGTGCAAGTCCCAGAGAAACTGGCACGCCTCGCTCGATTTTTCCGCAACCAATCGAGCATCTTCATCGTCGATTAGTTGAAGGTACTCGTGTTGCAAGCACAATGCGGCGGCCGGCTCTGGCGTGACGATGGAGTACCCTTGCCGGACTGCATCGGCCAACAGTTGTACGTTGTGTGTCGCCAATTTCTGAGCGTACTCCACCGCGCCGAGATTAATACTCATCATACCCGATGGGCGTTGCCTCGGTGGGACGTAGACGTCGAATCCATTGTGCTGAAAGATCCGCACAATGGCCTCACATAGTTGCAGATCGAACCAATTGGGAAATACATCGACAAACAGGACGACCTTGCGATCAGATTGACGGGAAGGTCTGGTCAGCTTTTGTCGTTGCGCCCAGCGGAGAAAGCTGCGAGAACTTATCCGCGGCATTTTTCGACCCTGGGCGAGCCCGGTCAGCTTTTCCATCAACCAACGGATGCGGCGATTGGCGATCGCCCAGTTGGTTACTGAGGCGGCTCGACTGGCCATCGAACAGACGAAGTCCAACCGGGTAAGCAACCAATCGCCCACGCGGAGACCGTTTTGGGCAACATTCTGCCCCTTAAATTCGGTCATCAATTTGGGGACATCGACACCGGCCGGACATTCCAATCGACACTGATGGCAATTCACGCAGAGGTCGGCGATCTCGCGCATTTCGTCGGTTGCAACCGACGACGGCGGCACCTGCCCAGTCAACAGAGCGCGCATCAAATTCGCCTTGGCTCTTGGCGACGCCTCTTCTCTGGGTGCAAAGCGGAAAATGGGGCACATGCGTTCAATCGGCGACGAAGTGCGACAGCGGCCACAACCATTGCAGTTTCGCGCAGCCAACAACGCCTCTTCCTGATTCCAGGTCATCAGCAACGGGAACGGCCCCGCTGGCGGCGCCAAATCGACGTCCTCGCCGAGATCGTCATGCTGAACGTCGGTCTCCGATAACTCGTCGTCAAACACCCCGCGATCGACACCATCAACCTGCTCAGAAACCATCGAACCATCACTGGGTTGATGTGAGCCGTGACCGCTTGAGTTGCCGCTGGCCGAGTAGACCACTGGCCGCAGGTTCTTGATCAATGGTTGCGGATAGTCGGCCACCACCTTGCCAGGATTCAACAGATTCTGGGGGTCGAAGACGCGTTTCACATCGCGATACAAGTCGAACAACTCGCCGTATTGATGGTGAGCATACCAAGTCCGACTCAATCCCAATCCGTGTTCACCGCTTATCGTGCCATCGAGCTCCAAGACCAGTTCATAAACGGACTCGGCAAGCACTTGCATCCGCTGCTGATCCGCCGTGTTTCCCAAGTCAAAGAACGGCCGAATATGAAGCTGCCCTTGTCCCGCATGTGCAAAGACCGATGCGGTGACCTTGTGATGTTTCAACAAGTCCTGCAATCGAACGAGGAAATCGGGAAGTTGGTCGGGCGGTACCGCGACGTCTTCGACGAATGGAAGAGGTCGAATGGCTCCTTTGAGACGATACAACATTGGCACGATACGCCGCGCAATTCGCCAATAAAGATCTCGCTGCTCGGTTTCCATGGTCGCCCGGGCTTCGAACGCCAGTTTTTTCTTCCGGCGCAATCGTGTCACCACAAGGTCTAAACGTTTTCGCACATCTGCCGCATCGTTCCCGGCCACCTCTACCAGCAACATTGCCTCGGCGTCGCGGGGAATCAACCGCTCGTATCGGTAATCGGTCTCGCGGGCGATCGTTAGCAACCGACGGTCCATCAAATCACACGTGCTGACCTCCATTGTCATCACGTCGCTGGCGGCGCGGGCCGCGTCATCCAAACGACGGAAGAACAACAATGCCAACCCTCGATGCGCCGGAGGAACATCCAACTGCACGGTCGCTTCGGTAATCAGCGCCAACGTGCCCTCGGAACCGACCAGCAACCGAGCCATGTTCAGTGTGTCGTCGGCCAAGACATCGTGCAGCTGATAACCACAACGGTCAACAAGCGAACCACGTCGAAGGCTTTGAATCTTGTCTTGATCGCGCTCCACCAGCCCGCCGATTCTGTCGACCAGCTGATCAGTGGCGGTGGTGGTGGCACGACGAGTCGCCTCCAACTCATGCTGAGACAAGCGGTGGACGACGCCATCCGCTGTGACCACCTCGAGTTGAAGCACGTGTTGACGAGCCGAACCGTACTGAGGCCAGTGACTCCCGGACGCGTCGATGGCAATCACACTTCCCATCGTCGTTACACTTCGAGTCGAGGGGTCGGGTCCAAAAAACAGATTGCCGGACTCTAAATCGCGATTGAGCTGTGCCAGCACGACGCCAGGCTGCAACCGGACAAAGTCCTCACCCACCTCAAGCACGCGCCGCATGGAATGCGAAAAATCGAAAACTAAACCCGGCCCCAACGACTCACCGGCCAAACTGGACCCGGCACCTCGTGCATGAATGGGTATCTGGTGTTCGGCCGCGTATTGGACACATGCAACGACATCCGCCGTGTTTCGTGGACGAACTATGCCCAACGGCAAGATCTGATAGATACTGGCATCGCTAGCGTAGATGTGCAGATACGACTCACTGCAGTGGACCTCGCAATCGACGAGCCCCCGCAGGTCGGCCTGAACTCGTGCTCGCTCCTGATCCATCCAACCTACTCAGTTGATAATGCGTGGCTACAGTCGTTGATACTCGTTCTACTCAGATGATTCCTGGGCCTGCTTGAGCCGCGCCGCCTGTTGCCTGAAACGCTCGTGCACTTCAAGGTCGAAACGTGGGTGTTGCTCCATGGTCTCAAGGTCGCGGTACTCGGAGTGACATCGATAACAGGTGAGTACATTTCCGGTATACCAGTACAGGATAGCGTCAATGATCGCCGTCACCCCCAGAATTTCGAAAGCCACCATGTGCCGACGCATGGCCAGGGCCACACCGCTTACGACGAATCCAAACAGGATGAATCCGACTCCCCAACGCTGCGAAAAATCCTTCCTGACAAACAACTCATCGCTCGGGCAAACAAGGCATCGATTGACTTGCCCCTTGTGCACAGCTCCAGTAGGGATCACAACCCGCTCGGAGCAGTGACGGCAGGCAACGTCGAGCGTGCCTTCGTCCAGGTCACAACGAGTCGTTTTTCCGCATTGGGAACAGCAAAACGTGACGTTCATCGTATGTGTTGCGGCTAAAAAGGCAGTGACTCATCGCGTGACCGTGCAACAGACCATCATACCGGAAAGAGCGCATCGCCGGACAGTAGTTGCGACACCAATTCCCCTAGAAAAACGAGAATGACACCGGCGTACAGGAGCCCGGTTGCACTCTGAGTATTCGGAATCTTCAGAGTAATCCAGACCATTCGCGACAGTATCAGTGGTCCGAGTATGCCGGCCAACCAGCGAAACGTTACAAACAGCCAAAATGTCATTTGCAATGGGTCGCTCGCCTGCCAGTGCAGCACGAGCCCCGTCATGGACAGCAGAGCTCGCGCCACCACAGCGACGGCCATCAAGATCACCAGTCGTTGCAGGGGAACCAGTTCCATCGAGGGCGTATTCAGATACCAGTGCCCCAGGAACATAGCCGCCATGGTCGCTCCCAAAAGCAACGCGCCTGTGACAACATCGCACACGCCGAGAACGGTTGCCAGGCCGGACGACTCGGTAGGCCATGGTGTGGCGGTCAAAGCCGCCGCCAACGCCACGATTCCAATCAAAACCAAGGCGACCGTACCCGCTTGCTTCCGCTCGTAAAGCCAGATGACAGCAGCCAGGTAACTAGCCAACGCCAGGGCCACGGCAAAACCAAACTGCCATTTCCAAGTCAACAGCGGAGTATCGAGTTGGGTTCTTGCCGAATACGCGGCGAGCGCGGCAAAAGTATTAGCACCCATCAAGACCCAAAGGTGCACGCGAAAGTACCCACTCGTCACTAAGCGCGAGGACGTCACACCCATCGAGATTGCCAATCCACAGCTGAGTCGAAACACAAACTGTACGAGCACCTGTGTTATCGCACCCACGGTCCTTAACGATCTCCATAAATGAGTTGCATTATTTCGCTTCGAGTCGAAGCGTTCTCACGGAACAGACCCTTCATGGCCGAGGTGATGCACTTGCTGTTTGGCTTGCGTACACCGCGAATTGTCATGCAGGTGTGGACAGCCTCAACAACGACGGCAACTCCTTTAGCGTTCAGCTCCTCCACCATCAAGTCGGCGATCTGGTGCGTCATCCGCTCCTGAACCTGGGGACGTTTCGAGACGGATTCAACGACACGAGCCAGCTTACTCAATCCAAGGACTTTTCCACTGGGAATGTAGCCGATGTGTGCATGCCCCATGAATGGCAACAAGTGGTGCTCACACATGCTATTGAAGCTGATGTCCTTCACTAGAACCACTTCGTCGTACTGCTCGGTAAACACCTTCTGCAAATGCACTCGAGGGTCCTCATGAAGACCTTTAAACAACTCGGCGTACATTCGGGCAACTCGAGCTGGCGTTTCCAAGAGGCCCTCCCGGCTTGGATCCTCGCCGACAGCAGCCAGGATTTCTCGGACAGCATTCTCAATACGAGCGTGATCGACAGACGACGCCCCGGCAGATTCAGGCATGAAAAAATTCTCCCGCTGTTGATCGCCGCAACGCGGTTGGACCCACAAGAAGACATTGGTGGTGATCGTTAAAGTGCGCCGCTCATCTCAACGGCACCAAACTTTTTACCGCAGTGCCAACGCATCGGGATTGCAGCGACTGAAACCAGTCAGAACCGCCTCCCACACCGGTTGTACGTCTGAACCGAACGGCAAGAGATGACGTCATCGTAGAAACGGCCGTTCATTCTTTCAAGCGGTTGTCTGGACGCACCAGGTACGGCCTGGCGTAAATAACGTGGCAAAACGAACGTTTCAAGGCACTGCAATGCTCGCCAAGGCCTTTCTGGCCGCGTCCTTTTAAGTCGAAACAGCCCTATTGTTCTATTCGGTCGCGAGGAGGAGGATCCAGATGAATCTCGGGAATCAAATCAGGGTCAACTTTCCCACTGGGAAACTCCTCGTCCGTCTCGACGATCTTCCGACAACACTCAGTCAAATCCTCAACCAATCGTTCAACATGGATGCCCTCGCAATAGGGCCAAAACGCGGTTAGGTAGTTGGTGGAACTGTGAAACAGTTTACGGGCACCACGCGTATTTTCGTTGCCAAAATGGTGCAAACAAACGGCCACCTGGATCAGCCCTTGATAGAACTTGCGTGATGGTCCCTGGTATTCTTGCCACAGTTCTTCCCAAACTTCATGAGCCTCAAAAAACTCAAAGTCGTTGAAGAACTCGACGCCTTCCACGTAGCGTCGATCGTAATCAGGTGGAATCTGTTGCTCCACATCCGACTCCTCGTCTCACCCGTTCAATGCTCACAGCACAAAGCGTCTATCACTGTCATCAATCGCGGTTTATCAGGAAGAGCATGATCCTCAGCACGTACCAGAACAGCATTGCCAAGGCAGCGAATAGCGCCAATGACGCTGCTACATGTTGATCCTCTCGATAGTGGTGAAGCACGTTCGACGTTTGGTAGAGAATAAAACCGCCCGCCAAAACAACGAAAAATCCCGAGATAAGCAACTCGAATCCACCACCCCCACCGGTGAAGATAGCAACAATGATCAATCCAATTCCGGCAAAACCAGCCAGGTAGAGGTACTTGCTCCATCCCGCC
>DUDC01000340.1 GCA_012959465.1 Planctomycetaceae bacterium
CCTTGTGGTTGGTCAACGCGTAATGCCTGACCTGGTTCCCGCGAATGTGCAACACCTTCTCGTACTTCTTGCTCGCCACGATCTTGTCCCACGCCTTGCGGATCGGACCGTACCCGAAACCCAATACCCGGTCGTGGTAGGCATGAGCCAACTCGTGGAGCATCACGGCCGGCTGGTCGTTGCTACGGAACAGGTTGATCAGTCGACCCGCGTCAGGAATGTGTACCGCCTTGACCATCTTCGGATCATGCCCATGGTCCACCAACCACTTCGCCCCAGGATGATACTGAGCCGTCTTCAATGGATGATCCAGGTCGACCCAGATCGGTACCTCGCGGAGATGCTTCAGCCTGCTCGGGGCGACCAGCAGCGTGATCTCGAACAACTTGACGTCGATCATCCGCCGCACCTCGTCGCCAACCGACTTGTGCTTACCCGCAAGCAATCGCTTGTCGAACTGCAGCGTCCAACCCTGAAGCTTCACCGGCGAGTGATCGATGAAACCCGTCTTTGTCGGCTTCGGACCTGGCTTCTCCTTGCCCCGGTTGCGAGCCTTCTCGCGGATCTCCTTCCGCACCGCGACCAACCGTCCGGGCCAGGCGAATTTCGGAGCCGCCTTCGGGTCGTAGCCGGCCAGGTGACCCTTCAGCCGGGTCACCGGCTTGGTGTACACCAGTTTCGTCTCGCCGAAGACCTCCTCGCAGAGCTTCGCCAGGCCCGTGTCGTACTCCTTCAATTCCTTGCGAGTGTCGACGTGGTTGTGGTCGTGGTCGGGCGGCCGGTTGTTGTCGAACCAGCTCTGCACACCCTCGGCCCAGTACTCGTTGCGATTGGTCGACGCATACTTGTTCTTCCACAACCCGCGAGCCATCGCACGCTCGTAAGACTGCTTCAGGCGTTCGTCGAAGGTCTTGTCGATACGGACCAGGCCCCGGAGATGAATGTTGTGAGCAAACTCGTGAATCACGATGGACTCGGTGCTGTACGGATCCCCCGCGTACCCCATCACGTTCTCCTCGGCACACGAGCAGACCGGATCGGTCCGCGAGCCGCCCAGGCCCCGGGCCCGAGCGTCCCAGAAGTCCTTGGGCTTCATGCGGGCGTACTCGGGAATGTCGGTCGTGAACTCGTTGTGCCCGATCACGATCAGCCGCGAACCGCTGTCGATCATCGCCTTCCGCACGTCGGGACGACGGGCCAGCATCAGGTCGACCAGGTACGCCGCCTCCTTCAGAGCAAAGTCACTGACATTGCCCGAGGACACGATCGGGTATCCACCCGCCTCGACGTACTTCTTGTAGAAAGGATCCAGCCCCAATGACTTCGGCACACCAGTCACCGCGTATCGACTCGACCCCACATCAGGATCCGCGGCCGACACAGACGAAACAAGCAGGGACACGAGTACGAAAAATCGAGCAAAAGACATTTCTTGATTCCGTCAGATAACCACCAGACGCCAACTGCCAAACTCCGTTGGCCACCAACGTCGGTGGTGGGCTAGTATCACGTCTGGATTGTAACCGTCCCCAACCAATATGCGATCGACCGTCAGCCTTTCCACTGAGATCTGATATGGACTCGACCGCAGACCCCACCGCAGACCCCCCGATTTGTTGCGAAAAGCTGTATATACACACCGCACCCTCCGCAAAGAGCTATCATAGAACTTATCTTGAGGGTCCCT
>DUDC01000341.1 GCA_012959465.1 Planctomycetaceae bacterium
GCAAACGCGTACGATACCAATGTTTGTAGGAGACTTTAACGGGGCTGTTTATTGATTTGAGAAAATCTCCGGCTTTCTGTGGGCGTCTCACTGAGCGCGGCGGTGATGCCAAGGGCTCGTAGGTTGTAGGTGACGTGGGCTTGAGGCCCAAGGAGTAAACACGATGAGCCAAACCACCAAATCATTGCAACTGCCGGTCATCGATCATGTGCCGACTCCCTACGATGGCCCGACTCGCGATGAGGTGCTCGCTCTGCGTCACCAATATATCTCGCCGGGAGTTCTGACTTACTACCGTGAGCCTTTGATGGTGGTTGAAGGCCACATGCAGTATCTGTGGGACGAACTCGGTCGACAATATCTCGACGCTTTCGCGGGGATCGTTACCGTGAGCGTTGGACATTGTCATCCGAAGGTGATCGAAAAAGTTCAAGAGCAGAGTGGCCGGTTGCAGCATGCGACCACGATCTATCTCCACCCGACGATCGCCCAGTTCGCCGAAAAGCTCGCCAGCAAAATGCCGGAGGGTCTCTCCCGCAGCTATTTTACCAATAGTGGCAGTGAGGCGAACGAGATCGCGATTCTCTCAGCCCGCGAGTTCACCGGCAACCGCGATGTGATATCACTTCGCAACAGCTACCACGGCGGTACGTCGGTGCCGATGAGTCTCACCGCGCTCGGTTCGTGGAAGTTCAAGGCGAACCCCAGTGCCAATGTGCTGCACACGCACCCTGGCTACTGTTACCGTTGTCCCTACGATCTGGAGTACCCGTCGTGTGACTTGAAGTGCGCCCACGATATTAAGAATGTGATTGAATATCAAACGCCAGGCGAGATTGCCTGTTTCATTGGTGAGCCGATCCAAGGAGTTGGTGGCACGGTAGTGCCACCTAAAGAATTCTTCCAAGTCGTCTACGACATCGTCCGCCAACACGGCGGCATCTGTATTGCCGACGAGGTGCAGGGCGGTTTCGGTCGCACGGGGCACCATTATTGGTCGCACCAGAATTTTGACGTGGTGCCCGACATGGTCACCATGGCGAAGGGCATCGGCAACGGCGCCCCGCTCGGTGCGATGACGACCACTGAGCCGATTTCTGAAATGATGAAGAACCGCATTCATTTTAATACATTCGGCGGCAACCCGATTAGCATGACCCAGGGCCTGGCGACGCTCGAAGTGATCGACGAAGAAGGGATTCAACAGAACGCCCTGGAGATCGGCACCCATCTCAAGAATCGACTGATCGAGCTGCAAGACAAGCAGCCGTTAATTGGCGAAGTGCGAGGCATAGGGCTCATGCTGGGTGTCGAATTGGTAACCGACCGCCAGACGAAGGAACCAGCCACCACACAAGCCGCCGACGCGATGGAACTCTGCAAAGATCGTGGTCTGATCATTGGCAAGGGCGGCCTCAAGGGCAACACCCTCCGCATCAAGCCGCCCATGTGTATTACCAAAGACGACGCTGATTTTCTGGTCGATTGCTTGGAAGAGGTGTTAGGTGAGATTGCAAAAGTTGAGCGATAAGATTTCAGAAAACGAAACTGGACCGTTTTGGGTTAACACGGGGCCAGTCGCCAGCTTGTTAGCGATTCAAGCGACGTCTGAGCCCAATCCCGGATGAGTAGAGACCACACATTCGCCCACTTCGTGTCTTAGTGCCTTTGTGTGACCACCTGTTATTGTTTCTCACACGAAGACACAAAGCCACGAAGAAACAGGGGCGTACTTCGTGCAACAATCTCATGGCGGAGTAAACACCTGATGTAGTACCCTCTCCAAAGGTCACCGTTTACGTTATTGGAGCCAAATTCAACTGGAGACGACTGAATGCGTCACATTCGTATCTACTCATGGATTGTCGTTCTGTTCTGCGTTGCGGTGACACCAGTATTCTCGAATGACAAGGATGCGGAGGAGTCGCGTGGCAGGTTTCTAAAACGCTTTGATACCAATGGCGATGGCAAGGTCACCAAGGAAGAATCCCGAGCCGTGCTGGCCAAAGAAGCGAAGCAAAGGGCGCTCAAGAGAAAGGCGGACGATTCTCGCCGCAGGTTTCTAAAACGCTTTGACACCAACCGCGACGGCAAGGTCACCAAGGAAGAATCCCGCGCCGTGCTGGCCAAAGGGGCTGAGAATCGGAAGAAGGCAAAGCGGTAACAAGTCACCGCACTCCAATTCCAATCTCGCGATGCAACTTGTTATTCCAATTCACGTCCACAGATTGTTTTTTTGAATGAGTATAGTATGGTGATTTCTGCTAACCAGCCGATCGCCCGAAAATTCATCGCGTTCCAGCGTGGGCAGCAAGTTTTCCACTACCAACCATGAGTTTGTGCGGAGGTGTTCGGCGGATACTGGCCGATACCCTCAACCAACTCGCACCCGCGGAGAATCATCATGAATATCCAACGCTCTGTTCGATCGATGTTGCTTTTGATCGCTATGTCTACACCGCTACTCATTTCGCTTGCCGCACACGCCGCGGAGACTCTACAAGCGTTACCCGACCCCGACGGCAAGTCCGCCGATATGTCCAACCCCGTGCAGGTCTACATCTTGCTGGGCCAATCCAACATGCTGAACTTCGGCAAGATCAAGGGCGGCGACGGCTCGCTCGAACACGCGGTGAAAGAGAAGAACCTTTACCCCTACCTCGTCGACGACACGGGCAACTGGACCGTGCGCAAGGACGTGCGCAACGTGCGCGTCATGGGTAGCGGCACGGGCGGTATGCGGGGTTTCAACAACGAGTGGATGACCATCAAGGGCAACATCGGCCCGGAGATCGGCATCGGGCATCACGTGGGACATGCCACCGACGCGCCAGTGATGATTCTCAAGAGCTGTATTGGCAATCGTGCCCTGGGCTGGGACCTGCTGCCGCCGGGTAGCGAGGGCTTTGAGTTTACCGATGCCAAGGGCGTCACCTGGATTCATCCTGGATACAAGGGGTCGCCTGAGCGCTGGAAGAAAGGTACAGAGCCCAAGAGGATCGGCTGGTACGCCGGCATGCAGTACGACGGCGATGTTGCCAGAGCGAAGAAGGTGTTGGCAGAACTCGACAAGTACTACCCAGGCGCCAAGGAATACGAGGTCGCGGGCTTTTTCTGGTGGCAAGGTGATCGAGACAGCCGCAGTGCCGCGCTTTCCAGTCGATATGAGAAGAACCTTGCTCATCTCATCAAGCAGCTTCGTAAGGACTTCAACGCACCCAACGCGAAGTTCGTCTGTGCCTCGCTCGGCCAGACCAAAAAAGGCGCCACCGATGGCGGTGGGAAGATCCTTGACGCCATGCTCGCGGTCGATGGCAAATCCGGCAAGTACCCAGAATTCAAGGGCAACGTCGCCTCCGTTTACAGCCATCCGCTGTCCAAAGGAAGCAGCTCTGGCAGCCACTACGGCGGCAACGCAGAGACCTACATGAACATTGGCGATGCCATGGGCAAGGCCATGGTCGAATTGTTGAAAGCTGCCGGCAAGTGAGCAACGTCAGCACCTGGCCACGAGGTTCGTCCCGCGAATGTGTGGCACTTGCTCGGCCAGTGTTTTGAGCCGAACGCCGGCGACATCTGCTAGCTAAGATCAAGCGGACTTCCAGCTTCCCGAGTCGGGGAGCGGTAAACGATCGAAACGACGTTGCTACCGCTGCGCCTTGATTGGCTGCCGGGCTTGCTTCGTAGACAGCTTATGGTTCATTTTGTGTCATTGAACATGGATGATCTCTTCAGGCGGCAGTTCCCGAACGCGAGACCAAACTCGGGACCATCAAATTCTATCGTGCCGCGAGCCTGGTGCGATTCCACTTCTTGGTGAACGCAGGGTTGTTAAAGACCTCGGGATTGACGATGCCGTGTGGGCGGCGTCCCAGCGAAAGGTCGAGCAGGGCCTGGCAGGCAGTTCGGCCGATGTCGCGAAAGAGTTCCTTAGTCCAGGCGATCGAGTGAGGCGCGAGCAGTACGTTGTCCAGTTCACCAAGAGGGTGAGGCGTGACGACCGGTTCGTTCTCGAAGCAATCGAGTGCTGCTCCGGCGATGCGTCGGCAGGCGAGCGCATCGTACAGTGCGTCTTCGTCAACGATTCCCCCTCGTGCCAGATTCAACAGGTACGCACTCGGTTGCATCAGTCCCAGCTGATCTGCGCCAATGAGTCCCCGTGTCTGTTCGTTTAGCGGACAATGCAGCGAAACAAAGTCCGCGGTTGAGAGGAGTTCTTCCAACTCGACCTTCCGCACACCCGATTCATCAAAGACCTCGGGCGGTGCGAAGGGATCGAACGCGATGGGCTGCCGCATGCCGAAGCCCTGCAACAGCTGGACGAGTTTGCGGCCGATGCCGCCGAGTCCGATCACGCCGAGGGTTCGGTCGCGAAGTTCGCAACCCATATACTGGCTGCGTTCATCCCAGCGGCCGGTGCGAACCAGGCGATCCTTCTCCAGCACGCGATGTGTGAGGGCCAGCATCCAGCCGATTGTCGCTTCGGCGACTGGCCGGTCGACTGTTCCAGGAGTGATGGTGACTATCACATTGTTCGCCGTGCAGGCCTCGACATCGACCGAGTCGTAACCAACTCCGAATCGACTGATCGCCAGCAACTCGTCACAGTCGACTAACGAGGCGGCGGTTACCTGCGGACTCAGGACGAGAGTGGCGTGACAATCGGCCAACTGGTCGCGTGTGATCTCAGCGCGATGTTCGGAAAACCTGGAAACGACGATGTGGTCGTGTCCTTCGAATGTGTCGAGGCCAAAGTCCGCATAACGCGTCGTGCCGGCTTCGTCGTAGAAGTCGGCGGTTAGAGCGATACGAAAGGGAGTGTGCTGAGGTGTTGTCATACGTGGTACTTGAGACCTTTCATATATTGTACAGCGGTCGTTGTTCCCGAGCCGCGGAGCGGCGGTAGCATGTGGCCATGTCTGCAAATGCGTCTGTGTTATCGATTGAACTCTGTGGGCTGGCGGCCGCAGCTTTTTTCTATCGCCACTTCGAGGCTGGTTTTTTCGCGCACGAAGCCAGGGGCGATCACGATCTGCTCCGGCATTGGGCCGGCGTAGACCCAGATCATGTCCATCTGCTGGTCCGACTCATTGATAAAATAGTGAACGCGTCCCCGAGGAATCATGGCTGTGGCACAGTCGCTGAGCGAATACTGACGACCTTCGACCAGGCAGTTCGCATCGCCGCGGACGATGCAGATCGATTCGTCAAAATCGTGCAGGTGGTCCGGCAGGCGGCCGCCAGGATCAAAGCGTGCGAAACCGCCGCTCATCTCGATACCGGGTATCAAAGAGGCGTTGAAATAATCGATGAACTCAGCTCCGGCGCCAACGCCCTGCAGGCGATCGGCCCGGGAGAATCGAGTGACTCGCTCGAAACCGGGCCTGCCGTCCGAGTCTGATGGCATCTCAATCCGGTCGAATGCTCGCGCGACTGGCTCTCGTTCAGGACAGCTCATCGCCATGGCGACATGCAGCCGTGCCACGTTACTGGGATCGGGATTACGCGTCTCGTGGGGAAGCCAGCGAGGGATGACGATATTGTCCAGTGGGCCTAAGCGATAGACTCGTCCTTCGACCGAAAAGTCAACTTTGCCCTCGAGCACAGTGACCGATTCGCTACAGGGATGCTGATGATAGTGTAGCTGCGACTCGGGCTGAATCATCACAATGCCAGTCGTCAGACCGCGTGCCCCGTTGAAATTGCCGACCAATATTTCCAGCGAGACGCCTGGCTCCAGTTCGACGGTTTCCCCGTCACCACGTCTAGTGATCACCTCGTCATGATCTGGCGCCATGCCCGCGGGCGGTTGCGAGAGCGGCGGGTGAACGGCCCGGCCATCGGCCGGATCGAGGCTTGGCGCCGGCAGGCGATCGCGATCAACAGCCTGAAGCGCCTGGTGAATTGATCTCAGCAACAGCCCGTTGTCAGCGCCCACTCCCAGCATGTGAAATCCCTGCTCACGCCGCTCGACGAGATTGTCGATACTGGTTGTCATCACGCCGCAGTGCTTACCCGCCGCTCGGATCGAGTCCTTCAATTGCAGAATCTGCGCCGCGACACCCGGTCCTTCCCATTGACCCCGGTAGCCGGCCGTTGATGAGAAGTCGGCAGGGCCAAAGAAGAAAATATCCGTGCCGTCCACTTCGCACATCGCCGGAACATGGGGAATCGCGGCCATGCTCTCGATCAGCGGCACGACCAGCACGTTCTCATTCGCTTCCGACGTATGTTCGGCGAGACATTGTCCCCATGCCGTCGCCCGTTCGCCTCCAATGCCACGTCGGCCATGGGGCGGATAGCGAGAGTCGCGGATGGCATCTTCAAGTTCTTCCACGGTTTCAACCCACGGGATTACTACGCCGTCGGCTCCGATGTCGAGAGCTCGCTTGGTGAGTGAAGTGCTGCGCTCCGCCAGCCGGACCAGAACAACGGTGTCGCTGCGCTGGCCCGCGCGGATGTGCTCGTTGATCTCCTTCCAGTCGAGGTGACCGTGTTCCGCGTCGATGACCACCCAGTCCATTCCCAGGGCGACGGCCATCTCCGTGATGCTCGCTGATTCCAGCGTCACCCAGAGACCGTAGACCGGTTCGTTTTTAGCGAGTTTGGCTCGAAACTGTTTCAGTGCTTTTGTCTTCATTGATAATCCATAGCCGCGTGGGTAAGTTGCAAATGAGGCTTCACTCGCTTGGCCCTAATGTTTGTGTTCGGTTTGTTGTCTCTACGTTTGGAGTCAGCTGTTCCACCGGATGCGTTCTCCACCAGTTGGCGAGCATTGAGGCGATAATGTTCATGACCGGTCCGAAGACGATCGGCACAAGTCCGAGCGTGGCGACTTTTCCGAGTTTCGCGGCGAGGCCGGTTGCCATGCCGGAATTCTGTAATCCGACTTCGAGAGCGATTGTCCGGCAGGTGAGCTGGTCTCTGCCCAGCAACCGGCAAACGAAATAACCCAGCCCGAATCCAGCCGTACTGTGGATGAGGCAGGCGAGGATTAAGAGCAGGCCGACCCGCATGAGATCGTCGCGGCCAATTGCGACCGTCAGCACAGTCATGATTAGGATGCCGACGATCGAAACCATCGGCATGACGCGGTCGAGCCACTTGAGCCGATGGTAGACCAGATGATGAAAAACCAGGCCAGCCAGAACTGGTAGCAGCACAATCTTCGTCATGTCCCACATCATCTTCGGGACTTCGAACTCCACCATTTCGCCCGCCAGCATCTTCATCAACAATGGCGTCAGGAGCGGGGCGAGCATCGTAGAGAAGGCGGTCATCGTGACAGACATCGCGACATTGGCTTTGGCAATGAACGCCATCACATTCGAGGCCAGCCCGCTTGGCGAGCAGCCCACCAGCACGAGTCCCGCGGCGATCTCAGGCGGCAGCCCGAAGGTAACGGCGAGGCCGAATCCAATCAACGGCATGATAGTGAATTGGCAAACAAGCCCGATAAGAACGCCAGCGGGCATTTTGTAGACACGGGTGAAGTCGGCCACACTCAGCGTCGTACCCATCGCAAACATGATGATTTGCAAGATGGGAATGAAGAGCGTTTTGAACCTAAAACACCTCTGTTCGCCCGCCAGCTCATCGAGCAATTCCGGGCGATCAATAACCCCGTCTTTGTTCACATCGCCGTCAGCAAAGTGTTCGTCATCGAGTTCTAGCCCCTGAAAATCAATCCGCGTAAATTCCTGCAGCGAGAGGAGTCCATCTTCGTCACCGTCAATCGTCTTGATGACGCGATCGAGTACGGCTTCAGTGTGAGAGTCAGAGCCGTTCGCTTCAGGCACCAACTCGCGTCCGATTCCAATAAACCAGCTATTAAACGACATGCCAATGACGACGCTGGTAGCGATCCAGACCGTGAATGCCAACTGTCGGAGCGAGCCTTGCCCCGTCGATGCCGCGAGCGACAGACAGAGAAAACTGCCAGTCAGAGCCGGCCCGATCCAAAATATCTTCCCCATGGCCCAAGCCGAAACGAAGACGATCGCGCTCACTGCCGACAAGCCGAGGAGCAGACGTGATACGTGTGGTGAAGCAGTTTTCATCACTCAACCACCCGATCAATTCGTGCGATGCCGTACGGTGGCAGACTGATGGAGACTTCCGGCGTCGCCTGAGTCTTCTTAGCACCGAGCAACTGGATGGAGACTGGTTTACCACTGAGACTGCGAAGTGTGACGGTCAGCGGTTCACCGGTCAGATTACCGACCAGCACACGCATGCGACCGTCTTTTTGCAACGCGAGCCCCACGGCTGCGAGCGTGTCTGAAGAATTGATCTGCCGCACAGTTCCACCAGCAAACTCGCCGATCTCTTTGAGCAGTTGATAGACCGGGAATACTTCATCCGGGCGCGACGGGAAACCCGCTGGTCTCGCCGAGACGTCGTGGGCGTCCATGATTCCATTCCAACCGACGGTCTCGAAATAAGTTGCGCTATGCGCGCCAGCTTCCGCCAGATACTTCAGGCTGCCGAGTGTCCAGGCGGCGGTGAAGGGTTCGACTTGCCGAGCGTCAACGCAGGTGGGCAATGGGCCTTGTGGTGGACCTCCGGGCGGGTCTTCTCCGTTAACGAACTGCGGCGCCAGCGTAATGGGCCCGATGACCAGTGGTCGATCTCCCACAAACTGACGTGTGCTGTTGACCGCGTCGGCGTGGATGGACAGCGTCTCCACCATGGAAGCGTTATCGAAGGCGTGGATCTGGGGATTGATGGCAAATCCGATCGCCAGGATGGATTTGTCCTCGGGACGTCCGCGATTCAAGTCCACGAAGTTGGTCATCCGAGTCACGCCGATGGTTGCCTGGCCCGCCACCGACACAAGATGTTTGTGGGCTGCCTGAAAATGAGCCGGATCGCCGCCGGTCACCAGCCAGCACGAAACCGGTGGCTGTACCCTTGCGATCTCCTGCAACAGCGTCGCGAACGCCGGTGAATCGCCGAGATTGAGGCCGATGTGCAGCGACACACCGATTGCTTTGGCCTGTCCGGTCGCCCGCCGCAAGTCGTTTACAAATGACTGGTCGGAAAGTGCCAGGTCGATCCGGAGATGGTCCAGATGCAGCGCCCTGAGTCGTTTCAATTGGCCGTCCGTCAGGTTCTCGACTTCGCTTGATACCTGTACGCCAAGGCGTGGGAGTGACGATTCCTTGCTACCAATCGTGAGCACCGCACCGTCTGCTTGTGACTGTGGTACATCTTTAAGATCGCCTGTGACACTGATCCTGATCTTCTGTGAAATCTTCGTACCTTTTGCAACCTCGACCGGGTAAGGAATCTCCAGCGGCGTGCAGTAGGTCTTGAAGGAAGCGTCGGTCCAGTTGCGCTGGTCTTCCATTTCAAAGACTTCACCCTCAAAGTCCACGCGGGCGTGAATGCCGGTCGCAACCTCGTGCGTAATCGATCGCAGATTGTTTGCCGGCTGGTGAGGCGAAATGAACTTCGGGAATTGCCCCCTGGACGTCATTCCATCAGGCGTCTCGATGACCCATGGCTGGCCAGCAGCAGAGGGTCCGTGCAGCACACAGAAACCAATGCGGTTGCGCTTGAACGTTGAGTGTGCTTCGCCGTCGAACGTGAACTCGACCACTCCTTGAGCACTTCCCGTTATCGAGCCACTCCAGCGAAAGTCGACGTCCGCGTCATGGCACCGCACATCGAACGTCACGTCGAAGCTGTCACCACGCTGTTCGACTCGAAGATTCGAGACCTCGGGCGCGACCGTTGACCAGTTCTGGTTGCGGATCGGGGCGTTGATCCCTCGCAGGATTTCATGTGG
>DUDC01000342.1:0-630 GCA_012959465.1 Planctomycetaceae bacterium
CCAGACGTATCGAGGCGATAAATACCACGTTACTTTGGACGGCAATGAACAATACAAAACAATCGGTGACTTGATCCAGTTGATCGAACAAATGACTTCGAACGAGAAGTTAGCGACGTTGTGGAAAAACACGTTGCTAATCGAGCAACCCTTGGCCCGCGCAGTCGCATTGGACGAGAGTTTGGCGGCAGACCTCCATCAACTTCCCGGACAAAAACCAGTCATCATCGACGAATCCGACGGGACACTCGACTCTTTTACGCAGGCCGTACAGTGCGGTTATCGAGGTGTGAGCACGAAGAACTGCAAGGGACCGATCAAGAGCATTCTAAATGCCGGCGTGATCTGGCACCTCAACCAAGATCATCCAGGGAAATACCTGATGACTGCCGAGGACCTTTGTTGCGTCGGAGTCGTCGCCTTACAGGCGGACCTTTGTCTTGTTGCCGCATTGGGCATTGAACATGTCGAAAGAAACGGGCACCACTATCACCCTGGGCTCGGGTACTTGCCCGTCTCTGAGCAGGACGCCATTCTTGCCGCTCATCCCGACTTATACGAACGGTGCGGCGAGGTGGTCGCGCCAAAGTTAGTCGATGGGAAGTTCCGCGTCGAATCGTTGCAATGCCC
>DUDC01000342.1:665-11344 GCA_012959465.1 Planctomycetaceae bacterium
GATGTTCAATCGATGGTGCGAGTCGAGGATTGGCACTTTGATTCGCTGTACGACTGAGCCGCAGGCGCTAGCCTCGGGTTTTGTACGGCAAATTGAATGACTGGCGCTTCGTGCTTGTATTGCTGGCTCGTCAAGATGTCAAAGAAATGACGAAACACTCACTTGACGTTCACGCGACAACGGGGACTTCAACTTGCATCTTCTCAGCAAAGTCGCTGAGTTTCTGCCAGTTTTCGTCATCCAAGTGGATGCCATCAGCCATTTTTCCGGCTCGTGTCTGCCGTTCTGGATCGCCTGGAAGGAGTATCTTTTCGACACCGGGCTGACGATTGCTGGAGCGAACGAATTCCGTTAGCTCTGCCGTTTGCTTGGCGAACCGCTCGCTACCACCAAAGTGCTCAGGCGACAAGATCATCGCAAAGACACAGTTTCCTTTCGGCGTGATCGGCGTTTCACGGGCCACTAGACCACCCGACAATGCGCCGGAAAAAAGATCGATCATCAGCGCTAGGCCGAACCCTTTGTAGGCTTGGTCTCCTCCCATTGGCAGGATGGTCCCGGGCGGGTCCGCGTAGAGCGAATTCGGGTCAGTGGTCGGACGTCCCTCACTGTCGAGCACCCACCCAGGTGGGCACTGTTCACCAGCGATGGCTTTGACGCGTACTTTTCCTTCGGCCGTAGCGCTGGTACTAAAATCCAGTATCAGTGGATCGTCACCGTTTGGCACTCCCAATGCCATCGGGTTCGTGCCCAATCGCGGCTCCGTGCCACCTGGTGGAGCAACGCGCCGTGCCGCGCCGTGTGTGTTCACCATCATCTGCGACAGGAGGCCAGCAGCCGCTGCTGTCTCACAATATTCACCCAGTCGGCCCACATGACTACTGTTGTACAAAGTTCCGATGGCCATACCGGTCAACGTTGCCTTCTCGATCAATCGATCGATCAATTTGCCGCACTGCACGCGCCCCAACCCCCAATTCGCGTCTGCTACCAAGATGGTCGGCGATTCTTTGATTACGGTGAGCTCAGCGCCCGGAATCGCCTCATTCTTGGCGATCATGTCCGCGTAGAATGGAATCCTCATCACACCGTGCGAGTCGTATCCGCAGAGATTGGCTACCACCAAACTGCGGCCTACTAACGCGGCTTCGTCGGGTGGCGCTCCCGACGCGGTGAGCAGACGAGTTGCAAATTCGGTCAAAACGGAAACATCGATGGCGGGCACAGTGAGTCCTCAGACAATCGTTTCAATGAAAAGGTGGGCAATGGGGAAGATGAGGCCGCAGCCCCGTGAGGGCTAAATTCTCACGGGTCGTGGGAGGATCGTCAATCCAGGCGAAGATCAAAAGACGACTAACTGTTTTTCAACTCGGCCTGCCTGATCGCCTCGAACAAGCCAATGGCTACAGAACAGGAGAGGTTTAGGCTGCGAACTTCGGGTTGGGTCGGGATTCGAAGAGCGTATTCCGGGGTCTCATCCAGAATCTGACTTGGAAGACCGGACGTTTCGCTTCCAAATACGAGCGCATCGCCCCATTGAAAGTCGGCCTGCGTGTAGCATCGCGTAGCTCGCTTGCTAAAGAACCACATCCGGTTTGTTGTCAGGCGGGATCGGAGCTCTTCCCAATGGGCGGGCGCCTCCCACTGCAAGTGTTGCCAGTAGTCGAGTCCGGCTCGTTTGACGTGGTGATCGTCGAGGCGGAAACCGAGAGGCCGTACGAGCCATAGTTTCGCCCTAGCGGCCACGCAAGTTCGGCCAATGTTCCCGGTGTTTTGTGGGATTTCCGGTTGGTGAAGAACGACGTGAAATTGCGGTTCAGATTCCATGGGTACTGTCCAGGTTGGCTGCATAGGCGGCACTATGATGATTGGATTTGGCCGGTTACGATGCAGAAGCAGAATCGCCCTGGACATCGTTTTTTTTCAGCGGCTCAAGATACAATGTGAACTAAACTTGTTTGCCCAGCCGTTGCATTGCGGAGTTGAAATAAATCGTGATAAACATCGATCGTAATCCTACTCGCGAAGTTCGTATCGGCAATGCTGTGATCGGAAATGGTCACCCGATCGCTGTCCAGAGTATGACGGCAACTCATACACAGGACATCGATGCAACGGTCCAACAGGTTAATTCTCTGGCGGATGCAGGAGCGGATGTCGTTCGTATCGCGGTCGACAGTCATCGCGATGCAACAGCCCTTGCGGAAATCCGCCAACAAACGACAGCCAACGTCTCCGTCGACCTTCAGGAAAACTATCGGCTGGCCGAAATCGTGGCGCCGCATGTGGACAAGATTCGCTACAACCCCGGACACCTTTACCACTTGGAAAGGGAAAAGGCGTGGCAGGAGAAGGTTGAGTATATCGCGGACGTTGCCGGAGAACATAATTGCGCAATTCGCGTTGGCGTCAACTGCGGAAGTGTCGACCCAGACAAGAAGGAGAAATTTGGGAAAGACGACAGTGTTTCGCCCATGTTGGAAAGTGCGATCGATCATTGCCAACACCTCGATTCGTTGGGCTTTCATCAATACTGTGTTTCCCTTAAGGACTCGGACCCAAGGTTGGTTATCGACGTCAACCAGCGTTTTGCCGAGCAACGGCCGGATGTACCGCTTCATCTCGGAGTGACCGAGGCGGGGATGCCACCCGACGGGATCATTAAGACGCGAATTGCCTTCGAACAACTTGTTTCCAAAGGGATTGGCGACACCATTCGCGTTTCTCTTACCGTCCCCAATGATCGGAAGCCGGAAGAAATAGTCGCTGGCCGGAGCATTTTGCACGACATTGGCGAAGGACGCGTTCGAAGTTTCGTAGACTTCGGTCTCGATACACTCAATATCATTTCATGCCCCAGTTGTTCTCGCGTTGAAAATGAAGCATTCATTGATCTGGCTCAACGCGTCAAGGAGATGACAAGCTATGCCGAGCAACATGCGATTACGATTGCCATCATGGGCTGTCGAGTGAACGGGCCGGGAGAAACCGATGACGCCGATTTAGGGCTGTGGTGCGGTCCGAACTACGTTAATCTCAAACGGGGCAGTGAGTCGATTGGGGCTTTCCCCTACGATGAGATCCTCTCAAAGCTCAAAGATGAACTGGATGTGATCATCAACAACCGCGCTTAACCGTTGGCGGTACGCCGGTGGCTTTTCCTGCATTCGTCGTTGCGATCGGATAAGATTCCGAGAGCTCGTGGATATCAATGAAAACGCCCAGGACTATCCGTCATCTGTGCGAGCGTGTTGATTGTGAATGGCCGTGCCGTAGCCAAGACTCTGGTCGCCGCCGACGGCGTTGGTCACGGGTACCAGCACAAGACCCGAGGCTAGTGCCTTCGGCTCAAATCCGCAACGCTTGCAACGAAGGGGCAACGCCGCGTTGCATTTGTCTAGCCCAGTCCATCGGGCTGGGACATTCGCGATCAGCGCGAAACATTGAATTCCTGATCAAGGCTCTTCATCAGGTCTTGATTGTAGATTTGAAAATCGGCTTGCGCGGTTGGCGGGTAGACCGTGGCGCGCTCCATCGAAAATCGGATCCGCATCGTATTTTCGGACGGTCCACGGTAGTCGACACGCACGACGTAATACTCCGACTTGGACGCGTTACTCAAAACCGCAATCTCGTCCTCTGCCAGCTTGAATACCTGTTCCATGGATTCTGGCGTGATCCCGTCGATTCCGTCGATTGTGCTCAGTTCCGGTCCACCACCGAACATTGAAAAACTTCCTTGCGTTAGCCAACTAAACTCACCAGTCCGTTTCACTTGTTCGGCCTGTTTAGGTAGCAGCTCCTCGAGATTGAGCCCCTTCGCCGACTTTGCCTCGTCGACCCACTCCTCGGCTCGTTTCTCAGCGAGTTCGCGTGCCTTTGTCTTTTTCCATGCCTCTTCGACTAGGCCTTTTACTCCTTCGTATGCAGGGATTTTCTCATCCTCTGTAACTGCCTTCCAGAATATGAAGCGAATATCGGTGCTGTCTACGCTGGTCGATTCTCTGGTTGCAAACAACTGTACGTTCGGGTTGTAGGCAAATTGCTCAAAACTCTCGTTTTGAAAGCCCTGAAACCGTTGTGATTGGCCGAGCTCCTCTTCCTTTTTTTCCTTTATTTGGATGTAGTCGAGCTTTCCGGTTTCTCGACCCGTCGCACCGTTATCCAATCCCAATTTGAGTGCTGATGGCGTTTTCGGCAGGTCGCCCTTGTCATTGAACTTGGCAATGTTGTAATCGGACGCATGTTTACTCATCGCTACGCGTACCGCTTCCATGGCATCATCTTGCATGGTTTGCGCTTTGGGTCGGGCGAGTCGCTCGATGATTTGATCGCGCACGTCTTCCAGAGGAAGAAAGGCGTCAGCAATGTCTGGCGTTTCCGTTGAGGGTTTCTTGGGGTCGGTTGCATCCGTGTCGCCTTCACCCTCCGGTTCAGTGGTCTCGGGCTCAGTGGTCTCGGGCTCAGTCGTCTCGGGTTGAGTCGTCTCGGGTTGAGTCGTCTCGGGTTCGTTCCCGGACACTGGATCACTGCCGGCAACCGGGTCATCTTGCGTTTGTGTTGACACGAATTCTGTTTTTCGCGCGGTCGTTACGCGGGATTGTTTTTCAGGTTCTGGTTTAACACCTTCAGGTTCCGTTCCAGATTCTTCCGTCGTCGGAGAAGCACTCTCGTCCGTCTTGTCGCCGGTCTCGTTCTCCGTGTCGCCGGTCTCGTCCGTCTTGTCGCCGGTCTCGTTCTCCGTGTCGTCTGTGTCCGTGTCGCCATCGTCACCAGGTTCCATTGGCGGGAGGGTCACCGGTTTGCGATATTGACCGCTCTCAATCGACTTTTGGTACTCGGCCGCGATCTCCTCCTCCGTCAGTTCTGCCTCTGCCTTTTGTAGGTACTTTTCAAAGTCAAATTTCACATAGTGAAAATCAATTTTCGGCAGTTGGCGGAAACCGAATTCTGGCGAATTGGGATAGGGAAACTTATCCTTGCGATCTTCGTAGAGATTCCGCAATTCGTTTTCGTCGGGGTCATCCGTTATTGTTTCTGCTAGGTCAGCGACTGAAATCGGCAGGATTTCCAATTCCATGTGTTCGTTTAGGCGGCGAAACGATTCCCAATGATACTGCGGTGGAAGGGACCCCACGCCAGCATACAAAACGCTCTGCATGTATCTGGCCGCTAATGCCGTACGGATTTCGTCAAAGATCTCGGGCATCGAAATCTGCTGATCGCCAGCCACACGTCTTTGGATCGTGTAATACTCGTCCGTGCTCAGAGCCTTGTCGGTCAAGTCATTGAGATATTGGATGACGGCGTCATCAGTGATGACAAGATTCAAACTTTTTGCTTTTTCCGCGAGCAAGATATTATTGACCACTTCGCCGGAGCCGCGAACTCGTTGCAATATGTGCTGACTACCGTCGATGTCATCGACTTTTTCGGCAGCCCGTGCCAACACAGCCTCCAAAAAATTGACGGTGACATTGTTGCGCCGGAGTAATCCGCGCAATTCGCTTTCTCGGATCAACCCTCCGTTCCACTTCACCACTACGGCGTTATTATTGCTACCACCGTTCGGCTGGAGAGCGTCCGTCAAGATTGGGACGATAATGAACGACACCATGAGAAGGACGCCAAACACAACAAGCAACCTTTGTTGGTTTTTGCGAAATACTTGAAATGGGCTAGACATGTGAACTCGTTTTCGGTTCAAAAAAAACACCGCGTGGGATTTGCCGTACCGGACACTGTCGGCCGGGGCCGTCAGTGCGATCAATTCCCTTGCGGCATGTAAACACACCTTGACAGGCCGCAATCAACCGTATTAATGGTGACGCGGCGCGACGAACTATTCGCCTTACATTTGGTGAAGATTGTAGGGCTGCGAGACGTAAATACAATCCCAAAAAGGAGTGTCGACAGGGCCACTCCTTGGTCTTCTACAGTGAAAAACGGCGTAGCCATGGTGAAAAAGTCAGGAACGGGAACAGGAAAATCGCTGGTGATCGTAGAATCACCGGCTAAGGCCAAGACAATTTCGAAGTTCTTGGGGCCAAACTATTTGGTCGAGGCCAGTATTGGACACGTTCGCGATTTACCGAAAAAGGCCGATGAAGTCCCCGAACAGTACAAGGACCAGCCCTGGTCCAAATTGGGGGTAAACGTCGATCAGGATTTTGAACCCCTTTATGTGGTTCCACCTGAAAAGAAGCAACAAGTTGCAAAGCTCAAAAAGCTACTCAAAGAGTGTGACGTATTGTATCTGGCGACGGACGAAGACCGCGAAGGTGAAGCGATCAGCTGGCACCTGTGCGAATTGCTGAAACCCAAGGTACCGGTCAAGCGACTCGTATTCCACGAAATCACCAAGGCAGCCATCGCTGAAGCGCTGGACAATCCACGGGAAATTGATGATCGACTGGTTCGGGCTCAAGAGACTCGCCGGATCCTGGACCGGCTCTATGGATATAGCGTTTCACCCATACTCTGGCGAAAAATCGCCAAAGGCACGAGCGCTGGTCGCGTGCAGTCAGCAGCCGTTCGACTGATCGTCCAAAGAGAGCGGGAGCGATGTGCATTCGTCAAGGCGTCCTATTGGGACCTGGCGGCGACATTCGCCACCGACACGAACGAAGTCTTCCAGGCTGAGTTATTTACCTACCAGGGTCGCAAGCTGCCAAGTGGCAAGGACTTTGATGCGAACACCGGCGAGATCAAGAACGCCGATCTCTTGCTACTCGACGAGGCGGCGGCTCAGGACCTGGCCAACAAACTGAAACAGGCCGACTTCCAGGTGCTGTCCGTTGTCGAAAAACCCTACAATTCGTCCCCTTCGGCTCCGTTTACCACCAGCACGCTCCAACAGGAAGCCAATGGGAAACTGGGCTTCACGGCTCGCCGCACCATGTCCGCAGCTCAAGGTCTGTACGAGAACGGGTACATCACGTACATGCGTACCGACTCGACCTCTCTGGCGAAGGAGGCTGTCGATTCGCTCCGCGGTCTGATTCAGAAAAACTACGGACCGGATTACCTGCCCGAGGCACCGCGGACGTACAAATCAAAAGTCAAGAACGCTCAAGAGGCTCACGAGGCGATTCGGCCGGCGGCTAGTCATTTCGATCCGCCCAGTCATCTCAAGAGTGAGCTGAGCTCCGACCAATATCGTCTATTTGAAATCATCTGGAAGCGAACAATCGCCTGCCAGATGGTCGACGCGCGGGAACGAAGCATCGTTGTCAAGATTGAAGGCGAAGAGGCGGTCCTGGAGAGTCGCGGCAAGACCATCGATTTCCCCGGGTACCTGCGGGCCTATGTCGAAGGGTCAGACAACCCACAACAGGAACTGGCCGGCAAAGAACGATTGCTCCCCGTGCTGAAAGCCGAACAATCCGTCGACTGTCAGGACGTCACGGGCAACGGTCACTCGACTAAACCACCGGCCCGCTTTACCGAAGCCTCATTGACTCGCAAACTGGAAGAGATGGGTATTGGTCGACCGAGTACCTATGCATCGATTATCGACACCATTTTGTACCGTGAATATGTATTTAAAAAGGGTAACGCACTCGTTCCGACCTGGATGGCCTTCGCGGTCTCTAGGCTCTTGGAGGAGCACCTCGCCTCACTGGTTGACTTCCAGTTCACCGCGCAAATGGAAGACTATCTTGATGCGATCAGCCGTGGTGAAGCAGAGCACTTATCGTATCTCAGGGACTTCTATTTCGGCGACGGTTCTCCTGGATTAAAGGAGCGAGTTTCCACCAGCATCGAGGAGATCGATCCGCGAAAAATCAGTCAGTTCGCTATTGGAACGCCTGAGAGCGGCGACTTTACCGAACCGATTTATTTAAGAGTGGGAAGGTACGGCCCCTACCTCGAACAGGGTGAACGCGATGCCGACAATTACCGCAAGGCGAGTGTCCCAGGTGACTTGTGCCCGGATGAAGTGACACTAGAAAAGTCGTTGGAGTTACTTGAGCTCGGGCAGCGAGCCGAACAGCCTTTGGGAGTTTGTCCAGATACCGGTCGCAATGTCTACTTGAAGAATGGACGATTCGGGCCCTATGTCCAACTCGGAGGCGGTGAAGGCGACGATGAGAAACCCAAGAACGGTTCCCTGCTCAAGGGTATGGACCAAGCCGACGTCAACTTGGAACTCGCTCTCAAATTGCTCACCTTGCCCCGTACGATTGGTGAACATCCCACCGACAGTCAGCCTGTAGTAGCTCACAATGGCCGCTATGGACCGTACGTAAAGTGGGGATCCGAAACCCGCTCGCTTCCAGAAGACGTATCGCCATTGGACGTCGCATTGGAGCAGGCAGTTACCCTGCTTGCTCAGCCCCAACAGCGGCGCGGACGCGCGGCGCCCAAAGAGCCGATCAAGGTCTTTACCGAGTCGCCGGTGACCGGCGAGGTCGTCAAATTACTTGACGGTCGCTACGGACCCTATGTAACGGACGGTGCCACCAATGCGTCGCTTGCTAAGGGGAGTAGCCCGGACGAGCTGACGATGGACGAGGCGTTGAATCTGTTGGCCGAACGTGCATCTCGCGTCGGGACAAAGAAAAAGAAGAAGGCCACCAAGAAGAAGACGGCAAAGAAAAAAACGGCGGCAAAGAAAATGGCCAAGAAAAAGACCGTCAAGAAGAAGGCCGTTGGGGAAGCGGCCCAGCCAACGAGCGAAGAAGCCTAGGCTTCCGCCGACTTCGCTAGTGTCCATCGGGCAAAACCTACCCCACTCGCCCCGAACCGGTGGGGACGGACTTGTGGTTATCAGCCGCCGATTACCACGGACTCCAGTGCGATGGCGACGTTGACGTAGATCACAATCCCAAGAACATCGACGATACCGGCAACAAAGGGGTTGCTCATCATGGCTGGGTCCCACCCCAGTCGTTTGAAGAGTAATGGCAACGTGGCCCCGCACAAAGTCCCCGACAAGACTACAAGCAGCAACGTGCAGGGGACAATGAAAATCGCCTCGGGCGCAATCAACGCGGCAGCGACCAGGCCGAGTAATGCGAGCGACCCGCCAAGAACAAGGCCCATCGCCAATTCGCGAATGACCACGCGTAACCAGTCGCCGATCTTGATGTCACCCGTTGTCATGGCGGGGATGATCAAGGTGGCCGATTGATTCCCCGAGTTTCCACCGCTGGAAATAATCAATGGAATAAATAGCGCCAACCAATGAAAACGATTCATTGCGTCTTCGTAGAACTGCAACGCGAACGCCGTCAGTAATCCGCCGATGAACAAAATCACTAGCCACACGCCTCGTTTGCGACTGAGCGTAATAATGGGAGTCCTTAAGTAGGTCTCTTCCAGTGGAGTCACCGCGGCGCTAAGGTGTGCGTCTTCGGTAGCTTCTTCGCGAACGACATCGATAATGTCGTCGTGCGTGATGATGCCCAGCATGCGATGGTCCGAGTCCACCACCGGGATCGCCAACAGATCGTAGTGAGCCACCTTGTCGACCGCCGTCTCTTGGTCATCCATGACATTGACAACGGCCATGTCGGTCTCCATCAACTCCCGTAATCGCGTATCGGGCTTTCCCATGGCGGAGACAAGTTGACGCGTGCTGACGACGCCGCGCAAGTGCCTTGTTTCATCGACGACATACAAGTAGTAAATGGTCTCGACATCTTCGGCTTGTCTGACAAGTTCCTGCAAAGCGTCGGTAACGCTAAGTTCCTCGTCCAGCATGGCCACATCGGTCGTCATCACCGACCCGGCCGTGCCCTCCGGAAATGCCTGCAAGCGGAGGATGTCCCGTCGATCCTCGGTCGGCAAGAGACGGAGAAGCTCGGCGACCAAATCGTCGTCGAGCTGTTGTAAAATGTCGACTCGATCGTCGGCCGCCAACTCAGCAATCAACTCTGCCACACTCTCGCGGTCCTGGGTTTCCAGGATTTTTACCTGCTTCTCAGGGGAATAATACGAGAAGATCTCGACCCGCGTCCCCATTGAGGCGTGTCGCAGTACTTCCCACGCTTCATCGGCGGTCAACCCTTCCATAAACTCGGCGGTCCGAGCCGGGTGGAGCGCCTCACAGAACTCACCCAAGTCCACAGAGTTTTGGTCTGTGAGCATCTCTCGGAGTTCCGGCAGATAAAGCGTGTTGATCATGATGGTTCAGCTGGGCGAATTCGCACGGGGCGACTCTGGGGAGGCACGAGCAAGTGGCACGATAGCGGGTTGGGGAGTGGCTCCCATCGGTCCGCCAAGATTGCCCTCAATTATAGGTTGCAATCTGAATTCGCCAATTGGGTCGGCGACGCCAATTGTTGACAAAAAGTGTTTTCCCTGTTAGCTTTCCGTCGATTCTCCACTTTTCGCTGCTTTCCATCAATGACCGAATACGAACCCGCCCTCGGCCCTGAAGTTCTCGCCAAACTGATCGAATGTGAGAACATTCTGGGGTACCAGTTCATCGATCGTCGGTTGCTTCACAGGGCTCTCACTCACGCCTCCGGGGCCAACCACCGACTCGACTCGAATGAGCGTCTGGAGTTTCTTGGCGACGCCATCCTGGGCTCCGTCGTTTGCGAAGAGTTGTACCGAATATTTCCAACCGCCCTTGAGGGAGAGCTGACTCGGATCAAATCGGTTGTTGTCAGCCGGATTACCTGCGCCAAAATCAGTCGGCAATTGAATTTGGCTCCTCTGTTGGTGCT